>JANLJK010000430.1 GCA_029255525.1 Pseudolabrys sp.
ATTGATTCACCGGTGTGAATTACGTGCGCAAGCACGTTCGCCGCCGTGCCGCCAGAATTGCGCGTGCTATGCCACAATTACCGGGTAAGCACAGACATGGCCCCTCTCGAATCAGTCGTCCGCAAGCAGGTCGAAGCCCCTGCACCACACTACCGTTCCGCTCCGCACAATATCGAGGCGGAGCAAGGCCTGTTGGGCGCGATCCTCGTCAATAACGAGGCGTTTTACCGCGTTTCCGACTTCCTGAACCCGGAACACTTTTTCGAGCCGATCCACGAGAAGATCTACCAGATCTCGCGCGACCTGATTCGCGCCGGCAAGATCGCCACCCCGGTGACGCTCAAGACCTTCCTCGACGCCAATATCGACATCGGCGGGCTGACGGTGAGCCAGTATCTGGCCCGCCTCGCCGCCGAGGCGACGACCATCATCAACGCCGAGGACTACGGCCAGACGGTCTATGACCTGTTCATCCGCCGCTCGCTGATTCAGGTCGGCGAGGACATGGTCAATGTCGCCTACGACGCGCCGGTCGACTTCGCGCCGCGCAACCAGATCGAGGACGCCGAAAAGAAGCTGTTCGACCTCGCCGAGAGCGGCCGCTACGACGGCGGCTTCCAGCGCTTCTCGCAGGCGATGACCACCGCCATCGACATGGCGGCGCATGCCTTCCAGCGCGACGGCAAATTATCGGGCATCGCCACCGGCCTCGACGACCTCGACCGGCTGATGGGCGGCTTGCAGAAGTCCGACTTGATCGTGCTCGCCGGCCGTCCCGGCATGGGCAAGACCGCGCTGGCGACCAACATCGCCTTCAATGTGGCCGCGGCCTGGCGCGCCGGCGAAGTCCGGCCGGACGGCCACACCGAAACGGCCAATGGCGGCATTGTCGGCTTCTTCTCGCTCGAAATGTCGGCCGAGCAGCTCGCCACGCGTATCATCGCCGAGCAGACCGAAATTTCGTCGAACCAGATCCGCCGCGGCGGCATCAGCGACGTTCAGTTCGAGAAGATCAAAGACTATTCGATCAAGCTGCAGCACCTGCCGCTCTATGTCGACGAGACCGGCGGCATCTCGATCGCGCAGCTCGCGGCGCGCGCGCGCCGGCTCAAGCGCCAGCGCGGCCTCGATTTGCTGGTGATCGACTATCTGCAACTGTTGTCGGGATCGAGCAAGCGCGCATCGGAAAACCGCGTGCAGGAAATCACCGAGATCACGACGCGGCTGAAAGCGCTGGCCAAGGAACTGATGGTGCCGGTGATCGCGCTGTCGCAGCTGTCGCGTCAGGTGGAAAGCCGCGAGGACAAGCATCCGCAGCTTTCCGACTTGCGTGAATCGGGCTCGATCGAGCAGGACGCCGACGTGGTGCTCTTCGTGTATCGCGAAGAATATTACCACGTAATGCGCAAGCCGTTAGAATCCGACCGCGAGAAGTTCGCGCAATGGATGGCGGACGGCGAGAAGGTCGGCGGCAAGGCCGAAGTCATCGTCGCCAAGCAGCGCCACGGACCGACCGGCACCGTCGAACTACAGTTCGATGGACACATCACCAAGTTCTCGAACTTGGCCCATAGCGACCATCTGCCCGATCATTTCGGCTAGGCTTGGCATGGACGCAACGGCGCCTTGCCGCTAAACGATGCGCATGGCCACTGTCGAAACCCTCCCGCCGCCCGACCTGACGCCGCCGGACATCGCGCCCGCCGCGACTCCCGTCACCGCCGGACCGCCCGCCGATCAGGCCGGCGGCATCCTCACCGTCGATCTTGCCGCCATCGAACACAACTGGCGCCTGATCGGACGGCGCGCGACGCCATCGGAATGCGCCGCGGTGGTGAAGGCCGATGCCTATGGCTGCGGCCTGGAGCAGGTGGCCGCGCGACTCGCGCGCGCCGGCTGCAAGACCTTCTTTGTCGCCGATCTCGAAGAGGCCCGCCGCCTGCGCGCGGTGGCGGCCGAGTCCGCGATCTATGTGCTCAACGGCCTCCTGCCCGGCACGGCGTCAGCCTTCGCCGAGACGCGCGCGCGGCCGGTGATCGGCAGCCTCGTCGAGCTCGCCGAATGGGACGCCTTCTGCGCCGCCCAGGCCTGGCGCGGCGGCGCGGCGCTGCATGTCGACACCGGCATGAACCGGCTCGGCATCTCGGCCAATGAAGCGGCCGCGCTGGCGCCGCGCATCCGCGCCGAGAACCACGGCATCACGCTCTTGATGAGCCATCTCGCTTGCGCCGATCAGCCCGAACATCCGCTCAACGACCGGCAAATCCGGCTGTTCCGCGAGGTGCGGCTTTTGTATCGCGGCATCCCCTCCTCGCTCGCGGCGTCGTCCGGCGTGTTCCTCGGCAACACCACGCATTGCGACATGGTGCGGCCAGGCATCGCGCTTTATGGCGGCAATCCGACGCCCGGCCATAGCAATCCGATGCGGCCGGCGGTGCGGCTCGACGCGCATGTCTTGCAGGTGCGCCATGTGGGCAAAAGCGAGGCCATCGGTTACGGCGCGGTGTGGACGGCGCGGCATGCGTCGCGCATCGCCGTTATCGCCGTCGGCTATGGCGACGGATACTTGCGCGCGGCGAGTTCGACCGACGAGGCGCCGGGTGCCGACGCCATCGTCGCCGGCAAGCGCTGCCCGATCGCGGGGCGCATCTCGATGGACTTGGCTGCGGTCGACATCACCGCTTTGCCGGAGAACGCCGTGCGGCGCGGCGATCTGGTGACCTTGATCGGCGACGAGATCACGGTCGACGATCTCGCCAACAAGGCCGGCACGATCAGCTACGAAGTGCTGACCAATCTCAGCCGGCGCTATCACCGGGTGTATCGGGTTTGATGAAGAGCCCCTTCCAGAACCGACACTGAGCCGCGGATCAAAAGGCGTTCAATGCGCCGCTGGTGGTTTAAGTTGAGCGAGAATACTCGCCGCCGCTGCGACCGTTCTTGGCACGGACGTCGTCCCGGTCGCCCAAACGACGCCGAGATCGGTGTCGCGATAGCTGTGCGAGAGACGGTCTCTCATCCTGGCCGCCGCCTTCAGCTTGAGGTCGGGATGACGAAGATCGAAGCTCGGCTCTGACTTCAATATCTCCTTGGCGGCCTCGCCGATCGCTTCGATGCATTTCAAGGCCGCATGATGCGTCTTTTCGTCGGCGAGAAATTCGGCCGGCGTCATGCCCGCGATGTGGCGCGCGAGCGCTTCCCCCCACGTGACGATATCGCGAAGCCTTTCGTCGACGACGGCAGGTTTGGCGGTCATCACATCGGCCGAATATCCGGCGCCACGCGGTCGGCGACCTCCCGCGCCAGATCGCCCGGCGTGCGGATATCGACCTTGCAGCCGAGGATCGCCTCAAGCTCCATCTCGAGTTCGGCGAGATCGTAGAGCGTCGTCCGCGGCTCAGGATCGACCAGGATGTCCAGATCGCTGTCCTGACGGTCTTCGTCCCGCGCCGACGATCCGAAAAGCCTCGGGTTGCGAACAGGGTAGTGCGAGATCGCCTCCCGCACGCGGTCGATGTGTTGGCGGACCAAGGCTGACGGTCTCATGGCGTCTCCGGGGGCCGGGTCGGTAACTACAGTACCACGGCTGCCGGCCAGCCTCCAATGAGGGCCGCTGCTATTGGGGAGCAGCGACGATCGCGCCTGCGCGCCAGCACCATTGGATATGAGGTGCTGACGAGCCTGGGGCGCAGGTATCATCGGGTATATTGGGCTTAAAGGCGTGTCATGGCCGGGCTGGTCCCGGCGATCTCGCTTAGGTCGCACGTTCTGCTGCGACTGGCGCCTCAAAGGCCTCCACCTTGCGTTTTGACACCCGCAACCTCCCTCGCAGTACCCGCTTTCCCCCAAGATTCTGAGTTTTTGCCCGAATGCGCGGTGGATAATCGCACATCGCCGCGCTTAACACCGCCGCGCCTAAGTTATTTTCCTCGCGCTAGGTAAGCGCGGTGGGGAACCGATTCGCCCGTCGGCTGATCGGTTCCCCGTATCAGTACCTAGCTGGCGTGCCTGGAAACGTCCGCAAGGACGCTACCGGCGCAAGAAGGGCCACCGCGACCCTTCTTAGTAGCCTCCCGTCGGAGCGGGAGGTTCGGAGCAAAGACCCGTAGGGGACGCCCTGCGGGTCTTTGTGCTTTCAGTCCGACTCAAATTTCAATCAGACAGAAATTCCGTACACCCTATGCACAACGCATAGATTAGCTAATAGCGAACCTAATCATTTCCCCTAGAAATGTTACCTTAGAGGTAACACGGCCACTTTCACCCACCCGCACCAGTCTCACCGCTGTTATCTCTATCTTTAGACAAGAAAATGTTCTTGTAATGTTCTCACGGCGCCGGTAGCGTCGTAATGACCATTCCAAGGCGATTCCCCATGTCCCGCCGCTCCCTCTCCTTCATCTGTCAGAACTGCGGCGCGGCCTTCAACCGCTGGCAGGGCAAGTGCGAGGCCTGCGGCGAGTGGAACACGCTCTCCGAGGAAGGCGCCGACAAGCCGTCGAGCCTGCGCAAGCCCGGCAAGGGCCGGCTGTTCGCGCTGGAGCCTTTGACCGGCGACGCGATGGATGCCCCGCGCCTGGTGTCGGGCATCGGCGAACTGGACCGCGTCACCGGCGGCGGCTTCGTGCGCGGCTCGGTGCTGCTCCTGGGCGGCGATCCCGGCATCGGCAAATCGACGCTGCTCATTCAGACCACCGCGGCCTTGGCCCGCGCCGGCCACCGCGTCGTCTATATTTCCGGCGAAGAGGCGGTGGCGCAGGTGCGGCTGCGCGCCGAACGCTTAGGGCTTCGCGATGCGCCGGTTGAGCTCGCCTCGGAGACCTCGGTCGAGGACATCCTCGCCACGGTGTCCGAAGGCAATATCCCCAAGCTCATCATCATCGACTCCATTCAGACCATGTGGACCGACACGGTCCAGTCCGCGCCCGGCACGGTGACGCAGGTGCGCGGTTCAGCGCAGACGCTCATCCGCTTCGCCAAGAAGTCCGGCGCCACCGTGATCCTGGTCGGCCACGTCACCAAAGACGGCCAGATCGCCGGTCCGCGCGTGGTCGAGCACATGGTCGATGCCGTGCTGTCCTTCGAGGGCGAAGGCTCACATCAATTCCGCGTGCTGCGCGCGGCCAAGAACCGCTTCGGCCCGACCGACGAAATCGGCGTGTTCGAGATGACGGGTCTCGGCCTACGCGAAGTCACCAATCCGTCCGAGCTGTTTTTGTCGGAGCGCGATCTGGGCTCGCCCGGCACTGCGGTGTTCGCCGGCATCGAGGGCACGCGGCCGCTGCTCGTGGAGATCCAGGCTTTGGTCGCCCCCTCCACCCTCGGCACGCCGCGCCGTTCGGTCGTCGGCTGGGATTCGAGCCGGTTGTCGATGGTGCTCGCCGTTCTGGAGGCGCATTGCGGCGTGCGGCTCGGCGGCCACGACGTCTATCTCAATGTCGCCGGCGGCCTGCGCATCAGTGAGCCGGCCGCCGATCTCGCGGTGGCGGCGGCCCTTGTGTCGTCGATGGTGAACGCGCCGTTACCCGCCGACGGTGTCTATTTCGGCGAAATCTCGCTGTCCGGCGCGGTGCGGCCGGTGGCGCAGAGCGCGACGCGCCTGAAGGAAGCCGCCAAACTGGGCTTTGCGCGCGCGGTGGTACCGGAAGCGGCGCGCGCCGAGGGCGGCGACGGCCTCCAGATCTCCTATGCCGGCAACCTGACGAGCCTCGTCGCCGATCTCGCCGCCCAGGGCCGGCCGGCCAATCGGGCCAAACCGGATCGACAAGACGGGTGACGTCCCCGTGACGCCCCGCTATACACGGGGCGTCAAAATCGGCCCCGGCCACCGCTTTGTCCCGCGGCGGCCGGTGCAGAATTGGTCGAGAACCTAAGCACTTACGTTTGCCACTGCCGCCCTGTTCCGGACCGCCTGCGCGGTGCCGGATTCGCCACCGCCTTGGGCGCGGCGACAGGCCGGAATGGCTCTTATCCGCGGAGCGCATGAGCCCCTGATGCCGATCACGCTGCTCGACATCCTCCTTCTGGTGGTCATGCTGATCTCCGGCCTTCTGGCGATGATCCGCGGTTTCATGCGCGAGATCCTCTCGATCGGCGCCTGGGGCGTCGCGGCGCTGACCACGCTCTACGCCTACGCCAAGCTGCTGCCGACGGCGAAGCAGTACTTCAGCAACGACATGGTGGCGACCGGCGTGACCGTCGGCGGCACCTTCCTGCTGACCTTGCTGATCGTGTCGATCATCACCGTGCGCATTTCCGACATGATCCTCGACAGCCGGGTCGGCGCGCTCGACCGCACGCTCGGCTTCCTGTTCGGCCTCGGCCGCGGGCTGCTCATCGTCGTCGTCGCCTTCCTGTTCTTCGCCTGGCTGGTGCCGGACCGCAGCCAGCCGGAATGGGTGCGCGGGGCCAAGTCGAAAGTCGTGCTGCAAAGTACGGGACAATGGTTGATGTCCATGTTGCCGGATGACCCTGAAAGCACCATCTTGAAGCGGTTGAAGAGGCCGAAGCCGGAAGACCAGGACGATGCGCCGCCGGATCAGCGCTCGGACGCACCGGCACCGAAACAGACCACCGGAACGCGATAGCGATGCAAAAACCCCCGCAGAATCTCGTCCAGACGGCCACGGACTTCGACCCGAATGCCGATCGTCTCCGGGAAGAGTGCGGGGTCTTCGGCATCTTCAACCACCCCGATGCGGCAGCGATTACCGCCCTCGGTCTGCACGCGCTTCAGCACCGCGGCCAGGAAGCCGCCGGTATCGTCTCCTTCGACGGCAACCGCTTCCACTCCGAGCGCCGTCTCGGCCTCGTCGGCGACGCTTTTGCCAGACGGGAGGTAATCGACCGCCTGCCCGGCACCTCGGCCATCGGCCACGTCCGCTATTCGACCACCGGCGAGACCATCCTGCGCAACGTGCAGCCGCTGTTCGCCGAGTTGAACGCCGGCGGCTTCGCCGTCGGCCATAACGGCAACCTGACGAACGGCATCAAGCTGCGCCGCGACCTCGTGCGCGAAGGCGCCATGATGCAGTCGACCACTGACACCGAGGTGATCCTGCATTTGGTCGCCCGTTCTCAGCGCAATCAGTTCGTCGACCGTTTCATCGACGGCCTGCGCCAGCTCGAAGGCGCCTATGCCTTCGTCGGCCTCACCAACAAGAAGCTGGTCGGTGCGCGTGATCCGCTCGGCATCCGCCCGCTGGTCATCGGCAAGCTCGACGGCTGCCCGATCCTCGCCTCCGAGACCTGCGCCCTCGACATCATCGGCGCCACTTATGTGCGCGACGTCGAGAACGGCGAAGTCGTGATTTTCGACGAGGACGGCTTCCAATCGCACAAGCCGTTCCCGCCGCAGCCGGCACGGCCCTGCATCTTCGAATACATCTATTTCGCCCGTCCCGATTCCATCGTCGGCGGCCGCCCCGTCTACGAAGTGCGCAAGGCCATGGGCGCCGAGCTCGCCCGCGAGTCCTGTCCCGCGGCCGATGTCATCGTGCCGGTGCCGGACTCCGGCGTGCCGGCCGCGCTCGGCTTCGCGCAGGAATCCGGCATTCCCTTCGAGCTCGGCATCATCCGCAACCACTATGTCGGCCGCACCTTCATCCAGCCGACGCAGGCGATCCGCGATCAGGGCGTGCGCATGAAGCACTCGGCCAATCGCGCGGTGGTCGAAGGCAAGCGCATCGTGCTGGTCGACGATTCCATCGTGCGCGGCACCACCTCGCGGAAGATTGTTCAAATGATGCGCGACGCCGGCGCCAAGGAAGTGCACTTCCGCATCTCCTCGCCGCCGATCAAGCATCCCGACTATTACGGCATCGATACGCCCGACGCCGAGAAGCTCTTGGCCGCCACGCACGATCTCGAAGGCATGCGCCAGTTCATCGGCGCCGACTCGCTCGCCTTCCTCTCGGTCGACGGCATCTACCGCGCCATGGGCGAGCCCGGCCGCGATCCGGCGAAGCCGAAATACACCGATCACTGCTTCACCGGCGATTATCCGACGCCGCTGACCGACCAGATCCTGCAGGAGACCAGCCCGCGCCAGCTCTCGCTGCTCGCCGAAGCGATTTAGGCTCAAGTCTCAGAAGCCGTCATGGCCGGGCTTGTCCCGGCCATCCACGTCTTTAAAACACCGGCAATAAAGAAAGGCGTGGATGCCGGCACAAGGCCGGGCATGACGAAGGACGACATGACCGACACCTCCAAGCCCCTCACCGACAAGATCGCGCTCGTCACCGGCGCCTCGCGCGGCATCGGCGCGGCGCTCGCGCTGGCGCTGGCCGAAGCCGGTGCCCATGTCGTGGCAGTGGCGCGCACCGTCGGCGGGCTGGAAGAGCTCGATGACAAGATCAAGGCCGTCGGCGGCTCGGCCACCTTGGTGCCGGTCGACATGAAGGACATGGACGGCATCGCCCGGCTCGCGCTGGCCTTGCACGAACGATACAAACGTCTCGATGTGCTCATCGGCAATGCCGGCATCCTCGGGCCGCTGTCGCCGTTCGGCCATGTCGAGCCGAAGGACTGGGACAACCTGTTCGCGGTGAACGTCACCGCCAACTGGCAGCTCATCCGCACCATGGACCCGCTGCTGAAGGCCTCGCCCGCCGGCCGCGCGGTGTTCGTCACGTCGGGCCTGAGCTGGCTCGGCAAGGCCTATACCGGGCCTTATGCGATGTCGAAGGCCGCGCTCAACATGATGGTGCAGGTCTACGCGGCCGAGACCGCGACCACCAATGTCCGCGTCAACGCCTTCAATCCCGGACCGACACGAACACGTATGTTCGCATCCGGCTGGCCCGGCGCCGACCTCGACGCGCTGCCGGCGCCGGAGGATGTGGTGAAGGCGCTGCTGCCGCTGTGCCTGCCGGCCTGCAATGAGAGCGGCAAGGTCTACGACTATCCGTCGAAGAAGTTCCTGACCTTCCACGCGCCATCCTGATAACGGCCGCGTTGCCACGCAAGCACGCCGCGAGCTTTCGCGACGTCCATTCCATCTGCGTGATTTCGACTCATCCGCATCCCCGTTAGCCTAACGCGCCGCGCACCCGATTCTGCGGCACACATTTGGGGGGTTAGGATGCGAATACTGACGGCATCGGCGCTGGTCGCCGTAGCCTTTCTTCTGGCCGGTTGCTTCGAAGGACCGCAAGGACCGGCCGGTCAACCGGGACCGCGCGGCGACACGGGCACGACCGGCATGGCCGGCGAACGGGGCCCCGCCGGCTCTCCCGGCCCCGCCGGGCCGAAAGGCGAGCGCGGCGACGCGGGACCGCGCGGCGACAAAGGCGATCAGGGGCCACCGGACACCAGACTGCGCGTGATCGTGCTCGGCGACAGCGACTGCAGCGCCAGCGGCTGTTCTGTTGCCTGCAACGCCGATGAAGTGATCGTGTCGGCCGTCTGCGCCGCCGATACGCCTCTGGCTCCGCACATCGAGGCCTCGGCCGCCAAATGCGGGCCAGCCAAGGCGATGAACGCGATCTGCGCGCGCAAGTAACGATCGCAAATAAGATCGCCGGAACACGACAACAGAAGGCCGCCCGGTGGCGGCCTTCTCAGTTCTTGCGCTTGGCTCGACCTTTGAATGGATTATCTTTTTCGCGCAACGTCAGCCGGATCGGCGTGCCCGGCAACTCGAAAGCCTCGCGCAGGGAATTCACCAAATAGCGCAAATAGGCGTCTGGGACCGCGTCGGCGCGCGTGCAGAACACGACGAAACTGGGCGGGCGGGATTTCGCCTGGGTGATGTAATTGAGCCTGAGCCTGCGGCCCGAGACCGCCGGCGGCGGATGCGCGCTCACCGCTTCCTCGAACCAGCGATTGAGCGCGGAGGTCGAGACGCGCTTATTCCAGACCGCGTGTGCATCGATGATCGCCTGCATCAGGCGATCGAGCCCCTCGCCGGTCAACGCCGACACGGCGACCAGCGGCACGCCTTTCAACTGCGTGAGCTTCTCTTCCGCCAGGATACGCAGCTTGGAGATCTCGCCGACCTTTTTTTCCTTCAGGTCCCACTTGTTGACCGCGAAGACGATGGCCCGGCCTTCGCGCTCGACCAGATCGGCGATGCGCTGGTCCTGCTCCTCGAACGCGTTCTCGACATCGAGCAGCACGACAACGACTTCGGCGAAACGGATCGCATTGAGCGCGTCGGCGACCGACAATTTCTCCAGCTTCTCGTCGATGCGCGATTTCCGCCGGATGCCCGCCGTATCGTGCAGCTTGAACGGATGGTCGTGCCATTCGAAATCGACCGCGATGGAATCGCGGGTGATGCCAGCTTCCGGCCCGGTCAGCAGCCGGTCCTCGCCGATGAGGCGATTGATCAACGTCGATTTGCCGGCATTGGGCCGACCGACAATGGCGACGCGGATCGGCTGCGGCCCGGTATGAGCCACGCGCGCGCGTTGCTCGGCCGTCTTCTCCGGCAGCGCGGCGATCAGCGCGTCGTAGAGATCAGCCATACCTTCATTGTGCTCAGCCGAGAGCGGAATCGGCTCGCCGAGCCCCAGCGCATAGGCCTCAAAGCGGCCGGATTCGCCGGCCTTGCCTTCGCATTTGTTGGCGATCAACACGGCCGGCTTGCCGGACTTGTGCACGAGCGCCGCGAAGGCTTGGTCTTCCGGCGTCGGACCGACACGCGCATCGATCATGAAGAAGATGGCGTCGGCCTGACCGATCGCCGTTTCGGTCTGTGCCCGCATGCGGCCCGACAACGTCTCAGGCGCGGCTTCCTCAAGGCCGGCGGTATCGACCACCGTGAAATCGAGATCGCCCAGGCGGCCCTCGCCCTCGCGGCGGTCGCGCGTCACGCCGGGGCGGTCGTCGACCAGCGCCAGGCGACGGCCCACCAGCCGGTTGAACAACGTGGATTTGCCGACATTGGGCCGGCCGACAATGGCAATGGTGAAGCTCATTTGATTTCTTTATCCGCTGTCGCGCGAACGCAAAAGGCACGTCATTCCCGGCGCACGCAACGCCCGTGGACCCGGCATCCAGCAAGATTTCGGGACATCGGTCGGGAGTCCGGGCTCGGCCGGCCCGGAGCGGCCGAATTACTGCTTCGAGAAGGTGCCCGGCGCCGGCGAGGACGGCCAAGGCGCCGTGCTTGAGGACTGGTTCTGTGCCGGCCACGACGACTGCGCCGCGGGCTGCTGCTGTTGTTGCTGTTGTTGCTGTTCGGGCCACGCCGCGGCCGGCTGCTGCTCCTGCGCGGCCGGTTGCACCATCACCCGCGTCGGACGGGTGGCCACGCGGGGCTTCGGTTTCGGCTTGGCCTTCGGCTTCGCCTCTTCGGCGGGAGGCGCGGCGGCGGTCTTGGTCTCGCCGGCGGCGCCATCGGGAGACGCCAGCGCGGTCTCTGCCGGCGGCGTGCCCCGGTTGAGGTATTCCGGCGGAATGCCCTGGGTCACACCCGGCACGCCTTCCGGAAACACATCCTTGCGCTCGCCCGGCAGCTTCTTCTTCTCGTTGAGGCCGAAGACGTCGAGGTTGTCGGGATCGAAATTCGAGCAGCCGGCCAGCGCCGACATCAGCCCAAGCACGGCGGTCAACAGAATAACGCGGTGGATACGGCGCATGGTTCAGCTCTTGGGTCAGCTCTTGCCGTTGGCGGCGATCAGTGCGGACAGCACGTCGACACGCGAGCGGGTGCCCGGCGGCGTCTCGGCATCGGCCGCGATCATGTCGATATAGCGCTTCGCCGCAGCCGCATCGTTGTTCTTCCAGGCCGACAGCGCCAGCATTTCGCGCGCGGTATGGCGATAGGGCCGGCCGGGCTCAGCGCGCGGATCGAGGCGCTTCTGCATGTCGGCGAGCGGTGCCGTGTCCACCAGCAGCAGCCCGGCGCGCACGGCGGCCAGATCCTGCCACAGCGCACCGAGTGCACCATCGGCAGCAAGTGCATCATAGGCCTTTGCGCCGTCCGAGGGTTTCGTCTGCGCCAACGCCGCCGCGGCGCGGAAGCGCGCCAGCACACGGTAGCCCTGCGGCGCGTCGGTAGCGATCTTGGCGAAGGCGGCTTCGGCTTCCGCCTGCTTGCCCTGCTCGGCGAGCGTGACAGCGTCCTCGAAGCGGGCGCCGATCTCGGCCGCTTGCTTGGTGACGTAATATTCATAGCCCCGCCAGGCCGCGATGCCCGCGACGATCAGGACGGCAGCCGCGATCAGGACGATGCTGTAGCGGTCCCACAGCTTCTTGAGCTGCTCGCGCCGGACTTCCTCGTCGACTTCATGAAAGATATCGGCCACGCACGGCTCCAGAACTGGTCGGAAAAGCGCCCCACCCCGTCTCGGGGCGCCAGAGGGCCGTAACCTAACGATATGGCGGGCTCAAGGCAAAAGTTACGCCGACAAGCGTTAGAATTCAGGGGGTTACAGCAGGTTACAGGGAGTTACCCGTCATTCCGGGGTGGCCCGCCGTCCGCCCTTACTTCTTCTTCATCCCGTATGTGTGCTCAGGGGCCGGGAAGGCTCGCGAGCGCACCTCCGCGGCATAGTCCGCAATCGCCTTTTCGATGCCCGGGCCGAGGTCGCCGTAGCGCTTGACGAATTTCGGCACGCGGGGCGAGAGGCCGAGCATGTCCTCCATCACCAGCACCTGGCCGTCGCAGGCCGGGCTCGCGCCGATGCCGATGGTGGGGATCGGGATCGCCCCGGTCACTTTGCGGGCGAGCGGCTCGGCCATGGCTTCCAGCACCACGGAGAAGGCGCCGGCCTCGGCCACGGCCATCGCGTCCGCTTCGATCGGCGCCCACTCCGCCTCGTCGCGACCTTGCGCCTTGAACGAGCCGAGCACGTTGATCGCCTGCGGCGTCAGGCCGACATGAGCCATCACCGGCACGCCGCGGTCGACCATGAAGCGGATGGTCTCAGCCATGCGTACGCCGCCCTCGAGCTTGACCGCGCCGCAGCCGGTCTCCTTCAGGATGCGCACAGCGCTGGTGAAGGCCTGCTCCTTTGATGCTTCGTAAGAACCGAAGGGCATGTCGACAGCGACGAGCGCGCGCTGTGAGCCGCGCATCACCGCGCGGCCTTGCAGGATCATCATGTCGAGCGTCACCGGCACGGTCGACTCCATGCCGTGCATCACCATGCCGAGCGAGTCGCCGACCAGGATGACGTCGCAATATTTATCGGCGAGCGCGGCGGTGTGCGCGTGATAGGAGGTGAGCACGACGATTGGCTCGCCGTTCTTGCGCGCGCGGATGTCGGGCGCGGTGAGCCGCTTGATATCGCTTTGCACGGACATGATGCTGACCTTCGCTATGCGTGCCCAAACACCGGCACGCCGATCACGATCGGATGAAAGGCGTAGCCGAGGGCGAGATAAATCAGGATGCCGACCGCGACGACGATCGCGTCATTGCCCCAGCCGGACGGTGCCACGGGCAGGACAACGTCGCTGCGGCGCTTGGCATTGATGCGAGCATAGACCGCCCAGGCGAGAAACGAGCCAAAGAGCAGGATCGAGCCGAGATCGCCGTTCGACAACAGATGCGCGAAGGCCCAGATCTTCACCGAAGCGAGCATCGGATGCTTCGCCTTGGCCTTGATGTGGCTCGGGATGAAGACGGCCACGAGCAGGATCACCGAGAACAGCATTAAACCGACGGTGATGTGCCGCATGAAGGCCGGTGGCTGCCAGACATCAATCCATTCATGGGCGCGATAGTCCGCATAGCCCCAGACGATCAGCACCAGGCCAAGCGTCGAGATCACAGAGAACAACACACGGTAGACGGGCAGGCCCAGGCGCGCGATGACGCCCGCGCGGGCGTCACGCATCGTCACGTACAAATGGTTCGCGTGGAAGATCGCCAGGCCGAGATCGTGGAGGCCCAGGCCCATCGCACGCTGACGCTCGATTGCCCACTTTTTCAGCGCCGGAGTAGAGGATCGCGGCTC
>JANLJK010000431.1 GCA_029255525.1 Pseudolabrys sp.
GCCGAGGCCGATGAAAGACAGCGCGCGGAAGATACCGGTCAGATCGGCCATGTCGAAGAAGAATACCTTGGCGATGGTGATGATGACCACTGCGGCGGAGGCCAGCCGCGCCGGCTGAGACCGCAGCAGGAGGCCGGCGATCAGCAGGACGACGCCGAAGGTCAGCCACACCGCCGAATAGGTATATTTCTCCAGATCAGAGGTCCGGCCGCTCCACAGCATGGCGCCGTGATAGAGCAGGCGGATCTCTAGCGTGAAATAAGCGAGCGACAGGCCGACCGCAGTCGCTGCGGCGACAGCACGATAGGCAAGCGGGCGCGTCGTGCGCGCCATCAGCGCGAGGATGGCGGCCAGCACGGCGGGAACGCCGTAAGCGAGCAGGATCACATTGAAGATGCGGCCGCCGTCCACCGCCAATCCGGTCAACATCGGATTGAGCGCGAGCAGGGGGCCGAAGACGATCGCTGCCAAGGTGAAGGCAGCGATGATCAGCGCACCGACATTGTGCACGATGTTGCCGGTGCGGCCGCGCAGCCGCTCCAGGCCGATGCTCATGGCGAGGCCGACCCAGATCTGCAAGGCGACTTCGGCGAGCGCGGTGGAGTCGTGGAAGACATCGCCATTGTTCATGTAATGGCGGATTTCTAGGAAGGCGAGCAGCGCGGTGAACAGGATCGCCGCGGAATCGGCCATGCGCGCCGGCACGTCGTCGGCGCGTTTGCGCAGGAGATAGCCCGCCGCCCAGAACGAAGCGGCCGGCACGCCGTAGCCGTACAGCAACCAGTTGAAGATCGGCGTGGTGCCGATGTCGTCGCCGACGATGCGCGGCTCGTAGCCGATACGTAAGAGTACGAGCACGATCATCGCGGCGGCGAGATAACGCAGCGCCGGCAGCGGCCGCTGTTCGGAGATCCAGGCGATGCCGGGCACCATCAGCGCGAGCCCCACGGTGAGCCAGCCTTTATCGAGCGCGAAGGTGAGCGTCAGCGCCAGTGCCGCCACCGCACCGGTGGCGAAGAGCGCAGCGGACGCCGCGATGCCAGGACGCGCTTCGCGTTTACTTAAGAGGTCGGTGGCGTAGCCGAACAACGCGGCGAGCACGAGTGCGACGCCGGCGAAGGGGATCGAGCGATCGGCTTCGGCGATGCGCAGATAGAGCGCAATCAGGATGGCGACCGGCACAATCACCGCCGTCGCGCTCCACAACAGCGCGGCGCGCGCGCTCTCGCTGCGACCTTGCGCGGCGTAACCGGTGAGGCCGAACAGCGCGGCAAAGAGGAAGCCGAGCGCGATATGCAGGCCGACGCCGGTCGGCGGTTTGGGGAGGGCGCCTTCCAAGGGGCCGGCCGGCAGCACCAAAGTTTCGAACACGGCCGGCGCGGTCCAATGCAACATGACCAGGACCACCATCACGCCCGCAGCCGGTAAGGCATACAACGCGGCCTCGGTGCGCCAGGCAATGGCGACGGTCGCAGCCGTCAGCAGTGTGAAGACGGCAAGCGCTGACGTCGCGTGGAAGCTGCCGAGCACCAGGAGCGCGGCGGCGGCGAGATCAGCGCCGAGGGCGCCGGCCGACACCGGATCGATCGTGTTGGGCGCGGCGCTCGGCCCATACAGCAGGCCGGA
>JANLJK010000432.1:0-8520 GCA_029255525.1 Pseudolabrys sp.
AGGTGTCCTTCGGATTGCGGCCGACGTTCAGGTTGGTCGCGTAGACGTGCTGGATGACGTTGTCCTGGTCGACGATGAAGGTGTAGCGATAGGCGACGCCATCCGGCGAACGCACGCCGAGGCCGTCAACCAGCGAGCCCTTGGTGTCGGCGAAGCTCCAGATCGGCAGCTTGTTGAGATCCTTGTGGTCGCGGCGCCAGGCGAGCTTGACGAATTCGTTGTCGGTCGAGCCGCCGAGCACCACGGCATCGCGGTCTTCGAATTCCTTCGACAGGCGGGCGAACTCGGCGATCTCGGTCGGGCAGACGAAGGTGAAATCCTTCGGGTAGAAGAAGATGATCTTCCACTTGCCGGGGAAGCTCGCTTCGGTGATTTCCTGGAAAGCGGACTGGCCGTTTTCCTCGTGGCTGTTGAAGCCCGGCTTGACGCCGGTGACGGAGAAGGCGGGCAGTTTGTCGCCAATACCAAGCATGAGAAGACCCATTCTTATTTCAAGTTGTGAAATGCGCCCGCAACACTTTATTGTTGCGATGCACAATGAGCTTATTGCTCCGCACAATGATAAGTCGAATAAGAAGTTTTGGTTTGCGTGATAAGATAATCTTATTGAGCAAAGACGGGAAAATCACGGCACAAGGAACGGCATGATTATCGCAATCGACGGCCCGGCTGCCTCTGGCAAGGGCACCCTCGGCAAGCAACTGGCGGCACATTACGGCCTCCGGCACCTCGACACCGGCCTGCTCTACCGCGCCGTGGCCAAGGCCCTGCTCGACGCCGGCCTCTTGCCATCGGACGAGGCGGCTGCCGTGGCCGCCGCCAAGGCGCTCGACCCCAGCCGTTTCGCCCCGGCCGCGCTCAAGGCGTCTGCTGTCGGCGAGGCTGCCTCCGTGGTGTCCGCCATTGCCGCTGTCAGGGCCGAGCTGGTGGCGTTTCAGCGCGATTTCGCCGCCCGTCCGCCCGGGGCGGTGATCGACGGCCGCGACATCGGCACGGTCATCTGCCCCGACGCCGACGTGAAGATCTTCGTCACCGCGACGCCGGAGGTCCGCGCCCACCGTCGGGCGCTCGAATTCGCCGCCTCCGGCCAGGGCATGGACGAGGCCGCCGTGCTGGCCGATATCCGCGCCCGCGACGCCCGCGACATGGGCCGGGCCGCCGCCCCGCTGAAACAAGCGGCCGATGCGCACTTGCTCGATACAACCAATATGGATATATCCACCGCCATCCGGGCCGCCATCGATATCGTCGAGGCTGGCCGAGTGGGCCGAGGGCGCGATTAACGCCCCTCGTGTTGGAGGACAAAGCCCCGCTCGAGCCTCTGCGTTAGGCGCCCCGCCAAGCTCAATCGTTCGACAAGCACGGACTCTGCGCCGGCCTTCCGGGAATCCCGGGGGCTGCTGATGGTCGTTGAAACGGCCTTCGGCCCGCGCTCTGCGAACGCCATTCCAACCCGCCGGCGCAAGAGCATGATCCCGAAAAGTGGGAACCGGTTTTCGGACCGGATCATGCTCCGACTGACAAGGAGATTACATGGCTACAGCTACAGCGACGCGTGAAGATTTCGCCGCGATGCTCGAAGAGTCCTTCGTCCAGGGCGGCAGTCCCCAGGAAGGGACTGTTGTAAAGGGCAAGGTCGTCGGCATCGAGAAGGACCTCGCCGTCATCGACGTCGGCGCCAAGACCGAAGGCCGTGTTGCGTTGCGCGAGTTCGCCGCGCCGGGCCGCCAAGCCGACATCAAAATCGGCGACGAAGTCGAGGTCTATCTGGAGCGCGTCGAGAACGCGCTCGGCGAAGCCGTCCTGTCGCGCGACAAAGCGCGCCGCGAAGAAAGCTGGGGCAAGCTCGAGAAGGCCTTCAACGATCAGCAGAAGGTTCAGGGCGTCATCTTCAACCAGGTCAAGGGCGGCTTCACTGTCGATCTCGACGGCGCTGTGGCCTTCCTGCCGCGCAGCCAAGTGGACATCCGCCCGATCCGCGACGTCACCCCGCTGATGAATGTGCCGCAGCAGTTCCAGATCCTGAAGATGGATCGCCGCCGCGGCAACATCGTCGTCTCCCGCCGCACCGTGCTGGAAGAGACCCGCGCCGAGCAGCGCCAGGAGCTGGTGCAGAACCTCGAAGAGGGTCAGGTCATCGACGGCGTGGTCAAGAACATCACCGACTACGGTGCGTTCGTTGATCTCGGCGGCATCGACGGCCTCTTGCACGTCACCGACATCGCGTGGCGCCGCGTCAATCACCCGACCGAAGTGCTCAACATCGGCCAGACGGTGAAGGTCAAGATCATCAAGATCAACCACGAGACGCACCGCATCTCGCTCGGCATGAAGCAGCTGCTCGACGATCCGTGGCAGGGCATCGAGGCCAAGTACCCGGTGAACGCCAAGTTCAAGGGCCGCGTCACCAACATCACCGACTACGGCGCCTTCGTGGAGCTGGAGCCGGGCATCGAAGGCCTCATCCACGTCTCCGAGATGTCGTGGACCAAAAAGAACGTTCACCCCGGCAAGATCGTCTCCACCTCGCAGGAAGTGGAAGTGCAGATCCTCGAGGTCGATCCGGTCAAGCGCCGCATTTCGCTCGGTCTCAAGCAGACCATGCGCAATCCGTGGGAAGTCTTCGTCGAGAAGCATCCCCCGGGATCGACGGTCGAAGGCGAGGTCAAGAACAAGACCGAATTCGGCCTGTTCCTGGGTCTCGACGGCGACGTCGACGGCATGGTCCATCTCTCGGATCTGGACTGGAAGCGTCCGGGCGAGCAGGTGATCGACGACTACAAGAAGGGCGACATGGTGCAGGCTCAGGTTCTCGACGTCGATGTCGAGAAGGAGCGTATCTCGCTCGGCGTGAAGCAGCTGCAGGGCGACCCGATGTCGTCGGGCACTGCCGGCGAAATGAAGAAGGGCTCGGTGGTCACCTGCGAAGTCACCGCCGTCACCGACGGTGGCCTCGAGGTCAAGATCGTCGACACCGACCTTGCCGCCTTCATCAAGCGCAACGAACTTGCGCGTGACCGTGGCGAGCAGCGCCCCGAGCGCTTCGCCGTCGGCCAGAAGGTGGACGCCCGCATCACCCAGTTCGACCGCAAGACCCACAAGGTCGCCGTGTCGATCAAGGCTCTCGAAGTGGCCGAAGAGAAGGAAGCCATCGCGCAGTACGGCACCGCCGATTCGGGTGCCTCGCTGGGCGACATTCTCGGCGCCGCGCTCAAGCAGCGCGAGACCGAGAAGGCGGACGAGTAAGCCTTCTTTCCGGTTACCTGCCGGCAACCAAAGAACCCCCGGGCTCAGGCCCGGGGGTTTTTATTTGCGACATGATCGTGCCAAAGTGGGCAGGCTAAAAGTTCGATACGAGTTCAGAGCTTCTCCGTCATCCTGAGGCGCTCGGCCGAAGGCTGAGCCTCGAAGGATGCACGGCCACTGCAAGTCGGCTGTCGCCGACTTGCGCTACTTAATTCCACCAATCTCGGGCAAGCTCGAGATTGGTGGCCGTCGCCCTTCGAGGCTCGCGCAAGCGCGCTCGCACCTCAGGGTGACGGGTCAGAGGCCTTCACAAGGACCACATCCATGTCGCTCGATGCCGATGCCATCGTCGATCGCCGCCGCCTGCGGCGCAAGCTCACCTTCTGGCGTGTCGGCGCGGTCGCCGTCGTGCTCGTCGCGATCATCGGCGGCGCCATCGCGCTGATGCCGGGAACGCGGCTCTCCGCCAATCCGAATTACGTCGCGCGCATCAAGATCCAGGGACTCATCCGCAACAACCAGGACCGGGTCGAAGCGCTCAACCGCCTCGCGCGCTCGCGGGCGCGCGCGGTCATCGTGCATCTCGACAGCCCCGGCGGCACCACCGCCGGCTCCGAGCAGCTCTACGATGCGCTGCGCGATCTGCAGGCGCGCAAGCCGATGGTGGTGGTGGTTGACGGCCTGGCCGCCTCCGGCGCCTATATCGCCGCGCTCTCGGCCGAGCACATCGTGGCGCAGGATACCTCGCTGGTCGGCTCGATCGGCGTTTTGTTCCAGTACCCGAACTTCACCGACGTGATGAAGACCATCGGTATCAAGATGGAGGAGGTCAAATCCTCGCCGCTGAAGGCCGCGCCCAATGGCTTCGAGCCGACAAGCCCCGAGGCCCGCGCCGCCATCGCGGCGATCGTCTCGGACTCCTACGATTGGTTCAAAGGCCTGGTGAAGGACCGCCGCAAGATGAATGATGCGCAGCTTGCCGCCGTGTCCGACGGCCGCGTCTTCACCGGCCGTCAGGCGGTCGGTCTCAAGCTCGTCGATGCGCTCGGCAACGAGAAGGCGGCCCGTGCCTGGCTGGCGCAGGCCAAGAATATCCCGGTGACGACGCCGGTCAGGGACTACGCGCTATCGCCGCGCTTCAGCGAGTTCTCCTTCTTGCACCTAGCGGCCTGGGGCTTTGACGCCGTGGGCCTGTCGGCGCTCTCGCGCGCCATCGAGCAGGCGGGCGGCGCGGAAGCCATTGAACGACTTAACCTTGACGGTCTCCTGGCCCTTTGGCACCCTCCGGCCTCGAACTGAGCGAGGTGGGGCGAATGTCGATGATCAAATCAGAACTTGTGCAGCGGATCGCGGCTCAGAATCCGCATCTCTATCAGCGTGACGTCGAGAACATCGTCAACGCCATCCTCAATGAGATCACCGGCGCCATGGCGCGCGGCGACCGCGTCGAGCTGCGCGGCTTCGGCGCCTTCTCCGTCAAGCACCGGCCGGCCCGCACCGGGCGCAATCCGCGCACCGGCGCCCATGTGTCGGTCGAGCAGAAGTCGGTTCCGTTCTTCAAGACCGGCAAGGAAATGCGCGAGCGCCTGAACAAGCTGGACGGCGCTGAGGCCAGCACCGCCGAGGGGTAACGGCCGCGAGGTTTCCCCGACTGGGTTGGATGCTATTGTGATGGCCGGGGCTCGCCCCGGCCAAAACGTTTCTGAAGAGGCGCCTCGTGTTCCGCAAGATCGTCACTGTCATCATCGTCGTGCCGTTGGCGCTGATCATCATCGCCTTCGCGGTCGCCAACCGGCAGGCGGTAACGCTGTCCTTCGACCCGTTCTCCGCGGCGAGCCCGGCCTATGCTGCGACCTTGCCGCTGTTCATCCTGATCTTCGTCCTGGTCATCCTCGGTGTGATCATCGGTGGTGTGGCCTCCTGGCTGCGGCAAGCCAAATGGCGCCGCACCGCGCATCGCCTCGACGCCGACGTGCGCGCGTTGCATCAGGAACTCGAAGCCCTCCGCCGCCGCCAGGCGGCCGAAACCGGCCGTCCGGCCTCCTATCCGGTTATTCCGCCGCCAGCGGCCTGAATGCCGTCTGCTTTGCGGCCGGCGGGATAAGACGCTAGAACCCGGCTCAACCATGGCTCTGACGATCAAAATCTGCGGGCTCAACACGCCGCAAGGGCTTGAGGCCGCGCTGGAATCCGGCGCGGACATGGTCGGATTCGTGTTTTTCTCGCCGAGCCCGCGCCATATCGGACCGCAGGTCGCGCGCACGCTCGCCGCTCACGTCAAAGGCCGTGCCGCCAAGGTCGCGCTCACGGTCAATGCCAGCAACGAGGCGCTGGCGGTTATCGTCGAGGCGCTCAAGCCGGATATCCTGCAGCTTCACGGCAAGGAGACGCCCGAGCGCGTGGCCGTGGTGCGGTCGCGCTTCGGTATCCCGGTCATGAAGGCGCTGCCGATCGCCGAGCGCGCCGACCTGTCGCCGGTTCGCCAATATGCCCATGTCGCCGACCGGTTGATCTTCGACGCGCGCCCGCCGCACGACGCGACGCGCCCCGGCGGCCTCGGCAAGACCTTCGACTGGGCGCTGCTCAAGGGTCTCGATCTGAATATCCCCTATATGCTGTCGGGTGGGCTCGACGCCGGCAACGTCGCCGAAGCGCTGCGCATCACACGCGCGCCGGGTGTCGACGTTTCATCCGGCGTCGAGCGCGTGCCCGGCGTGAAAGACCCGCACAAGATCCAGGCCTTCATCCGTGCCGCGCGCGCGGCCGATGCGGCGCTGTCATCCGCCCCTTTGGATTTGCCCGAAACGTCGATTGCGCGCGGTACGGTCAAGTGAGAGATCTATTCGCATGAGCGTTCAACAGATCAATTCGTTCCGCACCGGTCCCGACGAGCGCGGGCATTTCGGCATCTATGGCGGTCGCTTCGTCGCCGAGACCCTGATGCCGCTGATTCTCGAGCTGGAGCGCGCCTATAACGAGGCCAAGGCCGATCCGGCCTTTCAGAAGGAGATGGACGGCTATCTCGCCACTTATGTCGGCCGGCCGTCGCCTTTGTATTTCGCCGAACGGCTGACGCAGAAATTTGGCGGCGCCAAGATCTACTTCAAGCGCGAAGAGCTCAACCACACCGGCGCGCACAAGGTGAACAACGTGCTCGGCCAGATCATGCTGGCCAAGCGCATGGGCAAGACCCGCATCATCGCCGAGACCGGTGCCGGCATGCACGGCGTCGCCACTGCGACGCTCTGCGCCAAGTTCGGCCTGCCCTGCATCGTCTATATGGGCGCGGTCGACGTCGAGCGGCAGAAGCCGAACGTGCTGCGCATGAAGATGCTGGGCGCCGAAGTGCGCGCGGTCGAGTCGGGCTCGAAGACGCTCAAGGATGCGATGAACGAGGCGTTGCGCGACTGGGTCACCAATGTCGCCGACACGTTCTATTGCATCGGCACGGTGGCCGGCCCGCATCCTTATCCGGCCATGGTGCGCGACTTCCAATGCATCATCGGCCGCGAGACGCGCGAGCAGATGCAGGCCGCCGAAGGCCGTCTGCCGGATTCGCTCATCGCCTGCATCGGCGGCGGCTCCAACGCCATGGGTCTGTTTCATCCCTTCCTGGACGATCGTTCGGTCGAGATCTACGGCGTCGAAGCCGCCGGCCATGGTGTGCTGACCGGCATGCATGCGGCGTCGATCGCCGGCGGCCGCCCCGGCGTGCTGCACGGCAACCGTACGTATCTCCTGATGGACGATGACGGCCAGATCATCGAAGCGCATTCGATCTCGGCCGGCCTCGATTATCCCGGCATCGGTCCCGAGCATGCTTGGCTCAAGGACATGGGTCGCGTCACGTTCCTGTCGGCGACCGACGACGAGGCCGTGGCGGCGTTCCAACTTTGCAGCAAGCTTGAAGGCATCATCCCAGCGCTGGAGCCGGCGCATGCGCTGGCCAAAGTGTTCGAGCTCGCGCCCAAGAAGCCGAAGGATCACCTGATGGTGGTCAATCTCTCCGGCCGCGGCGACAAGGATCTCGCCAGCGTCGAAGCCTGGTTGGAAGCGAAAAGCTGATGCGAGTACTAGAGACTCTTAGCACTCCTAGTGGTCAGCCCTCGGTATTTCGCTATCGCCGCGACGGTTGCGGCCTGCATATTCATCCAATTCTCCCGGCGGACCCGGACTTCTGCATTGGAAGTGACGCTTGGCAACGTCTACTGAATGCTCTCGACAACGCGAAAAACGAAGGAGCCCTCTTCTCGCTTGAGCGAGAGATTCCAGACCAGTCTCCACACATACAATTTTATGACCTGGCTCGGGGATTGGATTTGATTTGCGATAAATCGGCGACCACTCCTCCGAATGCGAGCCAAATCGCCTGTATCGCTGCAATTCTGTATCACGAGGGTTATTTCGTCCTTCATCAAGGTGGACTTGGTGAGGATCGGCAAACAGCTCGGATAATCTTACGAAGGTCCAAATGACGACCCGTATCGAAAAACGCTTCGCCACGCTGAAGGCGCAAAAGCGCGCCGCGCTGGTGACTTTCACCATGGCCGGCGATCCGGATTATGACGCCTCGGTCGCGATCGTGAAGGCGTTGCCGCAGGCCGGCGCCGACATGATCGAGATCGGCATGCCGTTCACCGATCCGATGGCCGACGGCCCGGCGATTCAGGCCGCCGGCGTGCGCGCGCTCAAAGGCGGCCAGCGCATGACCAAGACGCTCGATCTGGTACGCGCCTTCCGCAAAGATGACGACGACACGCCGATCGTGCTGATGGGCTATTACAATCCGATCTATATCTACGGCGTCGACAAGTTCCTGGCCGATGCCAAGACGGCCGGTGTCGACGGCCTCATCATCGTCGATCTGCCGCCGGAGGAAGATGAGGAGCTGTGCCTGCCGGCGCTGAAGGCGGGGCTCAACTTCATCCGCCTCGCCACGCCGACGACCGACGACAAGCGTCTGCCGGCGGTGCTGAACAACACGTCGGGCTTCGTCTATTACGTGTCGATCACCGGCATCACCGGCTCGGCCGCGCCCGATGCCGGCAAGGTCTCGTCGGCTGTGGCGCGGATCAAGCGCCATAGCGCGCTGCCGGTGGCGGTCGGCTTCGGTGTGCGCACGGCGGAGCAGGCGCGCGCGATCGCGCAGGGCGCCGACGGCGTGGTGGTGGGCTCGGCGCTGGTCGAGGCGCTGCGCGGCACGCTCGACAAGGATGGCAAGGCGTCAGCCGGCACGGTGAAGGCGGTGGCCGATCTGGTGGCGCAACTGGCGCA
>JANLJK010000432.1:8620-13843 GCA_029255525.1 Pseudolabrys sp.
GATCTTGTCCGGCTCGATCGCCGGCGGCTTGAAGAAGTCGTCGCGCGTGCGCTTGGCCTTCGCCAGCGGAATCTTCAGCCACTCGGCGTAGATCTCGAGGCCCTTCGGGTCCTTGTACATGAAATCGACCGTCTCGCGGTACGCCTTCATGTAGCGGTTCACCACGTCCTGATGAGCCTTGAGATAGTTGGCATTCACGATGTTGAGCCGCACCGTCTGGCCGTTGAAGGCCTTGGCGTCATTGCCGGTCGCGATCACGCGGATCTGCTTGGCATCGAGCTGGTCGAGCCCGAAGGGCGGCGCGGCCCAGCCGACATCGACCTGGCCCGACATCACCGCGGTGATGTTGGCCGCCGGCCCGCCCATGGCGGTCGGCTTGGCGGTCAAGTTGTTCTCCTTGATGAACGCCGTGACGACGCCGTGCGTCGACGAGCCGTTGGTCGAGTAAGCCAGCGTCTTGTCGTTGGTATCCTTCAGCGTCTTGATCGGCGAATCCGCCTTCACGTACCAGTACAGATCGCCGGCGCCAGTGGTCTCGGCGCTGATGATGCGCACCGGCGCGCCTTTGGAATAGGCGCCGAGCACGCCCATGACACCCGCGGCGATGCCGATATCGACGCTGCCGGAGATGACCGCCTGCTGCGTCTCGCCGGCGCCCTGCGTGTAGACCATCTCAAGCACGAGGCCGTGCTTCTTGAAGATGCCGGCGCGCTGGCCGATCTCCGACACCGAGGTGTCCCAATTGCCGCGCTGGCCGACGGCGAGCTTCACGGTGTCTTCGGCGGAAGCTGCCTGCGCTGTGGCAAGCAGCGCCGCGCCGGCCACGAAGCCGGCGATGCGTTTGAACGTCATGAGATATCCTCCCCTGGGATTATTTTTGGTTACACATATGAACACATGATCCCTCCGAACGTCGATCGTTCCGGTTCGGGATCATGTATCAAGCTGTAGCATGTTCAGCGCTGCGCGCCGACACGGTTTCGCTTCCTCCGCCGAGCGAGCGCCAGTTCGTGGTCTTGGGAACCACGCCTTCGAACGAGCTGATCGTTGCATGCGCAACGTGCGGCTCCGAAGTTCCAATCGCCTTGCCGCTTTCGCGCATGGTGCGCGCGGCTTCCACCATCAGCCGGCGGAACGCCACGACGGCCACGTCGCTGGCGCCGATGCGGTCCTTCGTGCGGTCGCTGATCGCGCCCATGGATTCCCACATCGCGATGTCCTGGTTGGGAATGCCGGGAATGCCGGTGAAGTTGCCGGCCTTCATCGCGGCGCGGTCCTGGCCGTAGTCGTTGGCGACGGTGCGGGCGCTGTTGAAGTCCTTGTCGACGTCGACGCCCCATTCCAGCACGTTGAATTTGCGCCAGACGTCGGGCGGGACGCCTGGCTTATCGGCGCCGGCCCAGGCGATGAAGTAGAACATCGTGGTATTGTCGTCTTCCGGCGTTAGCACCGTTGCAACATTGTGCACGTTGTTGGGTGGGATCAGCGCGGTGAACGGCGCGATGTAGACCGTGGAGCGGATGTAGTCGTGCGTCGCTTCGTTCAGGATCGGCTTGCGGATCGCCGCGTAGCGGAAGCCGTAGCTGGTGCGCTCGATCTGGAAACGCGGCGCCTTGTCGGTCGATGGGCGCAGCCAGTTGACGTCGGTCGCCTTGGCGCCGTCGACCTGCGCCGGCACCATGTCGGACGAATGCAGGCTCGACGAATGCGCCGAGTCGATCTGCCCTTCCAGGATCTGCGCCCAATTGCAGCGCACGCGCACTTTCGTGGCGGATACGCGCGCGTCCGGCGTCGGCGCGAAGGCCGGCGGCTCGAAGTCACGCATCTCCTCTGGTGGGCCCATATAGGCCCAGACGAAACCGCCGGCTTCGCGCGTGGGGTAGGACTTCAGCTTCACGCGGCACGGGTCATTCTGGTCGACCGGCTCCGACGCCATGTCGACGACATTGCCGTCCACGTCGAACTTCCAGCCGTGATAGAGGCAGCGCAGGCCGCATTCCTCGTTGCGGGCGTAAACCAGCGAGGCGCGGCGGTGCGTGCAGTATTCGTCAAGCACGCCGACGCGGCCTTTAGTGTCGCGGAACACGACCAGGTTCTCGCCCAAGAGCCTGATGCGCAGCGGCTTGCCGTCCGGCTCGGCCACTTCCTCGGACAGGCAGGCGGCGATCCAATGGCGGCGCATGATCTGTCCCATCGGGGCATCGCCCTCGACACGGCACAAAAGATCGTTTTCTTCCGGAGTCATGGCGGCGTTTCCCTTATTCGGTCGTTGTGCGGCTTCCCAAAAGGCCAGTCGCGTGCTTTATCTTAGATATCTAAGAATAAGACTAGTGAAAGGGAGCGCTCTTGTCGAGCGGAATTAAAGCGTGAACGAAGAACGCAAGATACGCCTCGGGATTGCCGGCCTCGGCCGCGCTTTCACCGTGATGCTGCCGACTTTGGCCAACGACCGCCGCGTGCAGCTGGTCGCCGCCGCCGATCCGCGCCACGAGGCGCGGGACCTTTTCGCCAAGGACTTCGGCGCGAAGACCTATGCGGATATCGAAGCGCTCTGCGCCGATCCGAATGTCGAGGTCGTCTATGTGGCGACGCCGCATCAATATCACGCGGCGCATGTCGCGCTCGCCGCGAAGCACGGCAAGCACATCCTGATCGAGAAGCCGATCGCGCTGACCTTGTCGGAATCGACCGAGATGATCGAGGCGGCGCGGGCGGCCAAAGTGCATCTCATTGTCGGGCACAGCCATTCGTTCGATGCGCCGATCCTGCGCGCGCGCCAACTGATCGACAGCGGCGACTTCGGCAAAGTGCGGATGATCACCGCGCTCAATTACACCGACTTCCTCTATCGCCCGCGCCGTCCGGAAGAGCTCGACACGGCGCAAGGCGGCGGCGCGCTGTTTTCGCAGGCGCCGCATCAGGTCGACATCGTGCGCCTGCTCGGCGGCGGCCGTGTCAAGGCGGTGCGCGCGCAAACCGGCGCCTGGGACCCGACGCGGCCGACCGAAGGCGCCTTCACCGCGCTCCTGACGTTCGAGGACGGCGCCTTCGCGTCGCTGACCTATGACGGCTACGGCCATTTCGATTCGGATGAATTCCAGGGTTGGGTCGGCGAGATGGGCCAGACCAAAGCGCCGCAGACCGAGCGCAAGCCGCAGCATTTCGACGATGCCGCGGCCGAAGCGGCGTTCAAGAACGCCCGTAATTACGGCGGTTCCCGCTATCAGCCGCCGGCCGCGCCGCCGCGGCATTATCAGCATTTCGGGCTTGTGCTGGTGAGCTGCGAACGCGGTGATCTGCGCCCGGTGCCGAACGGCGTCATGGTCTATCAGCACGGCGCGGCGCGGCTCGAAGAACTGCCGCCACCGACGGTGCCGCGCAGCGAGGTCATCGACGAGCTCTATGCCGCGGTGGTCGACGGCCATGCGCCGCTGCATGATGGCGCCTGGGCGATGGCCACGCTAGAGGTGTGCCTCGCTATCCTGCGGTCCGCCCGCGCCGGCACCGACGTGCCGCTCTCGCATCAGACCGGCTTGTCGAAGGACTGAGAATGACCCGCGCGCCCACGTCCGGCATGCAGACGATTCTGCGCCATTGGCGCGAGGCGGTGCCGGACGACCGCTTGGCGCATCTAGTGCGCGACGCCGCGCGTGCCTTCGTGCGCGCGCTCAGCGTGCGGCTGGCCGAGCACGACGTCTCATTCGGCCATTGGTCGTTCCTGCGCATCCTGTGGGAGGGCGACGGTATTACCCAGCGTGAACTGAGCGAGCAGGCCGGCGTCATGGAGCCGACGACCTTCTCAGCGCTCAAGACGATGGAGAAGCTCGGCTATGTCGAGCGCCGCCAACTCGGCAACGATCGCAAGAAGGTCTATGTCTTCCTCACGGCCAAAGGCCGCGCGCTGAAGGAGCACCTCGTGCCGCATGCCGAGGAGGTCAACAGCATCGCGGTCGAGGGCGTGAAGGCGGCCGATATAGGAACGGCCCGCGCGGTGCTGCTCGCGGTCATCGAAAATCTGGCGCGGCACGAGCAGGAGACCGACCGGCGCATGCCCTCGACCCGGCAGATCTCGCGCCTTGCCGCCAAAGGCGGCCGCCGCGCCCGCAAGGCGTGATCGCCATTTCCGTCACCCTGAGGTGCGAGCCGCGAAAGCGGCGAGCCTCGAAGGGTGAGGGAGAGAGACTGGCCCGGTCGTGGCCGTCAACCATCTGGCAATATTGGCGTTTTCCGGCCGCATTCGGGCGTTAGGCAAGGGTGGATTTGTTACGCTTTCGGGGCTACATCACCGCCCTGATTTGAAGGGTCGCCATGAACTGGATTTCCAACGTCGTCCGGCCGAAGATTCGCAGCTTTCTGCGCCGCGAGACGCCTGAAAACCTCTGGATCAAATGTCCGGAGTCGGGCCAGCTCGTCTTCTACAAGGACGTCGAGGCCAACCAGTTCGTTATTCCGTCGTCGAACTATCACATGCGCATCTCGGCGCCGCTGCGCCTGAAGGGCATGTTCGACAACGGCGAGTTTGAAGACGTCGCGTTGCCCGAGGTGCAGATCGATCCGCTCAAGTTCCGCGACGAGCGTCGCTATATCGACCGCCTCAAGGATGCGCGCACCAAGACCGGCTATCAGGACGCGGTGAAGGTCGGCGTCGGCCGGCTCGAAGGCCAGATGGTCACCATCGGCGTGCAGGATTTCGATTTCATGGGCGGCTCGCTCGGCATGGCGGCCGGCGACGCCATCATCACCGGCTTCGAGACCGCCGTGCGGCGGCAGACGCCTTACATCCTGTTCGCGGCCTCCGGCGGCGCGCGCATGCAGGAAGGCATCCTGTCGCTGATGCAGTTGCCGCGCACCACGGTCGGCGTGCAGATGCTGCGCGAGGCCAAGAAGCCTTACATTGTCGTGCTCACCAATCCGACGACCGGCGGCGTTACCGCGTCTTATGCGATGCTGGGCGACGTGCATATCGCCGAGCCGGGCGCGCTCATCGGCTTCGCCGGCCCGCGTGTCATTGAACAGACAATCCGCGAGAAATTGCCGGAAGGTTTCCAGCGCGCCGAATATCTCGCCGCGCATGGCATGGTCGACATGGTGGTGCATCGCCATGAATTGCGGTCGACGCTTGCGGAATTATGTCGTCTGCTCACCAAGGCGCCGCCCGCGCCGGTCCAGGAGCAATTGCCGGTTCCCGCGCACGCGTGATTGTGAGCGTCCCCAGCCCGCTCA
>JANLJK010000433.1 GCA_029255525.1 Pseudolabrys sp.
ATTTCGATGACGGTGGCGGGCGCCAGCGCCTGGGCGCAGGATGCGAAGACTCCTGCCGCGGCGGTTCAAGCGAAGTGCGACAACCCGAACGCGCTCGGCGTTGCGCGCGTCGTGCAGATCGACACCACAGGCGGTCCGGGCTTCGGCTTCGAACACTTCAAGGCTTATGACTTTCTGCGCGACAAGGAAGTCGTGCTGACGTTCGACGACGGCCCGTGGCCGGGCAACACGCCGGCTGTGCTGAAGGCACTCGCCGACCAGTGCACCAAGGCTTTGTTCTTCCCGATCGGCAAGCACGCTGGCTGGCATCCCGAGATTCTCAAGAACGTCGTCGCCGGCGGCCACACCGTCGGCTCGCACACCTGGTCTCACAAGGACCTCTCGCGTCTGTCGACCGAAGAAGCCACGGTCGAAATCGAGAAGGGCATCGCCGCGGTGAGCATCGCCATGGGCGGCAAGCCGATCGCGCCGTTCTTCCGCTTCCCGGCGCTGCGCCATCCGCCGGAACTGGTGAAGTATCTCGGCGACCGCAACGTCGGCATCTTCTCGACCGACCTCGACTCGTTCGACTTCAAGATGCGCAAGCCGGAGCAGGTCATCAAATCGATCATGACCAAGCTCGAGAAGCACGGCAAAGGCATCGTGCTGATGCACGACTTCCAGCAGTCGACAGCGCATGCCGCGGCCGACCTGCTCAAGAAGCTGAAGGACGGCGGCTACAAGGTGGTGCAGATCACCGGCAAGACGCCGACCGAGCCCAAGAAGGAATATGTCGACATGGTCATGAAGGAGATTGGCGGCGGTATCGAGGCCGCGCGCCCGATGTCCAGCGTGATCCAGACCATCGAAGGCAACTAAGCCACGATCGGAACGACAGACCGGCCGCGCGGAGAGATCCGCGCGGCCGGTTTATTTTTGAGCCCCGCGCAGATCCCGGGTCGCGCGCTTCAGGCAGTCGACGAGACGCGCTGCCGCCGGCGGCAGGCCGCGATCATGCAGATGCGCGAACACTAAAGGTGACGGACCGGCCAGGCGCGGCAACGGCAGGACGCGCAGCAGGCCGAGCTTAGCGAAATAGCCGGCGATATCGGACGATAGAACCCACAACAGATCGCGCTGGCCCATCAGCGCGACATTGGTCTGGATCGACGACGACTCGATCAGCGCCCGCGACGGACGCCGGCGCACACGGCCGAACAAGGCTTCCAATCCATTGCGCATCGGCGTGCCGGTTTCCGGCAGGATCCACTCGCGGTCGATGACGTCGGACCAGCCGAGCTTCGACGCGCGCGCCAGCGGATGGCGCGGGCCACAGACGATGCAGGTTGGCGGATGATACAGCTCCTCGACGACCAGCGCGCGCTCCGCGCCGCTGACGTCGAGACGGCCGACGATCACATCGAGGCGGCCGCCGCGCAGGCCGCTGATCAGTTCGTCAAGCGTGCCCTCGCGCACCCGCACCGCGATGTTGGGCGCGCTCTCCAGGAGATGCTCCAGCGCGCGCGGCACCAGCGCGTAGCAGGAACCGACCCCGGCGCCGAGGCTGACCGAACCGACGAGGCCGGCGCCGATCGCCTCCAACTCGCCCTGCGCACGATCGAGATCGCCGACGAAGGTCGCCGCGCGCCGCAACAGCGCCCGTCCCGCAGCGGTGGGGCGCAAGGTGCGCCCGGCCCGCTCGAACAGCGCAACGTCGAGATCGGCCGACAGCGTGTTCAACAGCTTCGAAGCCGCCGGCTGCGACAGGTTCACCTCGCGGGCAGCCGCGCTGAGCGTGGGCGCGTGATCGAGCGCGGACAGGAGTTCGAGCTGGCGCATGCGCAGGCGGTTGCGCAACGTGGCTCGGCGGCTGGGCTTGGTCGTCATATGTCGCTTTCGATATGAATTACGTCCGACAATTCATTTGATTATACTAGGTCGAATTTCGCAAATTAAAGCCCATGTCAGGCAGTTCCCGAATGGCGTCCTCGCAGGGTTTCATCGACAGGCACGGTCTATGGACCGGCGACCAGCAGCGTCAGGCGGCCGAGATCAGGCGCCGCATTGAAGGCGGTGGCATCAAATTGGTGCGCGTCGCCTGGGCCGATCCGCACGGCACCTCGCGCGCCAAGACGGTGACGGCCAAGGCGTTCCTCGGCGCGCTGGAGACGGGCTACAACATCAACGTCGCGACCACGACGCTCGACTCGGCCGGCGCGCGCACCTTCGCCTCGTTCACGCGCGGCGGCGGCATGGGGCTCGCCGAAATGACTGGCTCGCCCAACCTCACCATCGTCCCCGATCCGTCGACCTTCCGCATGCTGCCCTGGGCGAACGACATCGGCTGGGTGCTGTGCGACGAATATTTCAACGACGGCACGCCGTTCCACTTCTCGCCGCGGCAGCTCTTGAAGAAGCAACTCAAACGGCTGGCCGAGCGGCAGATGGAATGCCGCATCGGGCTCGAGGTCGAATGGTATCTGCTCAGGCCGCTCGAGGAATTGAGCGAGGAGAATGTCGGCCTGCCGGGCGTGCGTGGACGCGCGCTGAAGGTCGGCCCGGTCGAGCCGGGCCTATCCTATCACTCGGAGACAAACTTCGACCTGATCCAGCCTGCGCTTTCGACTCTGGCCGATACCTACGAACAATTGGGCCTGCCGTTGCGCTCGCTCGAAAACGAGTGGGGCCCGGGCCAGATCGAATGCACCTTCGGGCCGAAGACGGCGCTGGAGACAGCGGACAACATGCTGTTGTTCCGCACGGCAACGCGACAGGTCGCGCGGCGGCTCGGCTTGTTCGCCACTTTCATGACGCGGCCGGTGATCAAGGGTTGCGTGTCGAGCGGCTGGCATCTGCATCAGTCGCTGGTCGATGCGCAGGGCCGCAATCTGTTCATGCCAGGCGACGGCGATCACCTGCTGTCGCCCTTGGGCAAGGCCTATCTCGGCGGCCTCATCGACAAGGCCGCCAGCGGCAGCCTGTTCGCCTGCCCGACTGTCAACGGCTATCGCCGCTACCGGCCGAACTCGCTGGCACCCGACCGCGCCTGCTGGGGCTACGACCACCGCGGCGTGATGCTGCGCGTGCTCGGCGGGCCGAACGATCCGGCAAGCCGCATCGAGAACCGCGCCGGCGACCCGATGGCCAACCCTTATCTCTTCGTCGCCTCGCAGATCATCGCCGGGCTTTATGGCATCGACAACAAGATCGATCCCGGCCCGTCCGAGGAAGAGCCCTATAGCGCCGACCGGCCCAAGCTGCCGGTCACGCTTGCGGACGCGCTCACGCTCGCGAGCGAGGACACGCTCTATCGCGACGCGTTCGGCCCGATCTTCATGGACTATTACGCGCGCTTCAAGACGACGGAGCTCGGACGCTTCGAGACGTTCCTGGCCGAGCGCGGCCTGCCGGCCGGCACCGAGGCGACCGAGTGGGAACAGAACGAATATCTCGATTTCTTTTGAGCCGGGAATGAATGCGATGAGGAGTGCAGGCGATGCTTGAGAAAGTCCCCGAACCGCGGCTGGAAATGCCGCCTCAATACGACTGGGACGAGTTGGTGCAGGAGAACCGCGTCCATCGCACGCTTTACACCGACCCGAACATCTTCACGCTGGAGATGACGCACATCTTCGGCGGCACCTGGGTCTATCTCGCGCATGAGAGCCAGATCCCGAACAACAACGACTTCATCACCGGCAAGCTCGGCCTGCGGCCGCTGATCATCACCCGCGACGGCGAAGGCAAAATCCGCGCCCTCTACAATCGCTGCACGCATCGCGGCACTACATTGTGCCGCTGGGACAAAGGCAATTCGAGGTCGTTCCAGTGCCCCTATCACGGCTGGAACTTCCTCAACACCGGGCAACTGCGCGGCGTGCCGTGGCCGGACGGCTACACCGCCGAGATCCGCGACGAGAAGTTCAACCTGGCGCAGCTCGAACGGGTCGAGAGCTATCGCGGCTTCATCTTCGGCACGCTCAACCCGGACATGCCGCCGCTGATCGACTGGCTCGGACCGATCACCCAGCCGATCGACGACTGGCTCGACCGCAATCCCGGCGGCAAGGTCGTAGTGTGCGAGGCCAACCGGCTCAAATACAAAGGCAACTGGAAGCTCGCTTACGACAACTCGGCCGACGGCTATCACGTCATCTATTCGCACCGCTCGCTGATCGAGACGGAAAACCGCTTCCGCGAGGGCGAGAAGGAAAAGGGCATGGCCTTTTACAAAGGCACGCCCGACAAACTGGAGATGTACGTCGCCTATACCGGCAACGGCCATCACTTCAAGGACAAGCGGCCGAACATCGAGAAGCGCGCCGGCGGCCTGTGGGCGATCGAGTCGTTGCATCCCGGCATGGAGTATTTCGCCGAAAAGCTGCGCACGCGGCTGGGCGACAAGGCGGAAGCCGCGCTCGATCTCGCCGGCTCCGAGCCAGTCAACATCAACGTGTTTCCGAACCTCTCGCTCCTCGGCAACCACATCCAGGTGATCGAACCGGTGTCATTCACCGAAACCAATGCGGTGTGGTACGGCACCAAGATCGTCGATGACGGCACGCTCGGCCAGGAGACGGTCGACGACATCAATGCGCTGCGCATGCGCACCCAGGAAGGCTTCCCGAACCTGGGCGAAGTCGACGACATCTCGAATTTCGAGCAGATCCAAGTGGGCCTCGCCTGTCTCGAGGACGAATGGGTCTACATGAACCGCGGGCTCGGCCTGCCCGAGCGCTTCCGCACCGACGACCAGGGCGTGATCTACGGGCCGGCCACCGACGAAGTATTCATGCGCGAATATATCAAGGAATGGAAACGCCTGATGAAGACCGAGCCGCATCTGGTGGTGAGGAGGGAGCCGTGACCTTCGTGACCACAACCACAACCTCCGCTCATTCCCGCGCAAGCGGGAATCCAGCGCTTTTCTTCAAGAACGGGGTTCCCACTTTCGCGGGGACGAACGGGAAAATGCACACGCCGGAAGCAACCTCATGAACGTCCCCGTGGCACACGACCCCGCCCGCACATCGCACTATCTCGGTGACGCGCTCTATCAGGAAATCGTCGACGCTTATGCCGATTGGCAGAACGACGACCAGATCGTCGAGGACCCGCGCGTCACCGCGCGCTTCGAGCGATTCTTGTACCGCGAAGCGCGGCTGCTCGACCGCGGTCTCTACGAGGAATGGCTCAAGCTCTACGCACCGGAGTTCGTCTATTGGGTGCCGGCCACCGCCGACGGTGGCGACCCGCGCCGCGAGGTGGCGGTGACCTTCGATGACCGCCGCCGCACCGAGGATCGCATCTATCGCTTCCGTACCGGCTACGCCTGGTCGCAGGCGCCGCCGTCGCGCACCGTTCACCTGATCGGCAATATCGAGGTGTTCAAGACCGCGCGCGACGCCGTGATGATGGCGCGCTCGAATTTCTCGATCAGCGAGTTCTGGAGCGGCGAAACGCGCATCCTCACCGGCTCGTACGGCCACCGTTTCGTCGAGCAGGATGGGCAATGGCTGATCCAGTGCAAGCGGGTCGACCTCATCGAATGCGACCAATCGCTGCGCAATCCGAGCATTGTGCTGTGAGGCGTCAAGTTACGGCTTGGCTGTCTCGCAGACGAAGCAGGGCTTTTGCTGCGTGATGGCAACCTCAGCCTTTCCAAGATTATTCAACGTATAGAAGAACCCGTATAATCCGGGAACGGGCAGCACGGCGTCATTCACGAACAGGAACAACTCGCCATCGCGCGTGGCGGTAATGACTTCACTGATCGAGCCATCCTTCGGATCTGGGTCGAGAAATGTCTCCTCGCCGCCCTTTCCGCCGATCCTCGCCACGATCCTGAACCAAGGCCGGATCAACTCGCGCCGGAACGGGACAGCCACAAACATGAAAGCCTTTTGCCAGAGCCTGGGCGGATCGAGAAAATAGAATCCCCGTGAAGCCTCGATACCGCCATCCGTGAACGGCTCGACGGCTTTTACCGTGATCCGATATCGTTTGTTCTGCTCAAGCTTGACGCCCATGTTTTGGCAAAGGCTAGCCGTATCAAACAGCGGAAAACGCGCCGAATCCCGCGTAGCGATGTGAATCGTTTCGCCGGGCCCGATTTCAAGAGCCTTGCCGGTTTCGCGACAGACCAGGCCTGCATAATCCTGCACATTGAAAAGTGCGTGACTCGCCAGACCCAAGCCTAGATGGGCGAAGAGCAAGGCAAAGAAGGCGGGCGCGACGTAGCGCTTCACGGCATAGTGGATGCTGAGATACAGCGGGTGTGTACGGAAACGGAATATCGCATCATGAGGCGCCATCGCCGGCGGCAGCGATGCGCTCAGGGACCGGCCCCAGAGTAACCCCATGTCATTGCGGATGCGCGCAGCCAAATGCGAACCGTACCATAACAAAAAGGTCAACACGGCAAGGACGACCAAGAAGCGTAATGGCGCCCGCGCATAGCCGTTGAGCCAAGGATCGAGTGCGCCCGGCAAGAAGCCACCGACCAGCCGCACGATGTCGGAGACCCAACGCAGCGGCGATTCCAGCTCGGCCGTGCTGGGCAACGCCTTCATCAATGGAAAGGCTGCAAGATAGACAGACACGCCGACCGTCAAGAAGTAAACGATGCGCCGCCACCAGATGAAATTCCAGATCTTCTCTTGCAGGCGCGCACGCGCGAGTGCCTGCGCAGGCGTCTCATACGGGTTTTGGGCGGGCGGCAAAACTTCGCCGTCTGGCGTGACAACGGCATATTCGGCCGGCAACCCGACCGGCGGATACAAATGCGCGTAGTTCTTGATTCGCCGCAGAGCGCTCTCGTGGATTTTCGGCACCGCCGGACGTCCCCCCGCGACAACAGCACCTGTCCGAGATCAGCGATCTTGCGCGGGCCATAACGGTAATAGCCGCCAAGCCCTTTGCGCGGGTCGTAGAGGCGACCATCCTTGTCCTGCGCTGTCTCCGGATGGCCGATCGTCTGCGGGCTCGCCACGGGCACTGACTTGAACGCAAGGCGGGCCTTCGCAGCCTCGTTCATGATCCAGACCAGCGAAATGTGCGCCAGCGAGTCGTCCGGATAGCCACCACCAACATCGGAATGAACGCCCGCAAACCAGACTTGGCTGATGCGTTCGTCAGCCAGATGGCATTTACCGTTGGCGCCCGGCACAAGCGGCTTTTCGTTGCGCTCATCCCACAGCACCGGATGAAACGTCGTGCGCTCATCGTCGATGGAGAGGGCGTGACAGGCGCGCATGACGCGCGGGTCAAGATCGAAACGCGGCAGCAGCAGCGGGAAAAGCCATTGACTGATGCCGCGCGTCATCTCTTCGATCGGCATACCATAGGCGGCGACCGTATCCCAAAGTCCGAGAAAGCGGATCGTGGGCGTGTGGAAATTGTCCTTCGCTGAGTACTTCGTTCGAATGAAGACATCGCGAATCGCCCGCGCGATGATTTCTGGGAACCGCCAGAAGGTATGGAAATTCCTGCGACGGAAATCGCGATAGGCCGCCCTCGCCTTACTATCGAGTTCGGCCTCGGAGTTTGCACGGATGACGCCCTGCTCCAGGATCAGGCCAATCACAACGCGGATCGTGAAGGCACCGCGGCTAAAGCCGAAGGCAAATATCTCGTCGTCGGAACTCCGATGGTTGCGGCAAGCGAATTTATACAGATCGATAACGTTGCGCTTGAGACCGTAACCGAAAGCGCCGCCGAGAATGGCAAGGGGCTTGAACGACGAGGTGCCCACGCCATCGTCATAAAAGGCAATCTGATCGGAATTCGAAAGATCAAGGCTTTCGAAGACGCGCCAGACATTCGTCCGCCATACTTTGGCTGCGGCGTTGCCGGTGCCGTCGGACAGCAGGACAATTCTGCGGGCCATGCGCCGCCTCCCCCGAAGCGCATCAACGCAACCAAAGGTTATATTATTTTAAAATATCGCGCAATGGCAGCCGGGCCGGTGCACGGCGCACTCAGAAGACGGAAGCGAGATCGCGCGCGCCGCGCGACTTTGCCTCGCGGTCCATCACGGCATTTGTCGCCTGGATGAGCTTGGCCACGGTGTTGTTGCGACTGGCGACGGGGTTGGCGGCGTAGCCCGCCGGCTGAAAAAAGTTCGAGGTCGGCACCCGGTCGCGAAACTCCACTGGCATGGTGACCATGTCGAAGCCGTTGCCGTCGCCAGTCAGGTTCATCATTTCCAATTCAGCCGCGGTGAGCGGCTTTTGAAAGCCCTTGGCGCGCGCAAAAAGAACCGAGTCCAGCAATTTCTGCGTTTGCAGCAGCGGCCCGACATCGATATCGAGATTCAAAGCGTGCATGGCCATGCCTTTCGGCGTGCTGCCCAACGCTTCATGGGCGCCCCATGTCTGCGGTACAGCCTTGCTCGCGTCGATCATCCGCTGCACGATCGCGATCTTGTGTTCGAGCTGTGCCTTCGACTTGCCGGTGAGCGACGCGGTCTTCGCTTTCAATATCCGTATGACGCGATCGCCGTTTTCAGCCAGCAGTTCCACGCTATTGGTGGTGAGAAGCTGATTGTAGCCGAGTGCGGTGCTGATGGCGCGCGCCCCCGGCTTTGGTGTCTCCAAGCCTGCCTGCACGTCATAACGTCCATTGCCACCGGCTTCGAAGCCGTAGATCCGTACGATCTGTTCCTTCGTCAAACCCGCGGCTGCGGCCGCTTTGGCATATGCGCGCTTGAATTCGACCTCACTCCGCGGCCGTTGCGGCACGAAGTCGAACTCATCCTTCGCCGCCTTCAGGAAGTCGGCCAGCACCGGGATATATTTTGGTGGCGGCGGTGGCGGCGGCGGAACTGGACTCACCGGTTCCGGGGGACCAGCATAAACTGGCGGCTGCGTGAGCACATAGTCTGCAAGGACGATCGACTCTCGCGCCTGGCGCTTGGCATTTCGCACCATGCGCTTTTCCGCGACGGACTTCCAATAAGCCGCCGCTTCCGCCGCAAAAGCTTGTCGTGCTTGCGTATATTCTTCCAACTTCTGCTTATAGGCAGCCATAGCCGCGTCGTCGCTCACGGGCTTGGACACCGAAGGCAGCGTCGGGCCACGGTCCGGCGTCTGAGCCACGCCCGGACCGAACGGCGCAAACAGCATTACGGCAAGGCAACAGCCACCCACCGCACCAAAGGACTGAAATTGCATCGGCACTCCAGGGGCCCAAGCGAATCCAGCCAAAGCGGCCGTAAGATGGTTAGCATGCACGCCTACCGGGTCCACACGCAACGGTTCGTTGTACATCTCATGCAAAAGGTGCAGGGAACGTAAGTTCCCGCTCCGGGGTTGTCGGGCGCGGCACCCTGGAGAGCGCCTTGTTCAATCTGATGACCGGCTGGTTCGAAGCCGCCCGCTTTGGCGCCGACGTGCAGCGCGTGATGACGTTGCGCATGATGCGGTTCGCCACCGGCGACGCCAACGCAGCCACCGAAGCCGCGCGCATGATCTCTGAAAAAGCCGCCGCCTTTGGCGAGGCCCAGCTTGCCGTCATGACGGCGCTGGCGAAGGGCCACGGCATGCACACCGCGGCCCGCCATGCCTATGCGCCCTACCGACGGCGCGTACGCGCCAACCGGCGGCGGCTCGGCGGCTGATCGCCCTTACAGCGGCCCGCGGGTGATCTGCGACAGGGACGCATTGACCGTGAAGGTCCGGGCGACGATGCCCTTGATGCCGAAAGCGGCCAAGCGCTGCTCGTGCTTCTGCCGGTAGCGCTCGGCCGATTGCGGATCGGCGAACAGGTAGATGCCGCCGGCGCGGCGCTCGCCTTCGTTCTCGGTCCAGATTTTCCAAACGAGCCCCTGCTCGCCGGCAATATCCTTCGCGAGATCGCCGAGCGCCGCCGTCATGGCCGCCCCCCAAGGCCCCTCAAAGGGGAAATCGAATTGCAGCAGTGTGGTGCTCATAGTGCCTGACCTTTCCTGTAAAACAGCTCATCGACGCGCGCCGAAATATCTGGCTTAGACGTGCGCGAGAATGCCCCGTCCCATAAACTCACCCCGTACTCCTGGTAAGGGATCAAACCGCCACCATGGACACGATCGAGAGCATGCGCGCCTTCGTGCGCGTGGTGGAGCTTGGCAGCTTCGCGGCGGCTGCCCGCAGCCTGAACCTGTCGCCGGGCATGATCACCAAACATGTCGGGCATCTGGAAAGCCGCACCGGTGCGCGGTTGCTCAACCGCACCACCCGACAGGTCCGCCCGACCGAGGCGGGCGCCGCCTATTTCGATCGTTGCGTCGCGCTGCTCGCCGGCATCGAAGAGGCGGAAAGCCTGGCGAGCGCGGATACCACGGTCCCGCGCGGCACGCTGAAGGTCACGGCGCCGGTCGAGTTCGGCAATGCCCATCTGGCGCCGGTCGCCGCCGCGTTCATGCAGCAACACCCGCAGATCAAGCTCGTCCTCGATTTCTCCAACCGCGTCGTCGATCTGGTGCAGGAGGGCTATGACGTCGCGATCCGGGTAGCGCAGTCATTGGATACGACGCTGGTCGGCCGGCGCCTTGCCACATCGCGCTTTCATGTCGTCGCAAGCCCGCAGTATCTGGCGGCGCGTGGACGGCCCGAAACGCCCAAGGCGCTCGCCGACCACGCGTGCCTCACTTTTGCTGTGCCGACCCCCTGGGACGAATGGCGCTTCACGAGCGACGGCGAAACGACGACCGTGAAGATCAACGCGCGGATGCTGTCCACCAGTTCAGAGGCGTTGCGGCTGGCCGCGAAGACCGGTGCCGGCATCAGCGTGCTGCCGACCTTCGTGTGCGGTCAGGATCTGCGGGACGGAACGCTAATCTCATTGTTTCCCGACCATGACGCCGGCGCACTCGGCATCTATGCGCTGTTTCTACAACGCCAATTCCTGCCGAGCCGCGTGCGCCTGTTCATCGATTTTCTGAACGAATGCATCGGCGCCGATTCCACGGCCGACCCGTGGGCGTGACTGCGACAGATGCGGCTTAGCGCCGCGACTTCTTGCGACGCTCGGGCACAGCGTCGAGCATCAGCATACGCTTGGAATAGAAGGCGCGGTGATGGCAGTGCGAGCAGCAGAGCGTAAACTCCTCGGCGAGTGCTTCGAGACGGCGCAACGCAATCGGGCTGTCACATTTCACGCAGGCGACAACACCGCGTTGAAAGGTCTCAGGCACGGCGCGGGAAAATTGAGTGAGCAACATGGAACGTCCTTGTTCTAAATTTGATTCCATATTGACCGAAATTATCTGCCAGCCTGTTAAGCTCATTGCAGCCAAATCATGAATTTCAATTAGGGATGTTGGACGCGGTGCGGCTAGCGCTTTCGCCCGCGCACGTTGCGGGGCATGAAATGCAAGCGTCGGACTATCAGGATGCGCGGTAATTGACGGTGCATATACCCCGCGCCTGTTCCGGAATTTTGCGGAACTGCGGCGCAATGGCGGCGCACCTGCGACAATACCTCCATCTCGCCCTATCGTGTCCAAAAAACTGTCTCGTTCTGACCCGACAAGCGCAGCGGACGAAAGGGGGAAGTCTCCTCACCTGACACATTTTGATGGGCGCAAGGTTGCGCGCGCCGCGAAAGGAAACGCGACGAATGCGGTTGCTGGTCGTTCCCGCCTGCGTGTGTGTGATGGCGACGTGGTCCGGCGCGACCGGCGCCGATCCGAAGATGTCGTTCGACCGGCTCGCGGACGCGCGGCTTGCGAAAGCAGTGGCCGGGCAATCCGGCGATACGCAAGAACCGGCGGCGGCCGAAGACCTGGAAGCAGCCGCGTCGAGCCTTGACGGCCGGGATACCGGTATATCCGATGCACCTGAAGAAGCCGCTGTCGTTCCCATCGATCCGTCGATCACCGTCCCGCAGAACGGCAACGTGCCGGCGCTGAGCGAACCGGCACCGCTACCCAAGCCGAAACCCGAGATCAAACCGGTCATCCATCGCAGCACCGAAGAGGTGTGCGACACGCTCACCAAGGCCGCGCAGAACAACGGCCTGCCGGTGCCCTATTTCATCCGGCTGCTGTTCCAGGAAAGCGGCTTCAGCCCCGGCGTGGTGAGCAATGCCGGCGCACAGGGCATCGCGCAGTTCATGCCGGAGACCGCCTCGGATATGGGCGTCGACAATCCGTTCGATCCGCTGCAGGCCATTCCGGCCTCGGCGCGTCTGTTGCGCAATCTGTTCGACAAGTTCGGCAATCTCGGTCTGGCCGCCGCCGCCTATAATGCTGGGCCCAAGCGCATCCAGGACTGGCTCGCCAAGAAGGGTCCGCTGCCGGAAGAGACGCAGGGCTATGTAAAGACCATCACCGGTCGGCCGGCGGAAAACTGGAAGACGAGCGAGAGCGGCGCGCCGGCGATGAAGGTGCAGCGCCGTGCGCCGTGTCAGGACGCCGCCGGGCTGCTGGCCTGGAACGGACCCGACCAGATCCCGGTGCCGTCGATCGCGCCGCATCGCCGCGTCGCCGAGCCGACTGTGGTGGCGAACGCCGCGCCGGCTAAGTCGCCTGAGGCAAAGCCGGCGCAAACCAAGACCGCTAACGTCAAGACCACCGCCGACATCAAAATCGTGCACGGCAAGGGCCATGCGACAACGGCCATCAGGGTCGCGGACGCTTCCGGCGCCATGCCGAAGACAAAGGCAAAAGCGACGAAGAGCGAGGCGAAGAAGGACGGCGCCAAGACAGACGCCGTGCAATTGGCGGCCCGCAAGCAGCACAAGAAGATGCGCCTGTCGGAACGCTGACAGGCGAACGCCCGCCCCAGAGGCCGGAGCGGGCGCAAAACTCACTCACATATAGGTGCATCCACGCGCTCCCCTCACAGGGGGAAAGCGCGGGGCTTTCTCAGCTCTGCAGCACCGTCACCGTCGTACCGACCGGCACGCGATTATAAAGATCGATGATGTCCTGGTTGAGCAAGCGGATGCAGCCGGACGACACAGCGCCGCCAATGCTGTCCGGCTCGTTGGTCCCGTGCAGGCGGAAGAAGGTGTCCTGGCCGCCGCGGTAGAGATAGAGCGCGCGGGCGCCGAGCGGATTCTCAATGCCGCCCGACATACCGCCGGCATAGGCGCGGTAGCGCGGAATCGCCGAGATCATGTTGGCGGTCGGCGTCCAGTGCGGCCACTTCTCCTTGCGGCCGATGACGGCCGAGCCCTGGAAATTGAGGCCCTCCGCGCGGCCAACGCCGACCGCGTAGCGGAGGGCGCGCCCGCCCGACTGCACCAGATAGAGCCGGCGCTCGGGGATATTGACGACGATGCTACCGGGCTTCTGCGGGCCGCGCCAGACGACCTCGGTGCGCTGCAGGCTGGGGTCGAAATTATCGGCCGCGGGGACGAGCACGCCGCCGTCATTGACGGCACCGTAGGTGCCCCAGCCGCTGAAGCCGTCACCATTGGTGACGCAGCCTGCGGCCAGAAGCGGAAGTCCGAGAATCAGGGAGCGACGGGTGAGACGATCGACAGGAGGTACCATGGGAATGATTATATGCCGTGTAGTGCCGCGCGCTCAGCCGAATTCCGATATCCCCAGCAATCGTTGGCGAGTAGACGAAAAGCGCGGGACACACGTTTCATTGCAATGCGACGAGGGCAGCGAGTGAAAGTTAAGTTGCCTTGATATACGGCGTTAAACAGAAACGGTAGGGACTGTACGGAATCGCTCATAGTCCGTGACGGAATGTTGCGCCGGAGCAACTATTTACGGCACATTCACCACCGACGGTAAAATGGAACAATTGCGTAGGCCGCAACAAATTTAGCTAAAGACTTGGCGCCTAATCTCCCGAGGCTATGCGTGCGCCTCGTTTTTTCTCCTTCAAGGCAATGCAAGAACCTCGGCCGGCCCT
>JANLJK010000434.1 GCA_029255525.1 Pseudolabrys sp.
ATAGTGCAAAACGGATCGCCGCGTATCGATACACCAAGTCTATTTGACGTTGGTTACAGAAGAAACTAAATAGCCTTTGCTGCTCGCTTCTGGGGAGAGAAACGATGGCCTTCGCCTACATGTCCGGTTTCGGCAACAGCTTCGAGACCGAGGCCCTGCCGGGCGCGCTTCCGGTCGGCCGCAACTCGCCGCAGAAGTGCAATTACGGCCTCTATGCCGAGCAATTGTCCGGCTCGCCCTTCACGGCGCCGCAGGCCTCCAACCAGCGCTCCTGGCTCTATCGCATCCGCCCGGCGGTCCGGCACTCGGGCCGCTTCGTCAAGATCGACAAGGGCGCCATCCGCACCGCGCCGACGCGCGAGGACAGCGAACTGCCGATCGGCCAGTTGCGCTGGTCGCCGGTCGCCATGCCCAAGGACAAGTGCACTTTCGTCACCGGCCTCAACACGATCACCACCGCCGGCGACGTCGACAGCCACGCGGGCATGGCGGCGCATCTCGTGTTCATCACGCAGTCGATGGAGCGCGAGCACTTCTTCAACGCCGACGGCGAACTGATGATCGTTGCCGAGCAGGGCAACATCCGCTTCCGCACCGAATTCGGCGCGATCGAAATCGAGCCCGGCGAAATCTGCGTCATTCCGCGCGGCATCATCTTCCGCGTCGAACTGGTCGACGGGCCGGTGCGCGCTTATGTCTGCGAGAACTATGGCGGTGGCTTCATTCTGCCGGACCGCGGGCCGATCGGCGCCAACTGCCTGGCCAATCCGCGCGACTTCCTGTGTCCGGTCGCGGCCTACGAGGACATCGAGACGCCGCACACGCTCTATGTGAAGTGGGGCGGCGAGCTTTACAAAACGGAAGTGTCGCAATCGCCGCTCGACGTGGTCGGCTGGCACGGCAATTACTATCCTTACAAGTACGACCTGCGCCGCTTCTCGCCGGTCGGTGCGCTGATGTTTGACCATCCCGATCCGTCGATCTTCACGGTGCTGACGTCGCCGTCGGAAACGCCGGGCACCGCCAATATCGACTTCGTCATCTTTCCGGAGCGCTGGATGGTGGCGGAGAACACCTTCCGTCCGCCCTGGTATCACCGCAACATCATGTCGGAGTTCATGGGGCTGGTTTACGGCGTCTATGACGCCAAGCCGGAGGGCTTCGTGCCCGGCGGCTTCAGCCTGCACAACCAGATGCTGTCGCATGGGCCGGACACCGACGCCTTCGAGCACGCCAGCAATGTCGAGCTCAAGCCGACGAAGCTGTCCAATACATTGGCTTTCATGCTCGAAACGCGGCTGCGTCAGCGCGTCACAAAATATGCGGCGACGCTTGATAGCCTGCAGGACAACTACATCAACTGCTGGGACGGCCTGAAAAAGCATTTCGACCCGAAGCAGCGCGAGCCGAAGTAAGACACAATATGAAACTCGCTTCTCTCAAGGACCGTCGCGACGGCCGTCTTGTCGTCGTCTCAAGGGACCTTACGCGCTGCGCCGATGCCGGCGCGGTGGCGCCGACTTTGCAAGCCGCGCTCGACAATTGGGCCGCCGCCGCAGCCGGGCTGACCGAGATCGCCGATGCGCTGGAGGCGGGCAGCATCGCGCATATGCCGTTCGATCCGGCCAAATGCGCGTCGCCTTTGCCACGGGCGTTTCAATGGCTGGATGGCTCGGCTTACGTGAACCACGTGGCGCTGGTGCGCCAGGCGCGCGGCGCTGAAATGCCGGCCTCGTTCTGGACCGATCCGCTGATGTATCAGGGCGGCTCGGACATCTTCTTAGGCCCGCGCGATTCCATCCCCGTCGCCGACGAGGCCTGGGGCATCGATCTCGAAGCGGAAGTGGTGGTGGTGCTCGGCGATGTGCCGATGGGCGCGACGCGCGAGGAGGCGGCCGCTGCCATCAAGCTGATCATGCTGGTCAACGACGTGACCTTGCGCAATCTCACCGGGCCCGAACTCGCCAAGGGCTTCGGCTTCGTGCAGTCGAAGCCGGCCTCGGCCTTCACGCCGGTTGCGGTGACGCCCGACGAACTGGGACACGCTTTCGACGGGGCCAAGGTCAATCTGCCGCTGTTGTCCTTCGTCAACGGCAAGCCGTTCGGCAGACCGGTGACCGGCAACGACATGACGTTCGACTTCCCAACCTTGATCATGCACGCGACCAAGACGCGCGGGCTGGTCGCCGGTACGATCATGGGCGCCGGCACGGTGTCGAACCGCGATCCCGATGGCGGCCCCGGCAAGCCGATCGAGGAGGGGGGCTTGGGCTATTCCTGCATCGCCGAACAACGCACTGTGGAAACCATCCGCACCGGCAAGCCGGTGACACCGTTCCTGAAATTCGGCGACACGGTGCGCATCGAGATGCACGATGCACAGGGCCGCTCGATTTTCGGCGCCATCGAGCAGGACGTGGTACGCTACCGCCACGGGTAATCCCGTGTGCGATGAGCGAGGTGTGACGGATGACGGGCAAAGGTTTCGCTTCGACCGGGGATCTCGGTGAGAAGAAGGTTTCGTTCGACCAGATCGGACAGGGCCTTTACGCCTTCACCGCCGAGGGCGATCCGAATTCCGGTATCATCGTCGGTGACGACGGCGTCATGGTTATCGATGCGCAGGCGACGCCGGCGATGGCGCAGGATCTGATCGCGCGCGTCGCCAAGGTCACCGACAAGCCGATCAAATATGTGCTGCTGACGCACTACCACGCGGTGCGCGTCCTCGGCGCCTCCGCCTTCACCGGCGCGGAAATTTTAGCCTCCGACACGACGCGCGGGCTGATCGCCGAGCGCGGCAAGCAAGACATGGACTCCGAGATCGGGCGCTTTCCGCGTCTGTTCCGCGCGGTCGAGAGCATTCCCGGCCTCACCTGGCCGACATTGACCTTCCCGGACCAGATCTCAGTCTGGCTCGGCCGGCGCGAAGTGCGCATCATGCATATCGGTCGCGGCCACACTGCCGGCGACGTGATCGCGGTGGTGCCGGATTCCGGCGTCGTGTTCTCCGGCGATCTCGTCGAATACAAGTCGGCCTGCTACTGCGGCGATGCGCATTTCACCGACTGGCCGCAGACGCTCGACAACCTCGCCGAATTGCAGGCGACCGCTTTGGTGCCCGGCCGTGGCGCGGCGTTGACGACACCCGAGCAGGTGAAGGAGGGCATCGAGATGACCACCGACTTCCTCACCACCTTGTACGACTCGGTGAAGGAGAGCGTGGCCAAGGGCCGCTCGCTCAAGGATGCATTCGACTTCGTCCGGCTGACGATGGACCCGAAATTCAAGAACTACGCGATCTACGAGCACTGCCTGCCGTTCAACGTGTCGCGCGCTTATGATGAAGCGCGCGGCATCGAATGGCCGGTGATCTGGACCGCGGAGCGCGATCGCGAAATGTGGTCGGCCTTGCAGGGCTGAAGACCTGCCTCGGCCGGCCCGCGACAAGAATGCGGCTCGCTTCGTGCGCTCATGGCGCGCGGGGAAAGAGGCCGCGGTTGAGGGAGGCAGAGTTGGCGACGTCGGCGCAAGATGGGACACAAGACGCGGTCAATGTCCGCAAAGCCGTGCATCAGTTCGGCTATCGGCGCTCGGCCGATCAGGATGCGCGCAATATCGTGCGGCGGCCGGTGGTGGTGGTCGGCGCGGGGCCGGTAGGGCTGGCGGCGGCCATCGATCTCGGCCAGCGCGGCGTAGCGGTGGTGCTGATCGACGATGCCGACCGCATCGGCGAGGGCTCGCGCGGCATCTGCTGGTCGAAGCGCACCCTGGAAATCTGTGATCGCCTGGGTGTCGGCGAGAAGCTCGTCGCGCAGGGCGTCACCTGGAAGCTCGGCAAGGTATTCTCGGGCGACGATCTTGTCTTTGCCTTCGACCTGTTGCCGGAGGAAGGCCACAAGATGCCGGCCTTCATCAATCTCCAGCAGTATTATCTGGAGAAGGCCTTGTGCGACCGCGTGGCGGAGATCGACGCCATCGATCTGCGCTGGAAGAACAAGCTCTCAGGTATTGAGCCGCATAACGATCATGTGCGGCTGACCATCGACACGCCGGACGGCCCTTACGCGCTCGAAGCCAGTTGGCTGATCGCCGCCGACGGCGCGCGCTCGACCGCGCGCGACCTGCTCGGGCTGACATTCTCCGGCGTCACCTTCGAGGACAAGTTCCTGATCGCCGACATCAAGATGGCGGCGGACTTCCCGACCGAGCGGCGCTTCTGGTTCGATCCGTCGTTCCACGCCGGGCAATCGGCGCTGATGCATCGCCAGCCCGATAATGTCTGGCGCATCGATCTGCAACTCGGGCCGGAGGCGGACGTCGTCGAGGAGCAGAAGCCGGAGCGCGTCACCGCGCGGCTCAAGCGCATGCTCGGCGATCTCGCTTTCACCATCGAGTGGATCTCGATCTACCGCTTCAATTGCCGGCGGCTGGATCGCTTCGTGCACGGGCGCGTGGTGTTCGTCGGCGACGCCGCGCATCAAGTCTCGCCCTTCGGCGCGCGCGGTGCCAATTCCGGCATCCAGGACGCGGAGAATTTGGCGTGGAAGCTTGCCGCGGTGATCAAAGGCGAGGCGGGAGCCTCGTTGATCGATACCTATGAGCGCGAGCGTATTCAGGCGGCGGATGAGAACATCGCCCATTCGACGCGCTCGACCGATTTCATCGCGCCGCATTCGCCGGCCGAGCGGGCGTTGCGCAACGCCGTGCTGGCTTTGGCGCCGAAGGTGGACTTCGCCCGGCGCATGATCAATTCAGGAAGGCTGTCGGTGGCGACCGTTTACGACACGCCGCTGTCGACGCCGGATGAAAGTGCTTTCGGTGGTGGCGCCAAGTTGGGCGCGCCCTTGCCCGACGCGCCGGTGCGAAAGCGCGACGGCGACGACAGCCATCTGCTGCAAGAGATCGCCGGTGAATTCACGCTGCTCTACGTGAAGAACGGCGCATTGCCTGAACTGCCCGACGGCATCCGCACGGCCTGCATCGGTGAGGATGTCATCGACACGACGGGCGCGCTGGCGCAGCGGCTCGATGCGACGCCGGGCGCGGCCTATCTGTTGCGGCCCGACCAGCATCTCGCGGCGCGCTGGCGCCATGTCGATGCGGCGAAGGTCGCGGCCGCGCGTAACCGGGCGATGGGGCGCGCAGGATGACCAAGCTCATCACGCAATTGCAGTTTGTCGATCCGGACGCGGCTTACGTCACCTTGGTCGAGGCGCGCCGCGGCCTGTCCGTCGAGGCGGCGGCCGAGTTGGACACCAAGCTGGTGCTGCTGCTTGCCAACCACATCGGCGACATCGATGTGCTGAGGGAAGCGATCGCGCTGGCGAAGGGCGGCTGAACCATGCTCCGCTCATTCCCGCGAAAGCGGGAATCCAGCGCGGCCGTTGTAAATGTGATTGCGACTCAGCGCTGGGTCCCCATCGCAAGTCGGCTTGAGCCGACTTGCGCATCGTTTACGGTCGACATCGGGTAAACCCGATGTCGGCGCGCGGGGACGAGCGGGGCTCGTGCTCAGCGCGTGCAGACGATGGCGACGAAATCCTCGCACTTGCCGCCGGTGCAGGCGGCGGCACCGCCGGCCGAGACGCTGCCGGTGATCTCTTCGCGGTCGACCTTGTGATAGGTCGCGGCCGAGGCGAATTCGTGGGTCTTGCAATAGGCGTTGGCGGCGGCGGCGCCGCACTTCTCGCCGGCGGCGAGGCAGCGGTCGATACCGTAGCCGTCGGCGTCATTGGCGATGATGAACATGCGCCGCTCGGCCGCATGGGCGCCGGCGCAGAGGCACACGAGGACGGTGAGGCCTGCAAGAAACTTCGTCATGGGGATGGCTCGAGCTGTTCCACAGCGCCTTTTGCGGCGCCGGGCCCTTAGAATGCGGACAAATTCCTTAAACTGGGCTTAACCCTGCCGGCGAGGGGCCGGCGACGCGGGCACGGAAGGGCGGGCGGACGGCCCACCGGACTTGACGGGGTGCCCGCAACAAACCATTGTGCGGCCCCGATGGACCGCCTTAACCATATCTGCGGCACCCTCCGCAAGATTATTATTCGCTAGCGCACACCGCTGGCTGAGGCCGTCTTTTCTCTCATCGAGATCGGTTAAGACGCCCGGCCAGCGGGGCCGACAGGTGTCTTATGGCTTTGGAGCTCAAGCTCTACGATACGTTGACGCGGGAAAAGCGGGTCTTCGTCCCGCTCGATCGCAACAATGTGCGCATGTATGTGTGCGGGCCGACGGTCTACGACTTCGCCCATATCGGCAATGCGCGGCCGGTCATCGTCTTCGACGTGCTGTTCCGGCTGTTGCGGCATATCTACGGCGAGGCCCACGTCAAATACGTCCGCAACATCACCGACGTCGATGACAAGATCAATGCGCGCGCGGCCGAGCGTGGCGTGTCGATCCGCGACCTGACCGAACAGACCTACCAGAACTTCAAGGACGACGTGGGGGCGCTCGGCTGTCTGCCGCCGACCGTCGAGCCGCGCGCGACCGAGCACATCGAGCAGATGAAGGTGTTGATCGATCGCCTGGTCGCGAGCGGTCACGCTTACGTCGCCGAGGACAACGTGCTGTTCAACGTGCCGTCGATGGTGGATTACGGCCGGCTGTCGAAGCGGCCGATGGATGAGATGATCGCCGGCGCGCGCGTCGAGGTCGCGCCCTACAAGAAGGACGCGCAGGACTTCGTGTTGTGGAAGCCGTCGAAGCCGGGCGAGCCGTCATGGGCTTCGCCCGCCGGCATCAAGACACCGGGCCGTCCGGGCTGGCATATCGAATGCTCGGCCATGGCCTGGAAGCATCTCGGCGAGACTTTCGACATCCATGGCGGCGGCATCGATCTCGTCTTTCCGCACCACGAGAACGAGATCGCGCAATCGCGCTGCTCGTTCAATACCGACGTGATGGCGAACTACTGGCTGCACAACGGCTTCCTGCAGGTCGAAGGCGAGAAGATGTCGAAGAGCCTCGGCAACTTCTTCACCATCCACGACCTGCTCGCCGACTGGCCGGGCGAGGTGCTGCGCTTCAACATGCTGCGCACGCAATACCGGCAGCCGATCGACTGGACGGTGAAGGGGCTGGAAGAGAGCTGGAAGACGCTCGACGATTGGTACTGGATCGCGGGTGACGCCACTGGTGGCGCGGTGTCGGGCCAGGTCATGGACGCGCTCGGCGACGATCTCAATACGCCGCAGGCCATCACTGTGCTGCACGGTTTGCGCAATCGCGCGCAAGGCGGCGACGACAAGGCGCGGGCCGATCTTGCCGCCTCGCTGCGTCTGCTTGGCTTCCTGAACGAAACCGCCGCGCAATGGGCGGCGCGCCGGCAGACCGGCGCGGATGTCGATGCCGCCAAGGTGCAGGGGCTGATCGACGCCCGCACCGCCGCGCGCAAGGCGAAGGACTTCAAGGAATCCGACCGTATCCGCGACGAGCTCGCCGCCATGGGCGTCGTGCTCAAGGATTCCAAGGACGGCACCACCTGGGAGATCGCGCGATGAGCGCGCAAGCCCATCCGACCTTCGCGCTGCGGCCTTATCTCGCCGAGGATCTGGCCGTGGTCGCCGAGATTTTCCGCGAGAGCATCACCGAGCTGACCGGCGACGACTACTCGGAAGCGCAGCAGGAAGCCTGGATCGAGCAGGCCGTGGACGTGGCAGGCTTTGCCAAGAGGCTCGGCAGCCAGTTGACCTTGATCGGCACCATGGAAGGCTCGCCGGTGGCTTTCGCTTCGCTCGCCGGCCAAGGCAAGATCGACATGCTCTATGTGCATCCGGCCGCCGCCGGCCATGGCGTCGCCGCGATGCTGATTGACGCGCTGGAAAAGCTCGCCGGCGCGCGCGGCGCGGAGCGGCTGACAGTCGACGCCAGCGACACCGCGCGCGGCTTCTTCGAGAAGCGCGGCTATGTCGCGCAGCAGCGCAATTCGGTTTCGGTCGGCGACGAATGGCTCGCCAACACCACGTTGTCCAAACAGCTCGCAGCCAAACGAGAGACACCATGAGCAAGCCTGACACGCCGTTCCCGCGCCACTGGCTTTACTACATCGTCTTGAAGGTCGTGATCATCGCGGCGGCGGTGGCCGTGGCGACCAAATATTTCGGCTTGTGGTAGGGCGTCCGTCATGAAACGGCATCATGTCGTGATGGGGGTTGTCGCGCTCCTCGTCGCCGTCGCGCTGGCGGCGAATTATTATCTCTGGTGAGGCCATGGCCCGCGAACGCCTCTATCTGTTCGACACCACGCTGCGCGACGGCGCGCAGACCAACGGCGTCGATTTCACGCTCGCCGACAAGCTGGCGATCGCCGGCTGGCTTGCCGAACTGGGCATCGATTATGTCGAAGGCGGCTATCCCGGGGCCAATCCGACCGACACCGAGCTGTTCGCGCAAGAGCACAAGCTCAACACGACCTTCACCGCCTTCGGCATGACGCGCCGTCCCGGCCGTTCGGCCTCGAACGATCCGGGGCTTGCCGCGCTGTTGGACGCGAAAGCCGATGCCATCTGCTTCGTCGCCAAGTCGTGGGACTATCACGTCAAGGTCGCGCTCGGCACGACGGATGAGGAGAATATCGCCTCGATCCGCGACAGCGTGCAGGCCGCCAAGGCCAGGGGCAAGGAAGTGCTGCTCGACTGCGAGCATTTCTTCGATGGCTACAAGGCCAACCCTGCTTATGCGCTGTCCTGCGCCAAGGCCGCCTATGACGAAGGCGCGCGCTGGGTGGTTCTGTGCGACACCAATGGCGGCACGCTGCCGCACGACGTCGAGGCCATTGTTGCGGCGGTGTGCAAGGTCATTCCCGGCGATCATGTCGGCATTCATGCGCATAACGACACCGAGCAGGCGGTGGCGAATTCCTTCGCCGCCGTGCGCGCCGGCGCACGCCAGATCCAGGGCACGCTCAACGGCCTCGGCGAGCGCTGCGGCAATGCCAATCTCGTGTCGATCATCCCGACGCTGAAGCTCAAGCCGGAATACGCGCAAGCCTTCGAGATCGGGGTGAGCGACGCGGCGCTCAAGAAGCTGTCGCAAATCTCACGTGCGCTCGACGAGCGGCTGAACCGCGCGCCGAACCGGCACGCGCCTTATGTCGGCGAGAGCGCCTTCGCCACCAAGGCCGGCATCCATGCCTCGGCCATCGTCAAGGACCCGGCGACCTACGAGCACGTGGCACCGGAGGTGGTCGGCAACAAGCGCAAGGTGCTGGTGTCGGAGCAGGCCGGCAAGTCGAACGTCGCGGCCGAGCTGGAACGCATCGGTATCGCCGTCGACAAGGACGACCCGCGCATCGGCCGGCTCCTGGAGGTGGTGAAGGAACGCGAGGCGCTGGGCTACGCCTATGAGGCGGCGGATGCCTCGTTCGATCTCTTGGCGCGGCGCACGCTCGGCAAGGTGCCGAATTTCTTCGACGTCTCGCAGTTCGACGTCAATGTCGAGCAGCGCGACAACGCCAAGGGCGAGCGCGTCACCGTCGCCATGGCAGTGGTGAAGGTGAAGGTCGGCAATGACAGCCTGATCTCGGCGGCGGAAGGCAACGGCCCGGTCAACGCGCTCGACCAGGCGCTGCGCAAGGACCTCGGCAAGTATCAGGATTACATCAAGGGTCTGAAGTTGTCGGACTTCCGGGTGCGTATCCTCAACAGCGGCACCGAGGCGGTTACGCGCGTGCTGATCGAGAGCGAGGACGAAACCGGCGACCGCTGGACGACGGTCGGCGTATCGCCGAACATCATCGATGCGTCATTCCAGGCGCTGATGGATTCGATCATTTATAAGCTGGTGAAATCCGGCGCGCCGGCGTGAGATGATTGCTGTCATCCCGGCCAAGCGAGCGTCAGCGAGCGCGAGCCGGGATCCAGTACGCCGTGTGCCATCGATAGACTGCGGCGTACTGGATCCCCGCCTTCGCGGGGATGACGGCAGAAAGCGCGAAGAGGGCAACGCGATGATCGACCACGTCTCCGTCCCGGTGCGCGATCTCGACGCATCGACGCGCTTTTATGAAACCGTGCTGGCGCCGCTCGGCATCGCCAAGCTGGAGCCGCGCGCCGCGACCGTCGGTTTTGGCAAGACCTATCCGGAGTTCTGGATCAATCTGCGCGACGGTCTGACGCCGGCCGCGCCGGACTCAGGCGCCCATGTCTGCTTCCGCGCGCGCACGGCTGAATTGGTCGATGCCTTTCATGCGGCGGCGCTCGCGGCTGGCGGCTCAAGCGATGGCGCGCCGGGCTTAAGGCCGCGGCACGGCGACGGCTATTACGCCGCCTTCATCCGCGACTTGGACGGCAATCGCATCGAGGCGGTGACGTTTGTGAAGTGACCTGTCATCCCGGGCGAGCGCGTCAGCGCGAGACCCGGGATCCAGTACCCTGTGCCCTCGCGATACGCTGCGGAGTACTGGATCCCCGCTTTCGCGGGGATGACCTCAGCGAGCGAAGAGAAACTTACAGCCGCTCGGCCGCGACCGGCGCCATCTCCTTGTCCGCTTCCGTCACGGCGGCGGCGGCCTTCTGCAACATCGGCAGGATGTCGGCGGTCTTGTCGGCCACCAGCAGATCGAAATTGAAGTCGCCGCGGATGAATTCCAGCTTGCGCATGTGGTCGAGCAGCGCGCAGAGCGGGTCCCAGAAGCCGTTGATGTTGGCGAGCAGGATCGGCTTCTTGTGCCGGCCGAGCTGGGCCCAGGTCATCTGCTCGACGATCTCCTCAAGCGTGCCGATGCCGCCCGGCAAAGTGACGAAGGCATCCGCCATATCGAACATCTTGCGTTTACGCTCGTGCATGTCCTGCGTGACGATCAACTCGTGGGTGCCGCGCAGCGCCCGTTCGCGGGTCATCAGAAACTCGGGGATGATGCCGGTGACCTCGCCGCCGTGGTCGAGGATCGAATAGGCGATGGTGCCCATGATGCCGATGGCGCCGCCGCCATAGACGAGGCCGATACCGTTCTTGGCCATGATGGCCCCGAATTCGCGGGCGGCCGTCACATAGGCCGGGTCGGTCCCGGGGCTGGAGCCGCAATAGACGCAGATTTTTCTGATTTTGCTCATGTTTCCATTCTCTTAGATTCTGCATGTGCAGCGCAACACCGGTATCGTCAAGCCGCCGGTCAAAATCCTGCGGAATCGGGCTGTAAAACGTCTCCGGCGGGGTGATTACGCAGTGGAATCCTCCTATATGGAGGCCGCGACGGGGCCATTCCGAACCCGTCCATGCCGGACCCCTTGATGACTGCCGACCGCCAACCTCACCGCACTTCCGGGCAAACCCCGCACGTCTCCGCCGACCGCGAGGCGCTGTTCCGGACGGTGATCCACCTCTGGCCCTACATCTGGCCGGCCGACCGGGCCGACCTGAAGGGGCGGGTGGTCGGCGCCATGGTCCTGCTGCTGATCGCCAAGCTCGCGACCATCGCGGTGCCCTTCACCTTCAAATGGGCGACCGATGCGCTCGCCGGGGTCGGCAGCGCGCCGATGGCGGCGTCCGACTGGCTGGTCTGGGCGATCACCGCGCCGGTTTTGATGACGCTGGCCTACGGCTTCATGCGCATCCTGATGGCGGTGCTGACGCAAGTGCGCGACGGGCTGTTCGCCAAGGTGGCGATGCATGCGGTGCGCCGGCTCGCCTACCGCACCTTCGTGCACATGCACGAATTGTCGCTGCGCTTTCATCTCGAGCGCAAGACCGGCGGCCTGACGCGCGTCCTCGAACGCGGCCGCAACGGCATCGAGACCATCGTGCGCATGGTTATTCTGCAACTGGCGCCGACCATCATCGAGCTCGCGCTCATCGTCGGCGTGCTGATGTGGCAGTTCGACTGGCGCTATGTGCTGGTGATCCTCGTCACCGTCGCGCTCTATATGGGCTACACCTACCAGGCGACCGAGTGGCGCATCGGCATCCGCCGCAAGATGAACGACAGCGACACCGATGCCAACGTCAAGGCGATCGACTCGCTGTTGAATTACGAGACGGTGAAGTATTTCTCGGCCGAGGAGCGCGAAGCGCAGCGCTACGACCGCGCCATGGCGCGCTACGAGGACGCCAGCACGCGCGCTTATACCTCGCTCGCGGTGCTCAATGCCGGGCAGGCGGTGATCTTCACGCTCGGGCTCGCCGCCGCGATGGTGATGTGCGCCTTCGAGATCAAAGCGGGCACCAAGACCGTCGGCGATTTCGTGCTGATCAATTCGATGATGATCCAGCTCTACCAGCCGCTGAATTTCATGGGCATGGTCTATCGCGAGATCAAGCAGGCGGTGATTGACATCGAGACCATGTTCTCGATCCTGGCGCGGCCGCCTGATGTCCTGGATGCGCCCGGCGCCAAGTCCTTGGCTGTGCCGGCCGGCGTCGTCCGTTTCGAGAACGTCGCCTTCGCCTATGAGCCGGACCGGCCGATCCTCAAGGGCATCAGCTTCGAGGTGCCGGCGGGCAAGACAGTGGCGGTGGTCGGCCCCTCCGGCGCCGGCAAGTCGACGATCTCGCGGCTGCTGTACCGCTTCTACGATCTCTCCGGCGGCCGCATCTCCATCGACGGCCAGGACATCGCCAGCGTGACGCAGAAGTCGTTGCGCCAGGCGATCGGCATGGTGCCGCAGGACACCGTGCTGTTCAACGACACCATCCGCTACAACATCCGCTACGGCCGTTGGGAAGCGACCGATGCCGAGGTGGAGGCGGCGGCGCAACTCGCGCAGATCGACGGCTTTATCAAGCTCTCGCCGAAGGGCTACGAGACGGAAGTCGGCGAGCGCGGGCTGAAGTTGTCCGGCGGCGAGAAGCAGCGCGTGGCGATCGCGCGCACCATCCTCAAGGGTCCGCCGATCCTGATGCTGGATGAGGCGACCTCGGCGCTCGACAGCCACACCGAGAAGGAAATCCAGGACGCGCTTGAGCGGGTGTCGAAGGGCCGCACCACTTTGGTCATCGCGCACCGGCTGTCGACCATCGTCGGCGCCGACGAGATCATCGTGCTGAGCCAGGGCCAGATCGTCGAGCGCGGCACGCACGCCGTGCTGCTCGCCAAGAACGGCCTCTATGCCAGCATGTGGAACAGGCAGCGCGAGGCCGAGGAAGCCCGCGAACGGCTCGCCCGCGCCAGCGATGAATCCGCCGCGCCCAACCGCAACCCGCCGTCGGCTGACGATGCCCTCGCGGCCGCCGCCGCGGCGATCCCGTCCGATGCGCCTCCGGTAGCGCCCGTCGACGCGGCGGAATGAGCGCCTTTATTTCAGCAGTAGCTCAAGGCACTCTTCCCCTCTCCCCTTGGGGGAGAGGGTGGTCCGGCCGCAGGCCGGACCGGGAGAGGGGTATGAAGCGGGCTCAGGCCAAGCAGCTTCGGACTCGCATGACCGATGCCGAGCAGCGGCTTTGGTATCGGCTGCGGGCGCATCGCTTTCTAGATTTGAAATTCAAACGTCAGGCGCCGATTGGGCCTTACGTCGTCGACTTCATCTGCTTCGACCACAAGCTTATCGTTGAAGTGGATGGTGGGCAGCACGTTGAGAGCGACGCGGATCGCCGACGTGATGACTGGCTTCACCATGAAGGATACACGGTGCTGCGGTTCTGGAACGATGATGTC
>JANLJK010000435.1:0-7074 GCA_029255525.1 Pseudolabrys sp.
CAAAAAGATCCCGTGGAGTGAGCTTGCCGAGCAGCGCTGGGTCATGACACCCGCGGCAACCTCGACACGACGAATTGTGGATCGAAATCTACTCGTGCACGCCCGCGCGAGCTCGCCCATCATCGTTGAGACAATGCATGTTCAATACCTGATGGAGATGGTGCGCTCGGACGGCATGTTGACTGCCCTGCCATCTCACCTCGGCCGATGGTTCGATCGTGAGCTCGGCGTCGCACGCACCCTGGATGTCAAGGACGCCGGTGCGAGTTGGTCCGTGTGCGCGGCGCGCATACGGTCACGCCAGCTATCTCCCTCGGAAACCCTGTTTTTGAGTTGCCTCAAATCGGCTTGTGCAGAATTATTTGCGAAGGAGAATTAAAGAAGGACGCCGAGCCTCTTCCACCAACGGGAACGATGCCGAGCCAAAGCGCAGCAGGACAGCCGGCTGTTCATACCGACGGTGATATGAACTGCTGCGAATTTCTCACTTCCACAAACGCATAAAACACGCAGCATGGTCCGCAGGCCGCCAATCGTCGGCAGCGACATTGCGAGTTCTCACTCTGGAGGAGAAATATGCTTGATAAGGTTGCGAGTCCCGCGGGTGCACAGAAGGCTAATCAGGAAGTTGATTTTGCCAGTGCCGGTCCGAGCACGCCGGCCGGCATCTTCCTCCGGAAGTTCTGGCAGCCGATCTGCGTGTCTTCCGAGTTGGCCGTCGGCAAGGCAAAGCCCATCCATGTCATGGGCGAGAAGTTCACCCTCTATCGTGGACAGAGCGGTGCCGCCTACGTCGTCAGCTTCCGCTGCTCGCATCGGCTGACGCAACTTTCGACTGGCTGGGTCAAGGAAGACACGATCCAGTGCATGTATCACGGCTGGGCGTTCAACGGCGGCGGAAAGTGCGTGTTTCGTCCGGGCGAAGACCCGTCCGGTCCGGCGCCCGCAGCCGATATCAAGGGCCTCCCCACGAGGGAACATTGCGGCCTGATCTACGCCTATTTCGGCACTGGGGAGGCGCCATCGTTCCCGCCATTCCCGGATTACACCGAGCGCGGCGTGATCGAGAACTTCTCCAGCGAATTGCCGTGCAACTGGTTCCAGACGTACGAGAATCACATCGACGAAGTCCATGTGGCCTTCGTTCACAGCTTCGGTGGGTCGCACAGTAAGTTGGGCCGCGGCCTGCAGCTACCGGAGATCAATGCCTACGAAACGCCGTATGGCATGGTCCGCGAGACGAAGTCGGGGGAAGGCAACCTCCGAGCCACGCTGTATCTGTTCCCGAACACGATGCGGATCATCATCCCCTCGTTCAATGACGTGAAGCACGTCGGTTCCATGAACGGCATGTCGGGCTGGCGTGACGCTTACGTCACCCTCGTGCCAATCGATGATGAAAATCACACGTTGTACATCACCCAGCTTGCCCAGATTACTCCCGACGAGGCTGAGGAACACCGCGCGTCCTGGGCCAAGTTTCAGCAGCGCATCGCCGATTCTGCGCCGGTGAAGCTGGTGGCGGCCGATATTTTGGCAGGCAGGTACTCTCTGTACGACGTGCTCGATCATCCTCTGCTCGTCATCGTCGAAGATGCGGTCGCACAGAGCGGCCAGGGCGCCATCGTGGATCGTGCGAGCGAGCACCTTGGACGGACGGACATCGGGATTGTGCGAATGCGCCGCGTATTGGCTCGGGAGTACAAGGCGATCATGGAAGGCAAGCCCACGAAGAACTGGGTTTACTCCGGCGAGCCACCGATCCGCGGGTTCTAGCTGCAGTCGTTTCTTCACAAAACCGCCGGCCCATCTGCCTTGCCGGGGCCGGCGGAAGGCGCCAGAAACTGAATTTTGCCCGAGTCGATCTTCCGTGAATTTGCACATACAAGACGTCCAGCCAGCGACACAAACTGACGAGGACGTCGGACTTATTCGCATGAGACTCGTCGGCATTCGCTATGCGGCCGTCGGCATTCATCTGTTCGAATTCGTTCCAGTGGACGAAAGTCTACACTTGGCGCCTTCGACGCCGGGCGCGCATGTCGACCTGCACTTGCCCAACGGCATCGTGCGGCAATACTCGCTGCTTAATCCGGGCGCGTCTCAAAGAACCATCGTGCTCGGTATCAAGCGCGATGAGGCGGGGCATGGCGGCTCGAAATACATCTTCGATTCGCTGAAAGTCTCGGACGTCGTCAAAGTCGGTGCGCCTCGCAACCACTTCGGGCTCGATATGGCCGCCGCGCACACGGTCCTGATTGCCGGCGGCATCGGCATCACACCCATAATCGCTATGAAGGACTGGCTGGATGCGCGCGGGATGTCCTGGGGGATGCACTATGCATGTCGCTCCCAATCCGAAATGCCCTTTGCCGAGACCCTCGCGGGCGACAGCCGGGTGCACCTGCATCTCGACAAGGAGACAGGGCACTTCTTGAATATCGATGCAATCGTCGCCTTGGCTTCCGCCGATACGCATTTTTATTGTTGCGGACCGGGTCCGATGATCGACGCCTTCAAGGCGGCGACCGCGTCACGCCCGCGGGAAAATGTACACATGGAGTACTTCACCGCGCGGTCGGCGCCGAAGCTTGGGCCAGGCTTTACCCTGGAATTGGCCCGCAGCGGCCGCTCAATCCATGTTGCCGACGGCCAGACGATCCTGGACGCCTTGAACGAAGCCGGAGTCGACGTGCGTTACTCGTGCCGAGGCGGCGTGTGCGGCGCATGCGAAACGCGTGTCATCGACGGTATTCCCGAGCATCACGACTCCATATTGACGGATGAAGAGCGGGCGGCAAACGAGACGGTAATGATCTGTTGTGCAGGCTCCCGAAGCCAACATCTCGTGCTCGATCTCTAGCGATCGTGGCCAATCGCTGGCACTTGAGCCCGGCTGCAGCCGGTCCTTACGTCAAACAGGGCACGATGCGCGTTCTCGTACTCGACGGCACCGAACGCTGGCCGTCGACCCCAGACATTCCGGCCTTTGCCGAAGCGGGCTTACCGAGCATCCGCGCACCGGGTTGGTAGGCGATCGGCGCGCCCGCCAAAACTCCGGCCGCGACCATCAACAAGCTCAACCACGACTTACGCGAAGTGATCGAGGCCCCGGACTTCAAGGAAGACCTAGTTTCGCAGGGTTACAAATCAACATCCAGCACACCCGAACAGTTGTCGGCGCTAATGAAGGACACAGCGGAATTGTGGGCACCGGTGATCAAGAAGCTCAATATTGATCTGAAATGACGTAATTGCCGCGGGGGCGGAACGGGAGTCACCTTATGAACTCGCCGGCGACGCCGCGGCGGAACAGCAATCTTCAATGCCCTCGGATTAGGGCCGCGCTTCTCAGGATCATGAACGGTGCAGTCCCGTCGTTTCTCCTCCCTGACTCGTCAAGACCGGTTCGCCGCAGGCCATTCCGCAATTAGGCTGCGACTCCTCCTGCCAACATTGAGCGCTCCCTCAAAAAGCACGGTTATCGCTAGAGCGACCGCGCCGACAACGCGATGCGTGCCTCATAACCGACGCACGCAGATGCGACCCGAAGGAAAAACACTAGCGCCGGAGAACCTTCGGCGCGCGTTTGGCGAGGAACGCCTCCAGACGCGCCTGCGCCTCCGGCTCGGTCGAGGCGATGGCCGACATCAGCGACTCCATCACGAAGCCCGAATCAGGATCAGACTCGGCAATGCGCGGTAGCGCCTGAATCAGGGCGAAGTTGGTCATCGGAGCATTGACGCCGACCTGACGGGCGAGCTCCAAACCTTTCTCGAGGCCCTTCCCGTCCTCCATGACGTAATGTGAGAGACCGATCGCAAAACCTTGATCAGCGTCATAGGTGCGTCCCGTCATCATCATTTCCATCATGCGCGACACGCCGATCAACCGCGTGATGCGCACAGAACCGCCGCCACCGACGAAAATGCCGCGGCTGCCCTCGGGCAGCGCGTAATAAACTGAACGCTCGGCGACCCGGATGTGGCAGGCGGCAACGAGCTCAAGGCCGCCGCCAACCACGGCGCCGTGCATGACGGCTATAACCGGCACGTGGCCGAACTCGATCTGACGGAAGATGCGGTGCCAGTTACGCGAATGGGCGATAGCTTCCGGTGCCTTGCGAACGGTCAGCTCGGTCAAGTCCAAGCCGGCCGAAAAGTGCTCACCCTGGGCATGGAGCAGCACAGCTTTGGTCTCGGCCGGCAGACCGTCGAAAAACATCTCAATGCCCGCGATCATCGTATCGTCGAGCGCGTTGCGCTTATCCGGCCGCGACAGCCGCAACACGGCGATATCGCCTTGCATGGCACCGGCCACGCAGGATGGCAGTCTATCAAACGGCGACGTCACGATTCCTCTCCATATTTTACGTTATCGTAAAATACAGATATACAGCGCGGAAGGCTCTGTAAAGCAGTGCGGTCAGCGTGACGCGCGGCGGCCGCTCGCAGCCGTCAACCGCGGCCGCTCGGACGGCTTACCGCGCTTGGCCGCGAGCGCAGGCCCGCCTATCGCTTTGGCATCGCTCTTCTTGACCAAGCCGTAGGCCAGCATAGAGAAGTACGTTTCGATCAGTTCCTCGACCGAAACAGACTTGCGCGGGTCGTACCAACGCGCAAGCCAATTGCACATGCCGAGAATGGCGAAGGCCACCATCTTGGGATCGCCCACCTGGGCGAACTGTCCCGAGGCTTGGCCCTCGGCAACGATCTGCGTCCACATGCTTTCGTACTGACGCCAGATCTTGTCCATCTCGCGCCGCACCTCCTTGGCGTCGTCGAGATAGACGTCGCGCAAGCTGATGGTCATCTCCAGGCAGTGCCGATCGAAGCGCTCCAGATGGTTGCGGATCGCTTCGTAGAGCTTGGTCGTGCTATCGGCGCCCGACTTCACGACCGCCTCCAGACCGTCGACCAGCGAGCGAGTCTGCGGCCGGATAATGCAGAGCAAAATCTCGGCGCGGTCTTTAAAATAGTAGTAAATCGCCTCGCGCTTAATACCCGTCTCGCGCGCGATGTCATCGAGCGAGGTGTTGGCGAAGCCGTGCATGTCAAACAGCGCCAGAGCGTGCTTTAGGATCGACTCGCGGCGCAGTTCCGATTTTTTCGGCTTGGCGGCTTTTTCTGCGGGCTTGGCTTTCGGCGCTTTCATCGGGCTCGTCCGGACACGGTAAGCCTTCATTACCAGCCCGATAGCCAAAAGGCGAGCGCTCCACCAACGACAGAGCCGCGACACACCGGAGCCCCGCGCACGGGACTCCGGCGGCGCGCAAGGTCATTGGGCCAGCGAACAGCCGCCGTCCTTGAGTGGGCGGAAGGCCTTCTCCGCCGGGATGGTGTACGTCACCTTGAAGTAGTCCCACGGGCTGCCCGCCTGGTCGGATGCCTTGACCTCTAAGAGATACATTGGGTGCATCTTGCGGCCATCGACTCGGATCGTCCCCTTGCCGAACAACGGGTCGTCGGTCGGGATCTCCTTCATCTTGGCCACCACGTTGTCACCGCTGGTGTCGCCATTGAGCGCCTTCACCGCCTTGAGGTAGTGCAGCACGGCGGCATAGACGCCGGCCTGCATTTCGTTCGGCATATTGTGCTTCGGATGAGCCGCCTGGAAGCGCTTGGCGAACGCCCGCGTCCCCTCATTCATGTTCCAGTAAAACGGGCTCACCGCGACCAGCCCCTGCGCTGCCTGTGCACCCAGGGCCTGCACGTTGTTCAGACCGAAGACGAGGCCGGCGAGCCGCTGCCCGGCTTTCGTTAAGCCGAATTCGGCCGCTTGCTTGACGGCGTTGGTCGTATCGCCGCCAGCATTGGCCAGGGCGATCACCTTGGCCTTGGAACTTTGCGCCTGCAGCACGAAGGAGGAGAAATCGGACGCGCCAAGTGGATGACGCACACCGCCGACGACCTTGCCGCCATAGTTCGCGACGGCCGCCGATGCCGACCGCTCGAGATCATGGCCGAAGGCGTAATCGCTGGTCAGGAAGAACCAGGTATCGCCGCCGGTCGCCACCACCGCCTGGACCAGGCCGTTCGCGAGCGACCAATTGTCGAAGGTCCACTGCACCGTATTCGGCGAGCAGGCCTTACCGGTCAGTTCGCTGGTCACGCCGCCCGAGGCGATGAACACTTTGTTCTTCTCCCGCGCGATGTTGTTGACGGACAGAGCGATCGCCGAGTTCGGCACGTCAAGAATGAGCTCGACGCCATCGCGGTCGAACCACTGGCGCGCCATATTGGTGCCGATGTCGACCTTGTTCTGGTGATCGCCGAGGACGACCTCGACCGGCCGGTCATTCACCTTGCCGCCGAAGTCCTCGACCGCAAGACGCGCCGCAACGGCCGAGCCGACACCCTGGAAGTCGGCATAGACGCCGGAGACGTCATTCATAACCCCAAGCTTGATCGGCACGTTCTGCGCGAACGTTCCAGTCGATGGCAAAGCCACCGATAGGCCAAGCGCGATCATCAAGCGACGCAGCATCATGACGTCTCCCCTTGTGTTCTTTTTGAATTGTCGTTGAACGTTCGGCCGTGTTCAGGATCCCACCGCGGCGCGCGGTGCGGACGTTTGATCGTCGAGCACCACCACATCGGGATGTCCATTGCCCGAATGGAGCCGCTCGACCAATGCAGCGCGCCGCTCCAGGACCGCGCGTTGATTGATGTAACCCTTGTCGGTGATCTCGTTGCCGTCGATCGATGGCGGCTCGGTCATCAGCAAGATGCGTGCGATGCGTCGGCTGCTGCCCGCGTTGTGCCGGTTGAACGCCTCGAAGGCAGCGCGGAAGTGGCCGTGCAGCGCAGGATGGTGAGCGATGTCGCCCTGGCAGTCCGCGCCGCAGATTTCCCGGCAGGCGGCCGGGTTGAGAAAGGCAAGCAGGCCTACTTCGTCACGGTCGTGCCCGGTGACGACGGCGTCCAGGATCGCCGGCGCGACCGCCGAGATGGCCCCTACCCGCAACTCGCCGACATGCACCCAGGTGCCGCTCGAGAGCTTGAAGTTCTCCGACACGCGACCATCGAACAGCAGACCGCTCGCGGGGCGGTCAGGATCGACGAATTTCACCGC
>JANLJK010000435.1:7174-13576 GCA_029255525.1 Pseudolabrys sp.
GACCATCGAACAGCAGACCGCTCGCGGGGCGGTCAGGATCGACGAATTTCACCGCATCGCCGAGTTTGAAGAAGCCTTCTTCGTCGAACGCCTTCGCGGTCAGATCGGGCTGGCGATAATAGCCGGGAGTGATGTTCAGTCCCCTCACGCGGATTTCGAGCTTCTGCCCCTCCGGCACCAGCTTGACGCTGACGCCCGGCACCGGCAGGCCGACGCCGCCGCTCTCCGAAGCACGCCAATGGCACAAGGTCGACACCGGCGCTGTCTCGGTCGAGCCGAGGGCCGACAGGATCGGAATACGTTCTCCGCGCACACGGATCGACAGTGCATCAAGCCGTTGCCACAGATGCGACGGCAATGCCGAGCCGGCATAGAAGATGACGTCGAGCTTTTCGAACACGTGCCACGCAAACGCCTCGTCCGCTTCGAGCGCCGGCAGAATGGCGTCGAAGCCGCGCGGCACGTTGTAGAGCAGCGTCGGCTGGATCTCGCGCATGTTCTTGAGCGTGATCTCGAGCTTTCCCGGCACCGGCTTACCGGCATCGATCCACATCGTGCCGCCATGCCGCATCACTTGATTGAAATTAAAATTGGTGCCGAAGGTGTGATTCCACGGCAGCCAGTCGACGATCACCGGCGGCTTTTCGGCGAGGAATGGCCACGCGGCGTCGATGGCAACGCCGTTGGCGCACATCATGCGCTGGGTGTTGATAACACCCTTCGGCATGCCGGTCGAACCGGACGTCAGCAAGATCTTCGCAACGCTGTCGGGCCCAATTTCCGCATAACGGCTCTCGATCGTGGCGGAGGGCGCCTGAGCAATCAGATTGTCGAACGTGACCGCCTCCGCCCAGTCCTTGTCCGCTACATCGCTGACCAGATCGCCGTCGAAGCCGATTGCCTTAAGCGCGCGCGAAAACGGCGCGATCGTAGGCACGTAGATCAAGCTCGGCGTGAACAAGGTTACGACGTGCTTGAGTTTGGCGAAGTTCTCCGACATCAGTGAATAGGCTGGAGACACCGGCAGGAACGGAATGCCAACCTGCATGGCGCCAAGCTTCAATAATGCCATGTTGATGCAGTTGTCGCCGAGCGACGCGACCGGATTGTCCGACCCGTGGCCGCGCGCGATCAGGCTCGATGAGATACGGTTCGCCGCTTCTGCCGCTTCACCATAACTGATCTTCCGCCAGCTTCCATCTGCCCGCCGCTCGGTCAGAAAAATGCGTTCGGGCGCCTTCGCGGCCCACAAGCGAAGATAGTCGTTAACCTGTCGCGGCGTATCGCCGAGCGACAGGCTCGAGGTGAGCAGGATCTCACCATTACCGCGATGCTCGGAGTCGACCGCGGGCGCGGCAAGAGCAACCGACGAATAAGCAGCACTGTTGGCGGGCGTCGATGCCGGCGTCATCGTCTTCCTCCCCTCGCCGGCTGCTCGCACGCGAGGCCGGTCTTGTGCACAAGACTTTCCCGGCCGCAGCCGGGAGTCAACATTTTTTTACATATTCGTAAAATATGCCACAGGCGCTCGACGCCGCCTAGCGCGGCGCTAGGCGAATGGCGCCGTCGATGCGCACGACCTCGCCATTAAGCATCACGTTTTCAATCATGTGCAGCGCGAGCGCGGCATATTCATCCGGGCGTCCCAGCCGCTTGGGGAACGGAATGGATTCGCCCAGCGATTGTTGCGCCGCCTCCGGCAAGGCCTTCAGCATCGGCGTTAGGAAGATGCCCGGCGCGATGGCCAGCACCCGGATACCAAATTGCGCCAACTCGCGTGCCGCCGGGATCGTCAGCGAAGCCACCGCACCTTTCGAGGCCGCATAAGCGGACTGGCCGATCTGGCCCTCATAGGCGGCGATGGAGGCCGTGTTGATGATGATGCCACGCTCGCCTTCGGGGCCGACCTCGCGCTTGGCCATCTCCGCCGCGACCAGACGCAGCATGTTGAAGGTGCCGATCACGTTGATATCGATCACGCAGGCGAAATCCTCGAGCGGCATCGGCCCCTCCTTGCCGAGGATACGCTTGGCCGGACCGACGCCGGCGCAATTGATGCATATGCCGGGCCGGCCGAGCTTGCTCGTCACGATCGCCAAGGCTTCGACGGCCGACTCCGGCTTGCGCACGTCGCAGACGACACCCAGCGCCGGCAAGGTCTCGGCGGCAGCTCGCAGGGCGTCGGGATTGATATCGAGGAGCGCGACCTTGGCGCCGCGCTGCGCGAGCGCTTCGGCCGCGGCATAGCCGAGCCCCGACGCGCCGCCGGTCACGACCGCGACTTGCCCTTCGATCTTCATGCTTCCTCCTTTATCGCCGGCGGCTCAGGCCGCCCGCTTGTCGTTCACTTCCAGCACCACGGCCATGGCCGTATCGCCGGCGGCGCAGCCGTGGAAAAGCCCGCGCCCGCCGCCGCGCAATACCAACTCTTCGATCAACTCGATGATGATGCGCAGGCCGGTCGGGCCCTGCGGATGCCCATAGACCAGCGAGCAGCCATAGTTGTTCATCTTCATCACGTCGACGCCGGTCTCACGCGCAAAGACGATGTCGTTCACGGCGAACGGGTTGTGCGATTTGATGGTGTCGATATCGGCGATAGCGAGACCGGCAGCCTTGAGCGCGGCGCGCGCAGCCTTCACCGGTGCCGCCGGCATATAGGCTTTGCGCTCGCGTGCCTGGCCGATGCCGCGAATGCGAATCTCGATCTTCGGCTCGGCGGTGAAAGCGGCAACGCGGTCGGCGCGGGTGACGATCATGCCGGCGTTGCCGTCGGCCGGATGCGTCTGGCCGCCGAAGGTGACAGTGCCGCCCGCCACCACGGGCTTGAGCTTGGCCAGCCCTTCCTCGGTCGTCGGGTGGATGCCTTCGTCGCCCTCGATTCGGCCCGCTACCTTGCGGAACTGCGCGTCAGGTACTTCGAACGGTAGCGGCATATAGCGGCGCTGGAAGGCGCGATCGTCGGCCAAGGCGTCCTGGTACTGCGCATAGCGGCGCGCGACGACGGCATTCTGCTCCTCGGTACTGATCTGCCAATCGCGAGCGCAATTCTCCGCCGTCTCCACCATCGCGACGCGCGCATTGGGATCTTCGCGGAAATTATCGAGCACCCAATTCTCGACTGTCGGCGCCCCGCTCGGTGCCCTGGGATTGGGATGAACGACTACCGGTCCATTGGACGTACGATCGCAAGTGACAACAAGCGTCGCCTGCGCATCACCGAGAGAAAGCTCGTGCGCCGCTTCCGCCACGCAGCGCGCGCTGGTCGCGCAGGCTTGGGCGATGGTCGGCCCGCTCACCTCACCGCGGCCGATCAACGACATGATCCACGGCGCACCCCAGAACGACTTCTCCTGCGGCACGGTCATGCCGAGTACAGCGTGGTCGATCTGGTCGAGCGGGATGTTCTTGTCCTTGAGCACCTTGGCCGCCGTGTACGCGGCGAACCGCATGCTGTGCAGATGCGCGAAGCTCGCCTGCCAGCGCGAAAACGGCGTCGACCAATAGGCACCATACGGAATGCGCACATCGTCAAAATTCACGTCAGCCTCCTGTCTGCCGTTCAGCCTAGCCGCGCCACGAACTCCGCGAGCACGCGCCGGCAGGCCTCCGGCTTCTCGATCTGAAGAAAATGTGTCGTGTCCCGGATCATCGCGTAGTCGACGCCGTATTCGTCATGGATCGCCCGGCAGCTCGGTGCCGGCGGCGTGGCGAAACGATGTGCCGGGTCGGCGCCGATGAGGATGACGGGGCAGTTCACCGACGACACGCGCGGCCAGATGGTCGGGTCGACATTAGTTTCGTAGACATGCGCTTCCAGCTCACGCGGATTGCGCAGAACCCAGCCGCCGGCGGCGTCCTGCCGCAGCGTGCTCTCGGCGAACAGCAGATGCGCGCCGTCGACCCAACCGCCAAAGGCCGGACCGCGCCGAAGCTGCGTTGCAAACTGCTCGGGCGACTCGTAACGCTCCGGACGCCGGCGCGCGCGCCGCGTGCGGTCGTCCATGTCAGCCTGCTCGAGCGGCTGCAACGGGTGGCCGTGCGGCGGATAGAGCGGCGGGTCGAACAATGCGAGCGCCGACCATGGCGCTCCGGCGTTCACGGCATGCAGCAGCGCGGCCACTGCCGACAGCGAGTGAAAGACGCCGACGGTCGGCTTTTGTCCGAACGCCGCATTGATCCCGGTAAAGACCTCGCCCATATCGCGGGCAAAGCGGTCCCAGTTGTGCGCGGCCGGATCGTGCAGCGGGTTTTCGCCGTGGTTGCGAACGTCGAAAAGAACGAGGTCGAAGGTGTCGGCCAGCGGCAGCCAGAACGGCAGATAGGCGTTGATGGCGAGGCCATTGCCGTGGCTGAGCACCAGGCGCCTGCCGCCGGGGCGGCCATATTGGCGCAGCCGAATCACGGCGCCGTCGCTCATGGTCAGATCCGCCGTCCGCAGCGGCGGCGGTACGCTCAGTCGCTCAACTTCCACGTCCGTCACGCTCATCGGGCTGGCACGAAACGATCAGCGTGAATGTCGCTATCGGAAAAACCTGCTGTTTCCAAGACGGCTACAGCCGCATCGATCATGACCGGCGGGCCGCACAGATAGGCCTCCAGCCCAAACGCATCCTGCAACTGTGCGGCGACGACATCCGTCACCAGTCCGCGCGCGCCGGTCCAGCCGGACCCTTCAGGTTCGTCGGACAGGACAGGTGTAAAGGTAAAATTGGCATGCTTGTCCGCCCAGCCGCGCAACGTGTCCAGGCAGTAGAGCTCGTCCTGGCTGCGTGCGCCGTAGAAAAAATGGAGCGGCCGGCTGTCGCCGCGCGCCAAGGCCTCATCCAGCATCGCATGGATCGGCGCCAGTCCCGTACCGCCGGCAATGCAGATCGACGGCCGCCAGTCGCTCGCCGACAGCCCGAAATGACCGAAGGGACCGAGAATCTCCAGGCTTTGCCCCGGCGACATGTGCTCGCTCACGAAGGCGCCGACCCGGCCACCCGGATAGACACGTACGTGAAATTCGATGGCCGAATCGCCTGGACGATTCGCCGCCGAATACATGCGGTTCGGCCTCACTCCCGGCGCGATCCATTCGAAGCATTGCCCGGCCCGGTAGGCGACCGGCCCCGGCGTTTCCAACCGCACCCGGTAGATCGTCGGCGTCACCCGCTCGACGCTCTCGACCATGGTGTTGATCGTCGTCGGACGTATCGCCGGCGCGTCCTGCGCGAGTGGTACGTTCAGCTTCACGTCCGTGCGGGGAAAGCACATGCAGAGCAGGAGCTTGCCGGCCGCACGGTGCTTATCGTTGAAGATCGCCGGGTCGGCACCGGGCATCTCGTAAACCTCACCGCCGACCAGCGACGCGACGCATTCTCCGCACTCCCCGGAGCGGCAGTTGTACCGCGCCGGAATACCATTCTGGATGCAGCTGTCGAGCAGGGTCTGGTCGCCTCGGCACGTGATTGCGTGACTCGACGGTGCGATATCGACCGCGAATGCTCCCGAACTCACATGCGCGTTCATGACCCTGCTCGCCTCAGCCGGCCACGTAGATAGCGTGAGCGGAGAGATTGCCGCCGAGCTTCTGCTGGATGAACTCGTCGGCCGTCTCCGGCAGTGGCACACCCCATTCCTTGGTGATGAAGGCCTTGACCTGTTGATAGTAGGTCTCGCGCATGCCTTCATTGGTGTCGGACTTGAGGCCCCAGTGGCGATAGCGCTCGTTGGTCCTCGAATTTGGGCCACCGAACGAGGCTAGGCCGACCGGCAACCACTTCATGACAGACTTGGCGACCTCGGCCTTGCCTTCCGGCGTGGTCAGCAGCTCCTTGACGCCGTCCATGCCGAGACCGACATGGCCGTACTCCTCGTTCAGCGTCTCCTGGCAAGCGCGCCGGAACGGCTCGTAAGGCGACTTGATGAAGTGACGGAACTGATGCGCCGCAGCGCGATCTACCAGCGCCAGAAACACCATCTGATCGGCCCAAGTATCGATCGGCACGTCGAAAGTCGTAAGGTGCCCCTTGTTCTTGGTCGCCTCTTCCCAATCGAGCTTCAGATCCTCGAGCAGCTTACGGAAGCGCAGGTGATGGCCGTACTCCTCCATCACTGTCTTGGCCATCCGCATCTTCATATCGGCCGTCGGCGCACGCAGGATGCTCTGCTCGAAGGTGTCAGCGCCAAACTCTTCGCTCACAACGTGAATGGCAATGATGTTGAGCTGAAGCTTGGTGAACTCGTCGTTCTGACTGAAGAAGTCATCCGGCGTGACATTGCCGATGCCGGTCTGGTTAGGATTGAGTTGCAACATGGTTGATCCACTCCCGATGATCGTTAGAAGAACGCCCGCTGGCGTTCGGAAATGTCGGCGATGATGTTCTTCACCTGCGTGAATTCGAGCATCGTCTCGAA
>JANLJK010000436.1:0-8195 GCA_029255525.1 Pseudolabrys sp.
ACATTATGAAAATTCCCGGAACGCTCACGAAGGACGATGATTCCCGCCGTGCGCCGAAGGATGGCACTTTTCTCCCCTATAACCACGAGTCCGGCCACATCATCTTTTTCACCATGAAGAGCCTCAAGCGTATGGCCAATGACGCCGGCATGCGCATCGTGCGCTTCGCGCATGGTGGGTTTGTCGGCGCCGATCTGACCGGCAGCACGATCTTCGCCAGCCGCGGCTTCGTCGATTGGAACATCCGCGCCGCCGACCTCCTGCCGTCCTGGGCCGTGTCGACGTGGTACTTCGTGCTGCAACGGTGAGGCAGGCCGCGCGCCGTCTTCGCACTTCCGACATGGACATTCGCGGCTATATCCGTCAGGCGCGCACGCTGCCGCTTGGCACTGCCTTGCGCAAGGCGGCGGCTTTGGTCGATCGCGCCGGTCATGCGCGAGTGCGGCTGGCGGCCGACATGATGTCGGGCAGCTACGGCATGAGCGCGCCGGGCCTCAATCCGGCGGCGCGCATCGCGATCGCCGCTGCCGATGTCCCGGCCGACCTGCAGGCGACGCTACTCACGCTGAGTCGTGCCTATCTTGCGCATCGCTTCGATCTGCTAGGCTCCGGCTGGGTCGTGCCGGCCTATCGCAGCGCTCCTCCCGGCTTTCTTGGGCGTTGCTATCCGGCCGCGGGACCGGCGCCGCCGGCGCGTGACGGGGCGGGGTTAGAGGCTATCGTCAACCGCGCAAATGTCGCGCGCGCGCGGCAAATCTGGTGCTTGATCGCGCGACCCGATTACGAGCCGATCGATTGGCAACTCGATTTCCGTTCTGGCTATCGCTGGTCGGCGCAACGGCCGAGTCTGCGGCTGCGGATCCCGGTCAATACCGGCGCTGACATCAAGGTGCCGTGGGAGCTCGCGCGACTTCAGCATCTGCCGCAGCTCGCGCTTTGCGCCGTGCTGGCGAAGGATAGCGTGCCCGGCTTCGCGCCGCCGTCGCGCTATGTTGGCGAGATTGCCGATCAGCTCGCTGATTTTCTCGCGACCAATCCGCCGCGCTTCGGCGTCAATTGGATGGGCACCATGGATGTCGCCATCCGCGCCGCCAATATTGCGCTGACTTTGGTGTTGCTCGCCGGTACCGACCTCGCGTTGTCCCCGGCGATGAGCGCGGTGGTCGCCAGCGCGCTGCATGATCACGCGACGCATGTCGCCGAGCATCTCGAATATTCCGAAACCGGCCGCAGTAATCATTACCTCGCTGATCTCGGCGGCTTGCTTTGGGCCGGCTGGGCCTTGGCCGACGCGGATGCCGACCGCTTTCTCGCCTTTGCGATCGCGGAGATTGTGAAGGAAGCCGATCATCAGTTCTTGGCAGATGGCGGCAATTACGAAGGATCGACCAATTATCATCGTCTGTCCGGCGAGATCATCGTCTTTGCGCTAACCGCCATCGGGTCGCTTGATACGGCAGCGCTCAAGCGCCTGGAGCGGGCGTCGCCGCCGGCACGGTCATGGCGTGTGGCTTTTCCGGCCCTGCCGCTGCGCCGCTATCGTGATAACGAATCCGGTGCAGGCCTTATTCCACCGACACTCTTACAGAAGCTGCAAGGCGCGGCGCGTCTGACCCGCGCGGTGCAAGGCGCCGACGATACCATCGTGCAGATCGGCGACACCGACTCCGGCCGCATGTTCAAGTTGCACCCGACGGGGAGCGAAGGAGAGGGCGGCTTCGCCGAGAATACGCTTGATCATCGCGGCTTCGCGGCCGCCGTCGAGGCCCTTTGTGGCGCTGCGCCGACCGGCCGCATGGATGCTGTCATTGTCAAAAAGATGCTCGGCGACGCAAATTTCGAAGCGCTGGCGGCTGCACCGGTGATGGCCGATGTCGGCAATCTCGCTGCCCTGATGGCACGTTGGCAAGCCGCGCCGGAGAAAGCCCGCCGTGTGCGTCGCTTTCCGCTTAACGGCTCGATCGAGCCGGCATCCTGGTCGCGCGCTGCTTTTGCCGATTTTGGTCTCTACGTCTTCCGCCACGGCGACAAGCTCATTGCCTTTCGTTGCGCTGCGCCACCGCCGAAGACCGCGCCGCGCGGCCATCGTCACGACGACAATCTTGCTGTCGAGGTTCGGCTCGGCGCGGCCGAGCGCCGCGACCCCGGCTCTTATGTCTATACGCCGAGCGTTGCCACGCGGAACGCTTATCGCTCGGCCGATGCGCATGACGTGCCGCGCCGGCACGGTGAGGTACTGGCGGCGATGACCGGCCTGTTCGACCTGGAGGAAGCGGCCTATGCGCGGTGCCTGGATTGGGGCGCCGATGGCGTGGGCGGCGAGGTGAGAGCGCTGTCCGGTCCTATCCTGCGTATTGTGCATCTGTCGCGCGATGAACTGACAATCTTCGATTGCGTCGAGGGTGGCGAACTGGCCGATGTACCGCCGCCGCTGCCTGTGGCGCAAGGTTACGGACGGCTGTGATGCGCGCCGCATTCGTTCTGTTCGAAGGCTTGCCGCCGACGGTGATCGACTCGCAGGTGCTCGCGCATGTGCGGCTGGCGCGCGACGAGCTCGGCATCGATTTCACTGTCGTGGCTGTCGCCTGCTCGCGCGCGCTGTACGACAGCTCGCGAGCGCGGTTGGAGCGCGCCCGTGCGGTGGCTGGTGGCGATGTGTATCTCATCCGCGGCATGCGCCCGGCGCTGCCGGGCTCGCTTGTCGTCAACCGGACACTGCTCGGCCGCGCGCTCGCCCCGCGCGGGCCTTTCTCGTTTGTGCATGCGCGCGCCGATTACGCCGCCGCCGTCGCTGCGCCCTGGGGGCGCCGTCATAGGGTGCCGGTGCTGTGGGATTGCCGTGGCGACTCGCGTGCCGAATTGCAGGAGCGCCTCGGCAATTCGGCCGCACTGCGCTATCGCGGCGCGCTGCTGGAGCACGAGCTGCGCGTCGCCGGTCGCGCTTGCAGCAGTGCTCTGTTCGTGACGCCGCAACTGCGTGACGCGATGGCGCCGTACATGGCCGGTCAGCCGTCGGCGGTCATTCCCTGTCTGGCGCCGGAAGCCGAGTTCTTCTTCGATGTCGCCTTGCGCGCGCGCCAGCGCAACGCGCTTGGCATCGCGCCCGATGAAGCCGTCTATATCTATTCCGGCAGCCTGGTTGCTTATCAGCGTTTCGACGAGACGGTCGGAAGCTTCCGCGCCGCGCTGGCCCGCGGCGAGAAGGCTAAGCTCATCGTGCTCACGCCTGAAGTGGAACGAGCGCGTGCCATCTGTGCGGATCTGCCGGCCGGCTGCGTTGTCGTCGCCTCGGTGAAGCATGTGGAGGTCAACGGCTATCTCAACGCCGCGGATTTCGGCATGTTGTTGCGCGACGCGACGCCGGTGAATGTCGTGGCCTTTCCCACGAAGTTCGCCGAATACGCCATGACCGGCCTCAAGGTCGTCATGAAGGAGGCGCCGCCCGCTTGCGTCGCAGTCGCGCGCGAACTCGGTAATGACGTGCCGCTCGGCACACCGGCGGCGGCGCCTACCGCCGACGAACGTACGCGATGCGCGGCACAGGCCGCGCAACGTCTCGGCCGGCGCGCGGCCATGAGCGTCTATGCCGATATCTATGAGCACCTCGCGCGCACGAACACCACATTAGCCACGGCCGCTTCGGCCATTACGTCGTGAAATCATGACCGCCAAGAAGACTGTTCATCTCGTTGCCGGCGCGCGGCCCAACTTTATGAAGATCGCGCCGCTTTATCATGAGCTGAAGAAGCGACCTTGGTGCGCGCCGGTGCTTATCCACACCGGCCAGCATTACGATCTCGGCATGTCGGACGTCTTCTTCCGCGATCTCAATCTGCCGGCGCCGGACTTCTCACTCGGCATCGGCGGCGGCAGTCACGGTGAGCAGCTCGGCAAGGTCGTGATGGCCTATGAAACCATGCTCACCGAGACCTGTCCCGATCTCGTCACCGTCGTCGGCGATGTCAATGCCACGGCGGCCTGCACCTTGGCCGCCAAGAAGCTCAACATCCCGGTAGCGCATGTCGAAGCAGGCTTGCGCTCGCGCGACCGCATGATGCCGGAGGAGATCAACCGGGTCGTCACCGACTCGATTTTTGATTTGCATCTCACCCCTTCGGAGGACGCAGATGCCAATCTGCGGGCCGAGAATGTGCCGGCTTCATGCATTCACTTTGTCGGCAATATCATGATCGATAGCCTGGTGGCCATGGCGCCGGTGGTGCGCGCGCAGGCGCATCCGTTTCCGCAGGTGGTGGATCGCCCCTATGCGATCGCCACGTTTCATCGTCCGGCCAATGTCGACGATGCGGCAAACTTGCGCTTGCTGGTCGAGGGCCTCGTCGCGCTGGCGCATAAAATCGCCATTATATTCCCCCTCCATCCGCGTACACGTCAGCGCCTGCACGCCGCTGGATTGCTGGTGGCACTTGAGCAAGCGCCGGGCATGCATCTGAGTGATCCCCTTGGTTACGCAGATTTTATGCGCTGCCTGTTCGGCGCCGCACTGGTGGTTACGGATTCCGGCGGAGTGCAGGAAGAAACGACCTATCTCGGTATTCCATGCTTCACGGCGCGGCCTTCAACCGAGCGGCCGATCACCATTTCACTTGGTACCAATGTGCTTATTTCTGTTTCCGACATCGGATCGTTGCCCATTTCCGCCACCCGCCGCGACAAAATAGCGCCTCTGCCATTGTGGGACGGCAAAACGGCATCGCGTATCGCGACAGTGTTCGAACGCTATCTTGCCGACGGTGCGCCGTTGCGGCAGGGTTGAGCGGGGTATCGGGGTTCATTCTGCACAATGCCGCGGAACGCAGTGGCCGGGAGCGGGGCGTTGCCGCCGGACGTCCTGTTCGTCATCACGACGCTTCAGGTCGGCGGTAGCGAACGGCAGCTCGCGTTGCTTGCCTCGACCTTGGCAAAGGCCGGGATGACGGTGGCCGTCTACAGTTTGGTGGATGGGCCTTTGCGTAACGCACTGCAACAGAACGGCGTCGAGGTCGTGCTTGCGCCCAAGTCTGCCGGGGTCACGCCAGTCAGCGTTCCGGTCGCCGCGTTGCACTTACTGTGGTTCATGCTGCGGCGCCGTCCGCGCATCGTGCACTTCTTTCTGCCCGCGGCTTATCTCACCGGCGCGCCGATGGCGGTGCTCGCCCGCGTGCCGCTACGGGTCATGAGCCGGCGCAGCCTCAACACCTATCAGCGCAATTCCCTGGTCCGCGCCATCGAGCGCCGCTGCCACGGCTTCATGCACGCGGTGCTCGGCAATTCGCAGGGTGTGGTCAAACAGCTCATCGCCGAAGGTGTAGCGCCGGCGCAGCTCGGGTTGATCTACAACGGCATCAACGATAGCGACTTCGCGCAGGCCGGTCCTCGCGCCGACATTCGCGCGCAACTCGGCGTGCCATCGCAGGCCTTGGTGCTATGCATCGTCGCCAATCTCATTCCCTATAAAGGCCATCGCGATCTGATCGATGCGCTGGCGCTCGCCGCGCCGCGTCTACCGGCCGATTGGCGTCTCCTGGTGGCCGGGCGCGACGACGCGATCGGCGGTACGTTGCGGACGCAGGCGCAGCAGCTCGGCCTTGCCGGCAACATTCTGTTTCTCGGCGCGCGCGACGATATTCCCGCGCTTCTCGGCGCGAGCGACATCGGCGTCCTGTCATCGCATGAGGAGGGCTTCGCCAATGCCATCCTCGAAGGCATGGCGGCGGGCCTGCCGATGGTCGTGACGAGGGTCGGCGGCAATGCCGAAGCGGTGGTCGAAGGCGAGACGGGCTTTGTGGTGCCGCCGCGCGACAGCAAGAGCCTGTCTGAGGCGATCGTGCGGCTGGCGCAGGATGCCGACTTGCGCGCGCGGTTCGGCTCTGCCGGCCGGCAACGCGTTGCTGCGCAATTCGGCGTTCAACGTTTTGTCGACAGTCACCGTGAGCTGTACGACGCGCTGCGCGAAGGCCACCGTCCGTGTGATGTGCCGAACGTGGCGGTCGCGGGCTAAGCCCAGCGGTCGCGCCACGCCTCGAACATCAGCACGTTCCACAGCATGTATTGGCGATTGTGGTTGCCGCTGAGGTGATCGGCCCAGACCTGTCGCACGACGCCGGGATCGAAGAAGCCGCTCTCGCGAAGCCGGTGTTCCGACAGCAGGTTCTCGGCCCAGGGGCGCAACGGCCCGCGCAGCCAGTCGCCGAGCGGCACGGCGAAGCCCATCTTCGGACGTTCGACCAGGTCCTTCGGCACATGCCGGTAGAGCACCTCGCGCAACAGCCACTTGGTCACGCCGCTGCGGATCTTGGCCGTCTGCGGCAGCCGCCAGGCGAACTCGACCACGCGATGATCGATCAGCGGCACGCGCGCTTCCAACGCCACCGCCATGCTGGCGCGATCGACCTTGGTCAGGATGTCGTCGGGTAGATATGTGACGAGATCGAAGAACTGCATGCGCTCGAGCAGCGTGGGGAAGTCCTTGTCGATCGTCGGATCCCACAGCACGCCCTTGGCTTCGCGCGCATTGAGCACGACCTTCTCAGGCTGCCAATGCGTCACCAGCCGGCGATAGAGTTCTGTCTCGCTGTCGCAGGGCAGCACGGCGGCGAACTTGTGCAGCTTGTCGCCGACCTGGCGCGGCCGCATTCCTTCCGGAATGAATGACAAAAGTTGCGACCAGCGATCCGCCGGCACGGCGGTGATCATGCGCGCGATTGCCGTGCGCACCGGCTGCGGCAACAGACCGAGGGTGCGCAGGCGCGATGTGAACTGGTAGCGCGTATAGCCGCCGAACAATTCGTCGCCGCCATCGCCGGATAGTGCGACCGTCACATGCTGGCGCGTCATTGCCGAGACGAGATAAGTTGGTATCTGCGAGGAGTCGGCGAAGGGCTCGTCGTAATATTCGGCCAGCTTCGGAATGACGTCGAGCGCGTCCTGCGGGCTCACGATCATCTCGGTGTGGTCGGTGCCGAGATGCTTGGCCACCGCCGCCGCGTGCGCGGCCTCGTCGTAGCCGGAATGCTCGAAGCCGATCGTATAAGTGCGCACCGGGCCGGCATTGGCCGCCTTCATCAGCGCCGCGACGGTCGAGGAGTCGATGCCACCCGACAGGAACGCGCCGACCGGCACGTCGGCGACCATGCGCCGCTTCACCGCGTCGCGCAGCAGGTCTTCCAGCCGGTCCGTCATCTCCGCGTCGCTGGCGTGCAAGAGGTCGGCTTGGCCCGTGAGCGCCACCTGGCGCGCGTCCCAGAAGCGCTCGATGCGCGGCTCGCCGCCATAAGGCAGTGTCAGGATCGTTCCTTGCTCGAGCTTGCGCACGCCTTCGTAGATCGAATGTGGCGCCGGAATGTAATTGTGCCGCATATAGGCGGCGAGGGCGCCGCGATCGATCGTCGGAGAGAAGTCGCGATAAGCGCGCAGTGCTTTCAGTTCCGAGCCGAACAGGAACATCCCGCCGCTCTTCGCCCAATAGAGCGGCTTGATGCCGAGGCGGTCACGGATCAGCGACAAAGTACGCTCGCGCCGGTCCCACACGGCGAAGGTGAACATGCCGATCAGCCGTTTCACCGTTGGCGCGATGCCGTAAGCCGAAAAGGCTTCGAGGACGACCTCAGTGTCGGAGTGCCCGCGAAACTTGGCGCCGCGTGCTTCCAGTTCAGGCCGCAGGTCTTGGAAGTTATAGATTTCGCCGTTGAAGATGATGACGAAGCGGCCGTCGGCCGAAATCATCGGCTGGTGGCCGGCCGGCGACAGGTCGACGATCGACAGCCGACGGTGCGTCAGCGCGATGCCGGCGTCGAGATCGGTCCAGAGGCCGTGATCGTCAGGCCCGCGATGCGCCAGGCAATCGGCCATCGCCAGCGCGTCGCGCGCCAGCGTTTCGCGCGCCGCCGCCGATGAGTTGAGAACGCCCGCGATGCCGCACATAAGGTCTTCCGGAATGGTCCGCGCTCGACGCCCTACTGCTTAACGGCGATGCGCGCCTTCGACAATGTTGAATTCACGCCGGTGCCGATGCAGCCGCGGCGCGTGGCAATAGGCGTCTGGCGAGCGCCGCCAAGGGCTCGGCGGCAAGCATGATCAGCAGAGGTTCGATCGGCAGGCGATAGCGCAGCGAGGCGATCGTAACGACATGCACGAAGGTGAAATAGGCGGCGACGGTGACAATCGGTGTCAGCAGCCGCCACTGGCGCCACAGG
>JANLJK010000436.1:8205-13459 GCA_029255525.1 Pseudolabrys sp.
GTAGGACCGGGCCGAAGCTGAGCACGCTGATGGCCGCATAGACACCGCCGAACTCGGCCGCGTTCGGCACGACGTTCCAGAAGCGCATGAACTTCTGTCCGGCCGCGCGCAGGAAGGCTTCGGGATGCGCTTTGATGTAATCGGTCGCCGCCTGGCTGAAGGCGCGCTGCCGCTCGATTTCGTTCGGAATCGCGAACAGGCGTGCTGCCGCCGCAGGATCGACGTCGCTCGCCCAATCGATGCCGCCGTCGCGATTGTTGGGGTTGTTGCCGAGATAGAGGTTCTGCGCGGCGCTGGTGGTAAAGGGCACGAAGGCATTCAGCAGCATCGCATTGCGGATCCACCATGGGCTCAGTAAGGCGGCATAGAGGCACAGCGATGTGATGAGCACGGCGGCGATGTGGCGCCACGATGCCCGCACAGTCCACGCTGTGATCGCGAGCAAAAGCGGCGGCAGCAGAGTGAGGCTCGCTTTGGTCCATGTCGACGCGGCAAAGCACGCGCAGGCGAGCACCAGCAAGCCGTCGAGGCGTGCGCCGCGTTCGCGCCAGGCATAGAGCGTTGCAAGGCCGGCCAGCATCAGCGTGTTGAATAAGGTCTCGCTGATGAGCACGCCTTGATAGAATAGAAAGAACGGATAGAGCGCGGTCACGCAGGCGGCGATAGTGGCCGCGACGTCGTTGCGCGTCAGCCGCTGCGTGATGAAGGCGACGAGCCCGCATTGCACGAGCAGTAACGCGGTTTGGGTAAAGCGGATCGCGAGCACCGCGCCTTGCTCGCCGAACAGCCAGACCGCCGGCGTAAAGAACAGGGCGGTGCCCGGCATTTCCCAGGCACGATCGCCGCCGACCCAGAATTCGCCGCTCGCCGCTAGCCTGATCGCCGAGGCGAGGAAACGCTGCTCGTCAGGGAACACCGTCGTCGGTGGAAAGTAGATGATATTGACGACCGCGCATGCGAGCAGGCATGCGAGATAGGGCAATATCCGATAGAACGAATGTGGCTTCATCGAATCAACGGCGCGGCCTGTTGTGTGTCGGGGCGCGAATTTCAGCCGGCATAGCACAGCACTCGCAAAAACCAATGCCTGCACCATCACAGGGCGAGAAGCCCGTTCTGGCTTACGTCGTCACCGAGGATTGGTATTTCCTGTCGCATCGGTTGCCGATGGCGCGCGCGGCGCGCGCCGCCGGCTACGACGTGCATGTGATCACGCATGTCGACAAAGGCGGCGCGGCGATCGAGGCCGAAGGCTTCCGCCTGCACCCGGTGGTGTGGCGGCGCGGCAGCGTGCATCCGCTCGGCTTCCTGTCCAACATCCGCGCCGTGCGCGCCGTCTACCATGCGATCAAGCCGGCCCTGGTGCACAATGTCGCCTTGCAGCCGACCATCGTCGGCTCGCTGGCGGCGGAGGGGCTGCCCTGCGTGCGGCTGAATGCCCTGGCGGGCTTAGGCTTCAGCTTCACGTCGGCGACGCTGAAGGCGCGGCTGTTGCGGCCGGTGCTGCGGGTGCTGTTGAAGCGCGTGTTGGGAAACCGCCACGCTGCCGTGCTGGTGCAGAACCCGGATGACCGGGCGGCGGTGCGGGGTCTGGGCGTCGCCCCGGATAAGATCTTCATCATTCCCGGCTCCGGGGTAGAGACCGACCGCCTGGTGCCGCTGCCGGAGCCCGAAGGCCCCATCACGGCCGCCTTCGTCGGCCGCCTGCTGGACGACAAAGGCGTCCGCAGCCTGGTCGCGGCCCAGGCCCTCCTGGCCGGCCGGGGGCAGCCGGTGCGCCTGTTGATTGCCGGCGACCCGGATCCTGCCAATCCGGTCTCGATCCTGCCGCAGGAGATCGCGTCATGGGCGGGCCAGCCCGGGGTCGAGGTGCTGGGCCATGTTCCCGACATTCGCGCCGTCTGGGCCCAGGCCCATATCGCGGTGCTGCCCTCCCGCCGGGAGGGGCTGCCCAAGAGCCTCCTGGAAGCCGCCGCCTGCGCCCGGGCGATCGTGGCGACCGACGTGCCCGGCTGTCGCGAGATCGCCCGTCCGGGCGTGAACGCGCTGCTGGTGCCACCGGACAATGCCACCGCGCTGGCCGACGCCATCGGCGAACTGGCGCGGGACGGCACGCTGCGGCGTAACTACGCAGCCGCCAGTCGGCGGCTGGTCGAAGCCGAATTCTCCGCCGATAAGATCGGTCGTGACGTGGTCGCACTCTACGACCGCCTGCTCAGCCGCACGACAAAGACACCGGCCCGATGATCGACAAGCCGCTTGGCCGCAATGATGTGCTGTTCGCGCTCGCTTGCGCGGCGCTCTATGCCGTCGTCGTCCTGGTCGTGCCGCCTTATACGCCGCTCACCGAGCCGGACAGCGACGGCTACATCGCCTTCAGCATCATGCGGCCAGCGCTCTATCCTGCCTTCCTCGCCGTCATGCGCGCCGCCGGCCTCGATCTGATCGCCACCACCTGGGTGCAGCTCGCGATCTTCTGCGCCGCCTTGGTCTACTTCCTGCTGACGCTGCGCCGCGCCGGCTTTCCGAAAGTCCTGCTCGCGCTTGCCGTCGCCGTACTGGCGGCCAATGTCCTGTTCTCGTCCTTCCATCGCGCGATCCTGACCGAGTCGATCACCTTCTCGCTCAGCCTGATCACGCTCGCCGCCTGGATCGACTATCTGCGCAGCGGCCGCGTTTCGTACCTCGCCATTGCCGGTCTCGCGCTTGGCTTGATGCTTGGCTTTCGGCTGGCAGCCTTGGGCCTCCTGCCGCTGCATGTCCTCGCCGTCTGGGTGAGGCCGCCTTATCGCTTGGCGCGCGTCTCGGCGCTGGTCGCCGCGCTGTTGCCGGTGGCGCTCGGCGCGGCCTGCGAGCGGGCAATCTATCACGCCGTGCACCGTGAGGGCGGAGTCTCGCAGGCGCCGAACCTCCTGACCGGCAAGGCGGCGCTTTTGGTACAGCCGGGCATGAAATTCTCAGGCCCGCATGCCGCGACTTTGGAGAGGCTGGCGCGTCAGCTCTACGAGATCTACGCGCCGATGCAGCGCGCGCTGGCCGAAGCGCCGTCCTGGCCGGTGCGGGCGCAACTCAGCGCCTCCTATGAAGGCCATGCGCAGTACCATGTGCTGGCGCGCGAATTCGACGAGGCAGCGGCGCGCGAGCACACCACGGCCGGCAAATTGCGCAGCGCGCTCGGCCGCCAGATCATCGCGCAGAACCTCGGCGGTTATCTGATGCTCACGCTGGTCAACCAGCTCGGCCAATGGTCGGTCGCGGCGCAGAATTTCCCGCCGATTGCCCGCGCGCTTGGCGCTTACGCCGACGCCAACCCGCAACTGGTCGGGCTGGCCGACGTGACCGCCGCCATGCTGCATCCGCCGCCGACGCTCACCGGTACAATCGTCTACCCGGCCTTCCTGATCGCGGGGGGCGTCACGCTCGTGCTCACCCTCGGCTTCCCCGTCTTCGCCTTCCGGCCATCGCTCGCCGAAAGCCCGGCCGGCTTTTATCTTCTGGTCGCCACCTTCCTTGGCGCCCTGTGCCAGAGCTATACTTGGTTTATTAGTCTGGTGAACGAGTGGACGCCGCGCTTCCTGATGGCGGTTTTTCCCCACCTCGAAATCATCGGCCTATGCCTGATCCTTGCCTTCCTCCACCGGCGCGACGTCGTTTCACGCGCCAGCCCCTAAGCCGGCATGCAGCCCATCTCCGACCGAAAACGCGCCATCCTCGCTAATTCGGAGCACACCGCTCCCTTCCGTCAGGAGCAGCGCAAGCGCGCGCAGTTCTTCCATGACGAGGACCTCAACTATCTGCGCTTCCTCATTCCCGAGGGCCTGCGCGTTCTGGAGCTCGGCTGCGGCACCGGCGATGTGCTGGCCGGTCTGAAGCCGAGCATCGGCATCGGCATCGATTTCAGCGAGGCCGTGGTGGCCGAGGCCAAGCGCCTGCATCCCGATCTCGACTTCCGCACTGGCGATATCGAGGACCGGCATTTCATCGCCTCGCTGCCGGGGCCCTTCGATGTCATTCTGATTGTCGACACGCTCGGCTCGCTCGACGACGTGCAGGCCGCGCTCGAAAGCGTGCACAGCCAGTGCACATCGGCGACCCGCGTCGTCGTTGTCTACTACTCGCACCTGTGGCAGCCGCTGTTGAAGCTTGCCGAATGGATCGGCTGGCGCGCCAGGCAACTGCCGCAGAACGTGATGTCGCCCGGCGACATCCACGGCCTGGCCGAGCTCGCCGACCTCGAAGTCATCAAATCCGAATCGAGGATGCTGTCGCCGCTGCGCCTCTTGGGCGTCGGGCGCTTTCTCAACCGCTTCATCTCGATGCTGCCGGTCATCCGCCATCTGAGCTTTCGGCATTATTCCGTCTGCCGGCCTTGGCGCGATCGCGAGACCGATCTGCGCTCGGCTTCGGTAATCGTGCCGGTGCGCAACGAGCGCGGCAATATCGAGCCGGCGGTGCAACGCATCCCGAAATTCTGCGACGATATCGAGATCGTCTTCGTCGAGGGCAACAGCCAGGACGGCAGTTGGGAGGAAGTGCAGCGCGTCGCCGCCGCTCATCCACATCTCGACATCAAGACCCTACGCCAGCCCGGCAAGGGCAAGGCCGATGCCGTGTTCACCGGTTTCGACGTGGCGCGCGGCGATGTGCTGATGATCCTCGACGGCGATCTGACGATGCCGCCCGAGCAACTCCCCAAGTTCTGGGAGGCGATCAAGACCGGCAAAGGCGAGTTCATCAACGGTTCGCGCCTCGTCTATCCGATGGAGGATGAGGCGATGCAGTTCCTTAATCTCATCGCCAACAAGTCGTTCTCCATCGCCTTCACCTGGCTCCTGAGTCAGCGCTTTACCGATACCTTGTGCGGCACCAAGGTGCTGCGTCGCACCGATTACGAGCGCGTCAAGAAGGGCAGGGCCTATTTCGGCGACTTCGATCCGTTCGGCGATTTCGACCTGATCTTCGGCGCGGCCAAGCTGAACCTGCGCTGCATCGACGTGCCGATCCGCTATGCTGCGCGCACCTACGGCTCGACGCAGATTTCCCGCTTCAGTCACGGCTTGATGCTGATCCGCATGGTGATGTTCGCCTTCTTCCGCATCAAGGCGCTCTGACGGGTAACAGTGATGTTCGGCGCTCTCTCGCGCGGCAATCTGGCGGTCCCGCTATTCTGCCTTGCCGCCGTCATCGTCAATCAATCGGTGTTTCGGCTTGGCGCCATGCCGTTCGTCGTCGCCGTCCTGTTCGTGCTCATCAT
>JANLJK010000437.1:0-4205 GCA_029255525.1 Pseudolabrys sp.
CCTTCGAGACTCGAGCCTCGCTCGCTCCTCAGGATGGGGGCTATTCTCGGTCGTCCTCATGGTGAGGAGCGCGGCGAAGCCGCGCGTCTCGAACCATGAGGACATAATCGCGACCATCCTCACGCCTCCACCGCCCGGCCCTTGAGCGCGAACATGCCGCGCGGGCGCTTCTGGATGAAGAGGATGATCAGCACCAGGATGGCGATCTTGCCGAGCACGGCGCCGGCATAGGGCTCCAGGAACTTGTTGGCGATGCCGAGCGTGAAGGCGCCGACCAAGGTGCCCCACAGATTGCCGACGCCGCCGAAAACGACCACCATGAAGCTGTCGATGATGTAGCCCTGACCGAGATTCGGCGAGACGTTGTCGATCTGCGACAGCGCGACGCCGGCGATGCCGGCAATGCCGGAGCCCAGCCCGAAGGTGAGCGCGTCGATACGCGCGGTGCGGATGCCCATGGCGGCGGCCATGCCGCGGTTCTGCGTCACCGCGCGCATCTCCAGGCCAAGCCGCGTGAAGCGCAGCATGGCGAGCAGCGCGACGAAGACGGCGAGCGTGAAGACGATGATCCAGAGCCGGTTATAGGTGATGAGGATGCCGCCGAGGTCGAAGGCGCCGCTCATCCACGACGGTGTGGCGAGGTCGTTGGGGGTGGGGCCGCTGGCCGTGCGCCCGGCCTGGTGCTGGATCAACGACAGGCCCGAGGTGGCAAGCCGCGTCTCCCGCGGCCGGCCGTAGAGAAAGCGGATGATCGAGCGCTCGATCGCGACACCGACCGCGCCGGCGACCAGGAAGGCCAGCGGCACGGCAATGAACAGCGAATAATCGAACAGCGCCGGGTTATGCGCGCGAATGAGCTCCTGCACCACGAAGGTGGTGTAAGCCCCGAGCATCACCATCTCGCCATGCGCCATGTTGATGACGCCCATCACGCCGAAGGTGATGGCAAGGCCGATGGCGGCGAGCAGCAGCACCGAGCCGAGCGAGAGCCCATACCAGGCGTTCTGCACCGCGTTCCAGATCGCGAGATGGCTTTGGGTCTTGGATTTGGCGGAGGCCGCCGCCTGGGCGACCTGCGGCGGCGCGTCGCCGGGCAGGCCGTCGAGCAACGCCAGCGAATCCTGATCGCCGCGTGCGCCGATGACAGCGATGGCCGCGATCTTGTCCTCCGGCGTCGCGTCGGCGGACGTGAGGACGATGGCGGCGCGGGCTTCGGTCAGCGCCTTCTTCACGCGCGCGTCGGTCTCGGCGGCTAGCGCCTTGTCGAGCGCCGGCAGCGCACCGGCGTCGCGCGACTTGAACACGGCCTGTGCCGCGTCGAAGCGGCGGCCGGGCTCCTTGGCCATCAGCGTCAGCGAGCCGAGCGCCGCGTCCAGCGCGCCGCGCACGCGGTTGTTCAGGCGCACGTTGTCAATGTCGGACGGCGGCGCGGCGACGGCTTCGCCGGTCAAGGCGTCGGCGACCTTGTCGTCCTTGTCCTTGATGAAGACCTTCTTGGCCTCGGCCGAATATAAGAGCCGCTGGTCTTTGAGCGCTTCGAGCACGGCGCTCGCGCGCGGGTCGCCACTCGCGGTCAGTGCCTCGATCGAGTCGACGGTATCGCCGAAAGAATCGGCCGTGAATCCCACGAGCGCGTCCTCGTAGGGGCCCGCGTGGGCGATCGTGGCCGCAGCGGCCAATAAGCCGACGGCCAAGACGAACACCACGATGCGATCGCAAACACTGCGCATTTCATTCCGTCCCGGCAGGAACTGGCGATGGAGGGATGAAGGCGGCGGCAAAACCGCCGCCTCCGGCTTTCTTCAAGAGAGCGTCAGTTCAAGAGGCTTAAGCTCAAGAACCTTGGCCGCCACACTTCTTGGTGACGGTGTTGTAGTTGCCGCACTTCAGCTTGACCCAGTCGGCTTCGAGATCCTTCGAGCCCGGCAGGAAGTCGGTCCAGGCATCGCCCGGAACCAGACCTTTAGTCTTCCACACCACGTCGAACTGGCCGTCGCCTTTGATTTCGCCGACGAAGACCGGCTTGGTGATATGATGGTTCGGCAGCATCTTGGACACACCGCCCGTCAGGTTCGGCGCTTCGATGCCCGGCAGGGCGTCGATGACCTTGTCCGGATCGGTCGACTTCACCTTCTCCACCGCCTTCACCCACATCGCGAAGCCGATCACGTGGGCTTCCATCGGGTCGTTGGTGACGCGCTTCGGATTCTTGGTGAAGGCCTGCCACTTCTTGATGAACTCGGCATTGGCCGGGTTCTTGATCGACTGGAAATAGTTCCAGGCGGCGAGATGGCCAAGCAGCGGCTTGGTGTCGAGACCGGCAAGCTCTTCTTCGCCGACCGAGAACGCCACCACCGGAATGTCGGTGGCCTTGATGCCCTGGTTGCCGAGCTCCTTATAGAACGGCACGTTGGCGTCGCCGTTGATGGTCGAAACCACCGCCGTCTTCTTGCCGGCGGAGCCGAACTTCTTGATGTTGGCCACGATCGTCTGCCAGTCGGAGTGCCCGAACGGCGTGTAGTTGATCATGATGTCTTCGTCCTTGACGCCCTTCGACTTCAGATAGGCTTCAAGAATCTTGTTGGTGGTGCGCGGATAGACGTAGTCGGTGCCGGCGAGCACCCAGCGCTTCACCGAGCCGCCATCCTTCGACATCAGATAATCGACGGCCGGAATGGCCTGCTGGTTCGGCGCCGCGCCCGTGTAGAATACGTTGCGCTCCGACTCTTCACCCTCGTACTGCACGGGATAGAAGAGGATCGAGTTCAATTCCTTGAACACCGGCAGCACGGACTTGCGCGACACCGAGGTCCAGCAGCCGAACACGACGGCGACCTTGTCCTTGGCGATCAGTTCGCGCGCCTTCTCGGCGAACAGCGGCCAGTTCGACGCCGGGTCGACGACAACGGCCTCGAGCTTCTTGCCGAGCACGCCGCCTTTCTTGTTCTGCTCGTCGATGAGGAAGAGCATGGTGTCCTTCAGCGTCGTTTCGCTGATGGCCATGGTGCCCGACAGCGAGTGAAGGATGCCGACCTTGATGGTGTCCTGCGCGTTCGCGCTACTGACAGCCCCCGAAACCGCGAAAGCCAGACCGGCAGTGGCGGCGAGCCACCGGCGGGCATTCGGTCGACCAGCGACCGCCTTTATCGATTTGAACATGAGCGTAGTCCCCTGCATTTTGATACGCGCTCCGTCTGGCGACGGTTTTGGCGCAGGGAGATGTTCGCAAAGCCTGTGCCAATGTGGCGCGGGCGCCTAAGTCATTGGTTGTGCGACGAGGTTTGTCACAATTCAGAACTGCTCGTTTTGTGAGCAGGCAGAGTCTGATTATTTTTTAGGCAGATATTTTGACCATTTTGCAGGCGGCGATTGCACCCGTCCGTGGGATCAGCCAATCAGGCCCGGCAGCCAAGTGGTGATCGAGGGGAATACAATCAGCAGCAGAAGCAGCAGCACACTCATGATGATGTAGGGCACCACGGCCTGGAAAATATGCGCCATCGTGACCTGCGGCGGGGCCACACCCTTCATCGTCATCAGCAGCATGCCATGGGGCGGCAACAGCAGGCCCAATTGCATACAGATGAGATAGAGCACGCCGAACCAGACCAGATCGATGTCGAGGCGCTGCACGACCGGCATGAAGATTGGCAACGTAATGAGCATCATGCTCACCTGATCGACGAAGATGCCGAGGAAGATCAACAGCAGCAGCATGCCGGCGAGGATCATGGCCGGAGACAGGCCGTGGCTGAAGATACCGGAGACAATGCCGTCGGTGGCGCCGGAGAAGCTGAGAATCTGCGAGAAGGTCGTGGCGCCAAGGATGATGAACAGGATCATCGCCGAGATGCTGACGGTACCCTTCAGGGCCGTGACCAGCGCTTTGACGGTCAGCACGCGATAGACGGCGGCCAGCCCCATGGTGGCGAGCGCGCCGAGCGCGGCCGACTCGGTCGGCGTGGCAATGCCGCCCGACATGGCGCCGATGACGACCACGAAGATCGAAATCAGCGGGATCACATAGAGCACCAGGAGCTCGTATTTGGCCCAGCCATGCCGTTCCTCAACCGCTGTGGCCGGCGCGAGCTTCGGATTGAGCAGCACGCGCACGACGATATAGGCGATGAAGGCGATGCTGAGCATCAGGCCCGGCACGACGCCGCCGATCAGAAGCTTGGAGATCGAGATGCCGGACAGGCTGC
>JANLJK010000437.1:4305-13459 GCA_029255525.1 Pseudolabrys sp.
CCCGGCACGACGCCGCCGATCAGAAGCTTGGAGATCGAGATGCCGGACAGGCTGCCGAGCAGCACGGTCAGCGCCGAGGGCGGGATCAGCATGTCGACGGCGCCGATCGCCATGATCGGCCCGGTCGCCATCACCGGATTATAGCCGCGCGACAGCATCACCGGCAGCATCAGCGAGCCGAGCATCGCCGTGGTGGCGATGGTCGAGCCGGAGATCGCCGAGAACACGGTGCCGGCGACAACGGCGACGACCGCGAGGCGGCCCGGCACCTGGCGGATCAGGCGCTCGATGCCTTCGATCACCTTCAGCGCCAGCCCGGTGTGGAACAGGATCTCGCCCATCAGCACGAAGAGCGGGATCGGCGTCAGCGAGAAGCTGGAGACCGCCACGACGCTGTTGCGCACGATCTGCTCGATGCCGACCACACCGCCGAGGAACAGCGCCGCGCCAATGAGATTGATGGCCAGGAACGAGAAGGCCACCGGAATGCCGATGAACAGCAGAACCGTCGAGCCTCCAAGCAACAACAAAGCACCGGCTTGCCAGGACATGATGCGGCTCGTCTCTTCGAAAAAGGCTCAGGAAGCGGAAACGGCGTCGGACCGGGGCTCGCGATCGGACAGCGCCAAGGTGCGCATGCGGAAGATGAACTCGATCGCCACCATCAGGAAGCACACCGGCATCGGCGCGAAGATCCACCACTCCGGCAGCACCAGAGTCTTGATCGACACCGAGCCCGCCCGATAACTCGCCAAAGTCACGCCGGTGCCATACCAGACGAAGTACATGCAGCAGACGATGCCGACGATGTCGCCGACCCACTCCAGGAACCACGCGACTTTGGGCGGCAGCAAACGCAGCACGATGTCGACGCGGATATGCATACCCCGCCGCAGCAGGCCGGGCGCCGCCAGGATGGTGGTGAGGTAGAGGCCGTATTCGGACAGCTCATTGCTCGGCGGAATGCCGCCGAGCCCGACATTGCGCAACAGCACGTCGAGCCCGATCAGCACCGTCATGCCGAACAGCAAGGCGCAGGCAAGCAACAACATGCCCTCGAGCAGCTGCCCGTAGCGTTGCGAAAGCCGCTCCATCCCCTCACCCCCACTCGACGGAAACGCCGTCCCTAGGCGCTTCACTGCGCCTTGGAGAAGAAGCCCTTCAGCTTCGGCCCATGCTCCGGGCTCTGCCGGACGATGCCGGCCCAGCCGGTCTCATAGGCTTGGTCGTAATAGCGCTTGGCGCCGACGGCATCGAAGGTGATCGTCTCGATGCCGGCCTTGGCCTGACGCTCGGCATCAGCCGCGTTCAGCTTGGCAAATTCGCCGACGCCTTCTGCCTCGCCTTCCGCGCCGGCCTTCTGCAGCACGTCCTTCTGCTGCGGCGTCAGCTTGTCCCAGGTGGTCTTGTTGATGAGCACCGAGACTTCCGCGGTGTAGAAGCCGGGATCGACGCGGTACTTCGTCTTTTCGTTCCAGCCGAGATCGAACACGCCGGTGATCGGCCAACCGTAACCGTCGACCACGCCGCGCTCGAGCGCGGTGTAGACCTCGCCCGGCGCCGTCTGCACCACGGTGCCGCCCATCGCCTGGAAGAAATCGCGATAGACCGGCGTGATACGCAGCTTGAGGCCGGCCAGATCGGGACTGGCTATCTTCTTGTTCAGATAGAGATGGAACGGATTGTCGCCGACGAAATTCGCCAGGAAGACCGCGTTCATCTTCTGCGCATAGATCGCGGCCATGTAATCGAAGCCGCCGTTCTTGCGCACCTCGGCCATCGGCACCTGCCGGAGCTTCCAGGCGTCCGCTTCCGGCATCAGGTTGGTGTAGAAGGCGCCCGTGGTGTTGGCCATGTCGATGACGCCGCTCTTGAGCGCGTTACCGACCTCGAACGGCGGCATCGCCTTCGGGCCGCCGATGTAATTGATGCGGATGATGCCCTTACCGGTCGCGTTGACCTTCTCGATGAAGCGTTCGAAACCGCGCGAATAAGTGGTCTTTTCGGCGAAGGCCGTGACCGCGCGCAAGGTGACTTCCTGCGCCGTGGCGGCGGTAGAAAATCCCAGTGCAGCAAGCATGACGAGCGCAGGAATTTTGCGCATTATGAATCCCCCTTCAGGCCTTTTCGGCCCTTGTCGCGCTGATGTTTAAAAGCGCTGATGCGGCGCGATACTGGCCCGTCTCGCCGCCGCGGGTCAATCCCGCAAGCGGCGCGCGTCCAGAGGTCTCTGACGAAAATGGTGCGATGTCGCCGGACGCCTGACGCACGTGCTCCCGAACTATATTTCCGTGGCCGCTACCACAACTCGTCGATACTGAGCGCGCGCGGGACCAAGCCCTGCTGCACCGCATATGACATCAAAAGTTCGAGGCAAGGCCGGTTGGCCTCCTTGCCGAAAGGCGCGGTGTCGAGACCGCCCACCGGAACACCGGCCGCCTTCTTACCCGCTTCAAGCAGCCGATAAAGTTCAGCGACCGCGGCTGGCTTGGCGCGCTTCAACTCGTCGGTCACCACCACCATGTGGTTGACCGGCACGAGGCCGTGCTTGGCGTACCATTGCTTGGCCGCGTTGTCCGGATCGACAATGACGCTTCTGAGCTGCGGCTCTTTCGGCAATGCGGCGCCGTAGATCGCGACATCGAGTTCACCGCCCAAGAGCATCTTGGTGATGTCCTGATCGGCCCGGGCGCGGATGACGCCCGGCGGATCGACCGCCTCGGCGACATGCGCGTCCTCGAAGGTCACCCACTTCGCACCCGATAGATCGATGCCGTAGTCGTTCTCGATGATGCCACGAATCCAGACGCCGGTCGTCTGGCTGTAGGAGCGCACGCCGATGCGCTTGCCCTTGAGATCGGCCGGCGTCAGCGTCCCGCGCTCGCTGTTGTAGAGCATCGTGTGATGCTGGAAGCGCGACAGCATCGCCGCCGGCAAGAGCGACAGGCCTTTGTTCCAGGCCTTGGCCTGAAAGTAAGTGACCAGCGCCATCTCGCTGACGTCAAAGGCATGCTCGCGCACCATCGGCTTGAACGCCTTGTTCATCGGCGAGACCTCGACGAAGTCGAGCTTGAGCGAGGGCGAGGTGATCTCGCCGCGCTTGAGCGGCAGCGTGTGCGGATAATCGCCGAGGCAGATGCGCAAGGTGGTGACGTCGGTCATGGCGGGCGGCCTTTGTTTCTTCCCGGTGCCGCCGGCTTGTCCACCGGCGGCGTTTTGAACCTTGACGCAGCCGCGCAGATTGTCAACAATTTGGATAACCAAATTGTGGATGCTTGACCGGCCCTCGTGATGCCCCGCTCTGCCCGCCCGACACCTGCCCGTTCCGACGTGACGACGCGCCTGCGCGAGGCGATCACGCGCGGGCAACTGATGCCGAACGAGCGGCTGGTCGAGGCCGACCTTGCCGCGACCTATGGCGTCAACCGCGCGCATATCCGCACCGCGCTCGCCATGCTCGACCAGGAAGGCCTGGTGGTGCGCGAGCGCAACCGCGGCGCCCGCGTGCGCGCCATCACCGATGCCGAAGCGCTCGAGATCGCCGAAACGCGGCTGGCGCTCGAAACCATGGTGGCACGGCAGGCGGCGGCCAAGATCACCGACACTGACCGCAAGGCGCTGCGCGCGATCGAGGCCGACATGCGCCGCGCGGTGAAGGACGCCGACGACATGGCATTCTCGCGCTGCAACGGCGCCCTGCATCGCGAGATCCAGCGCATCGCCAGCAACGCCACCGCCACCCGCATTCTGTCGACGCTGCGCTCGCATCTGGTGCGGCTGCAATACCGCGTCATCTTGCTGCCGGGACGGCCGCAGTCGTCGCTGGCCGAGCATCAGGCGATCGTCGCCGCGCTCTGCGCCAACGATGCCAACGCCGCCGAGAAGGCCATGCGCCGGCATCTCACCAGTTTCACAACGCTGCTGAAGCAGGCCATCGACGCGGCCCGCCACGGCGGTTTCTGATCAACACCTGTGGAGTTCTCTATGTCTGAGCAAAAGACCGGACTCGTCGTCACCGCCCATCCGGGCGACTTCGTCTGGCGGGCGGGCGGCGCGATCGCGCTGCACGCCAAGAAGGGCTACAAGATGAAGATCGTCTGCTTTTCCTTCGGCGAGCGCGGCGAGAGCCAGTTCGCCTGGAAGGAAGCCGGCGCCACGATGGAAAAGGTGAAGGCCGGCCGCAAGGATGAAGCCGAACGCGCCGCCGCTTTGCTCGGCGCCGAGATCGAGTTCTTCGATTGCGGCGACTATCCGCTCAAGCTGACGGAAGAACACTTCGACCGCATGGTCGACATCTACCGCGAGACCAATCCGGCCTTCGTGCTGACGCACGCGCTGGAGGACCCCTATAACTTCGACCACCCGAACGCCGCGCATTTCGCGCAGGAGACCCGCGTGGTCGCGCAGGCGTTGGGCCACAAGCCCGGCGCCAAGTACAAGTATTCGGCACCGCCGATCTATCTGTTCGAGCCGCACCAGCCCGAGCAGTGCAACTACAAGCCCGATCTCATTTTGAAGATCGACGACGTCTGGGAGCAGAAGTACAAGGCGTTCCAGATCCTCGCGGCCCAGAAGCACCTGTGGGGCTATTATGAGCGCGTCGCGCTCAATCGCGGCATCCAGGGCTCGCGCAACACCGGCATCCCGATGACCTATGGCGAGGCCTATCAGACATTGTTCCCGCGCGTCGTCACCGAAACGCTCGGTTAGCGATAGCTTCTCTCCGTCATCCTGAGGTGGCCGGCGCAGCCGGCCCTCGAAGGATGAACGGCCAAGGCAATGCCTGTCATCCTTCGAGGCTCGCCGAAGGCGGCTCGCACCTCAGGATGACGGATCGAGGACATAGCAAGAGGAAACTAAATCATGACCCCCGTCGTCGTCCGCAACATCAAACGCGCCGATGCCAACGCCATTGCCACTTTCGAAAAGCTCGGCGTCTCCACCACCCATGAGGCGCTCGGCCGCTACGGGCTGATGAAGCCTTACATGCGGCCGATCTGGGCGGGCGCGTCGATCGCCGGCCCCGCCGTCACCATCCTGGCTCAGCCCGGCGACAATTGGATGATCCATGTCGCGGTCGAGCAGTGCCAGCCAGGCGACATCGTCGTGCTCGGCGTCACCGCCGACAACACCGACGGCATGTTCGGCGACCTGCTCGCCACTTCGCTGAAGGCGCGCGGCGTCAAGGGCCTCATCATCGATGCCGGCTGCCGCGACGTGGCGACGCTCAAGGAGATGGGCTTCCCCGTCTGGTCGCGCGCGATCTCGGCCAAGGGCACGGTAAAGGCGACGCTGGGCGCGGTGAACATTCCCGTGGTCTGCGCCGGCGTGAATGTCGAACCGGGCGATGCCGTGGTTGCCGACGATGACGGCGTCGTGGTGGTGCCAAAGAAGTACGCAGTCGAGACCGCGCAGAAGGCGCAGAAGCGCTTCGATGACGAGGACGCCAAGCGCCAGAAGCTGGCTTCCGGCGTGCTCGGCCTCGACATGTACAATATGCGCGAGCCGCTGGCGAAGGCCGGGCTCGTCTATGTCGACAATCCGGAAGACGTGTAAGCCAAAAAAGAAGAGCGGGCGCCCCACGCGCCCGCCCCTCTCACGCTGAAACTAAACCAACGCGGACAGCTACTGCGGACGGCCGGTGAGCACGTCGAGCGTATAAGCGTTCGGGCAGAATTCGCGATAGTGCTCCTTCGCCGTGCCGGCTTCGAGCTCGTGCGCGCATTGCGACTTGTGATCGCAGGCGAAGCACAACCGCTCCAGATCACGCACCATACGCGGATCCTTGAAGTTCTTGTCTTCGCGATCGACGCCGAGCGCGTTCAGCATCTTGTACAGAAGCGCGGCGCTTCCCGAACCCTTGCTGACGAGGCTGGCCAACTCGCCCGGCGAGACGTTCAGGTCATGCGCGATGCGCGCGACCTCTTCACTGCCGCAATTGCGCAACTCAGCCTGCGTCTGCAACGACTGGCGGTATCTGTTGATCCAGCCGGCAATGGTATCGAGCACCGGCTCGAGCGTCTGGTAATGGGACTGTTCGTTGGGTTGGGTCATGGCTGCCATCCTTTGTGCAAAGGATGGCCAAGGCGCGCGATAATGCCTTGATCTGGGTCAATTGCCGCGAGCAATCGTAGAAGAATGCTCGAATTAGGCGCCGATGACCTGCGTCAGCACGGGCGCGACCTCAAGCGCACGCTCGTAGCAGGACAGCACGCCGTCGACCATCGCCTCCAACGAAAATGACGCCGCGATACGCTGGCGCAGTTTGTGCGACAGTTCCCTGGCGGCGGCCGGCTGTTCGGCGGCGCTCTTGATCGCCTTCGCCAGCGCCGGGGTATCGGCCGCCGGGATCAGCGCATCCGACAGCGGACCGTAGATTTCCGGGATACCGCCGACCCGGGTGGTGATCATCGGCCGCTCGGCGGCGGCCGTCTCCAGCACGACATAAGGCAGCGATTCGGCGCGCGACGGCAGCACGACCAGTTGGCCAAGCGCGAGCGCCTGCCGCATCGGCCGGGCGGTCGCGAAGCGTACCGCGTCGGTGAGACCGAGCTGCGCGACCTGCGCTTTCAAGGCGTCTTCCGACGGACCACTGCCGACCAACGTCGCCGTCAGCGGACGGCCGTCACGCCTCAACGCCGCGATAGCATCGATCAGCACGTCGATGCCCTTTACCGGACGGTACTCCCCGACGAAGACGATGTCGGTGGCGTCCGGTGCGAGCGCAACAGGCGCGAACTCGCTCTTGGCGACGCCGTTATGAATGACCTTCACGATGCTGCTCGGATTGCCGACTTTGGCGCGGAAGACATCGGCGCTATAAGCGCTCTCGAACAGATACATGTCGCCGCGCGCCATCAGCGCCTTCTCCATCAGGAGATAGGTCTTGCCCTTCAGCGTCGTGTGATCGAGCAGCAGGCTGCCGCCATGCGGCGTATAAGCGCGCACGACGCGCTTGCCGCTGAAGGCCAGCCGCGCATAGGCGCCACCCTTGGCGCCGTGACCGTGCACCACATCGGCATTCGTCTGGCGCAGGCGGTTGCTTACATGCAGGACGGCGGAGAGATCGAGCGGGCTCAGCGGCCGCGGCATGCGCGTGGTGCTGACACCGAGCTTCAAGGACGGCGCCATCGCGGCGATCACTTCGGCAGCGCGCGCATTGCCCGTCAGGCTGTCGACCACCATGCCGACGTTATGACCGCGGGCGACCTGGCCTTGCACCAGATCGACGACGTGACGAAACAGCCCGCCCAACGGGGCGCGGAGAACATGAACGATATTGAGAGCACGCATGACATCATCTCGCTGGCGCGCGAAGGCTGCGCCATCGCGGCTTATATAGATACGAAAAGCGGCACGAGAGGGAACTTGCAAACAATGTGCAATTGTAACGACATTAATAATGAATGAGCGCGATCGCTGAAACCAATGGTACACTGCCCCACCGACATGCCGGGAGTAACCGGAATGATCGACGAGCGTCGCAATGGATCCATCGCGACCGCGGACAATTCAAAGACGTCGGTAACAAGCGGTTAACGGCGGCGGCAGCCGGCAACCGCATCGCCGATAACCATTTCCGCTAAATCGTACGAAATTATTGGTCTTTTTCTCATCGCAGCGGCGGGCGCAAGAACCCGCCCTCATCCAGCCGTTACATAGATGCTACCGAACGTGACAAAAAGGTGCCCGAATGCGAAGGGCATTTTTAACACCGCCACCCCTATCGTCCGCTCACCGATCACCCCTGGAGTGGACCATGTCCAAGATTGTTGCGTTCCTGAAGAACGAATCCGGCGCCACCGCCATCGAATACGGCCTCATCGCCGCCGGCATCTCGGTCGCCATCATCGCCGTCGTGAACTCGCTCGGCTCCACGCTGAACACCAAGTTCGACAGTGTTTCAACCCAGCTGAAGTAAGCTTCTTTTACTGAGGCAACCTTAGAAGCCGCCGGTAACGGCGGCTTCTTACTTCTGCGGGCCGCGATCCGGCTCAGGTCAGTGCCGCCCGCGCCATCGGCCGGAACTTGAACGCCGTCAGGACGCTCATGGCGATGAAGAACACCAGCGCCACGCCCTGCGCGATCGTGAACTGCGTGTTCGTCGGCTCCGCGAACGGAGGACCGACCTGCGGCGCCAGCGGGTTCAGCAAGGATACCTTCTGGAAGGCCTGCACAATCAGCACGAAGACGTTGAGGTAAAGCGACACGACCGCGGTGACGGCATAGATCCAGCGCCAGGAGCCGGCGAGACGGTTGAGGTAAAGCCCCACCAAGGCGAAGGCCAGCACCACCATCGCGACGACACCGACACCCAGCGCGGGGGTGAAGCCTTTTATCGGAAACATGAAGCCGGTCACGCTGGTCAGCAGCGTGGTCAGCAGAAACAGGCCCGTCCATACCGGCAGCCGGTGCGAGCCGAGCATCCCGAACATGACGACGAAGCCGCTTGCAATGGCGATGAACGAGATAACGACGTGTAGAAGCGTGAATTGCTGCAGCGTGAGGCCAATGATCATGGCGAAAGCTCCCCCTTGGATGGTGGAGCCAAGCTTACGCCAATACCGTCCGGCCCGCCACGTGGTCCGCTTTCAACTTTACGACAAGGCTTTTCGTGCCCCGGCGCGCTGACCGATAATCGCCCTCAGCGACCCGACGGCCCGAAGCGTTCGGTCTTGATCAGGTTTGCCGCATGGCCGAGCGCGCGCAGGTTGGACGTCGCCGCCTCGACCATGGGCGTCGGGCCGCAGACGAAAATGCGCGGCCGCATCTCCCGCGCGAAGCCGGCTTCCTCAAGCATCGCACGATCGATGCGACGCGCCGGGCCCGTCCAGCCCGCCGGCCGCGTGCGCGTAAGCGTATGGATGACCTTCAAGCCGGCATCCTGCGCCGCGAGCTTGTCGAGCTCCGCGCGATAAATGATGTCGTCATAGGTACGCGACGAATAGAGCAATACCGCTGGCGCCTCACTGCCGGTCGCCGCGCGATGGCGCAGCATCGCCATCAACGGCACCACGCCGGAGCCGCCGGCGACGAGAAACAACGGACCGTCGAGCGCCGACGTCCAGACGAAGTAACCGCCGATCGGCCCGCGCAATTCGAAGCGGTCGCCGGGCCGCACGTCGCCGGCCAGATAAGAGGACACCTCACCGTC
>JANLJK010000438.1 GCA_029255525.1 Pseudolabrys sp.
ATAGAGGGCGACTTCTCATGGCTGTCCGCGCGACAGACGTCCTCCAACCCGATGCAAAATCCAAACAGTGTCACGACCACGAACACCTTCGACGCCGACTCCTCGGTGACATGGCTCGCGACCGTGCGGCCGCGCGTCGGCTGGCTCGTGACCGACAACTTCCTGGGCTATGTCACCGGCGGCCTCGCAATCGCCGAGGTTCAATCCAACTGGAGCATGACGACGCTAAGCAATACCTTCGGCATGGTGCTGATCGACACCTGGACCGGTCACGCTTCCTCGGTCCGCTATGGATGGGCGCTCGGTGGCGGCTTCGAATACGGCCTGACCCGGCACTGGACGCTGCGTCTCGACTACCTGCATGCCGACCTCGGCACCCAACAGCTCGACGTCGCCGCGCCGGCCGGTCTTGCCAATACGCACTACATCAATGTCTCCACCACCACGCTGGTGGACATCCTGCGTGTCGGCGCTAACTACAGGTTCTGAAGAACCGGACTATCTGCGCCAAGGCCCGGGAGAAATCCCGGGCTTTTGCGTTTTGGCTCCGTCCGAAGGGCGGCACCGGAAATGGCAGCGCAGGCCCACAGGTTTCGGGTGGCCCGGCTCATCGGTCAGCCACAAAAAAGAAACGACCACTCGATGTGGCGCGCGTTCATCCGGCGTCGCCCTATCGAAAGTGGCCGTCGGGCGTCGACCTGTTAAGATCATCGCCGCATAAAATAAGCGTAGTCCATTAAAGTGAACAAAAGATGACAAAGTCGGGCAAGATCTATGTCGGCGTCGGCGGCTGGACTTATGAGCCGTGGCGGGGCGTCTTCTATCCAAAAGGCCTGCCGCATGCGAAGGAACTCACTTATGCTGGCGAACACCTGACCTCGATCGAGGTCAACGGCACGTTCTACGGCACGATGAAGCCGGCAAGCTTCCGCAAATGGGCGTCCGAAGTGCCGGACAGCTTCGTGTTCTCGCTCAAAGGTCCGCGCTATGCCGTGAACCGGCGCGTGCTCAGCGAGGCCGGCGACTCGATCAAGCGCTTCCTGGAGTCCGGCATCACCGAGCTCGGGCCCAAGCTCGGACCCCTGCTCTGGCAGTTCGCGCCAACCAAGAAATTCGACGAAGCCGACTTCGGCGGCTTTCTTGGATTGCTGCCCAAGACCTTCGACGGGCACACGTTGCGCCACGTCGTCGAAGTCCGCAACGACAGCTTCAAGACGCCGGCCTTCATCGCGCTGGCGCGCCAATTCGGCGTCGCCATCTGCTACGCTGAGCATGACACTTACACCGAGATCGCCGACATCACCGGCGACTTCGTCTATGCCCGCCTGCAAAAGGGCGACGAGAAGCTCAAGGCCGGCTATCCGCCCAAGGCGCTCGACGCCTGGGCCGAGCGGGCCAAGACCTGGGCGCAAGGCGGCGTACCCAAAGATTTGCCGCTGATCGACAAGGCGCCGAAGAAGACGCCGCGCGATACGTTCATCTATTTCATCCACGAAGCCAAGGTGCGCGCGCCGGCCGCCGCCATGGCGCTGATCGAACGGGTGAGCTGATGAAACTGGCCCGCGCATTCCCGCGAAAGCGGGAATCCAGCACCGAAAAAACAGGGGCTCGCCGCGCTGGGTCCCCGCTTTCGCGGGGACGAGCGGGGAAAGTGACGCGCCAATCGAAAACGCCAACGCTGTTCACCATCGGCTATGAGCAGGCGACGCCCGCCGCGGTGCTCAAAGAGCTTGAACAGGCCAAGGTCGACACGCTGGTCGACGTCCGCGCGGTGGCCGCCTCGCGCCGTCCCGGTTTCTCCAAGCGGCAGCTCTCGGCCGCGCTCGACGAGGCCGGCATCGCCTACGTCCATTTGCAGAAGCTCGGCACACCGGCCGAAGGCCGCACGGCGGCGCGCGCCGGCGACCGCGACACGCTCTGGCGCATCTACGAGAAGCACGTCAAGAAACCGGAGCCGCAGGCCGAACTCGACGCGCTTGCCGGCCTGATCAAATCCGGCAAGCGCATCGCCCTGCTCTACTATTGTCGCGATCCGAAAACCTGCCACCGCAGCCGCGTTATTGCCCACTTGGATGGGCGCGTCCGGGTCAAGGTCGACGACCTCATCCCGCCGTTGTTTTGACACGGCACGACTGTGTCTTTCGCTTGATCTACATCAAAGCAGGCGGTTGCAACGAGGACCAATTTCCGGCGGAACCGTCTGCATAAACAAGCGACAGGGAAACGTTCATGGCGAGGATCATCGGCGCGGTCGCGGCCTCCCACACGCCGACCATCGGCTTCGCCTATGATCGACAGAAGCAGGACGATCCGGCGTGGAAACCGATCTTCGACGGCTTCAAGCCGGTGCAGCAGTGGCTCGCCGCGCAGAAGCCCGACGTCCTGTTCATGATCTTCAACGACCACGTCACCTCGTTCTTCTTCGATCATTATTCGGCCTTCGCGCTCGGCATCGGCGACAGCTACGCGGTCGCCGATGAAGGCGGCGGCGCGCGCAAGCTGCCGCCCGCGAAAGGCCATGCCGGCCTGTCGCAGCACATCGGCGCATCGCTGGTCGCCGACGAGTTCGACATGTCCTTCTTCCAGGGCAAGCCGCTCGACCATGGCTGCTTCTCGCCGCTGTCGATGATGTGGCCACATGAACCGACTTGGCCCGGCGCCATCGTGCCACTGCAGGTCGGCGTGCTGCAGTTCCCGATCCCCTCCGCAGCGCGCTGCTACAAGCTCGGCGAGGCACTGCGCAGGGCGATCGAGAGTTATCCGGAAGACTTGCGCGTCGCCATTGTCGCCACCGGCGGCCTGTCGCACCAGGTGCACGGCGAACGCGCCGGCTTCAACAACACCGCCTGGGACGAGCGCTTCCTCGACATGATCGAGAAGGACCCGGTGGCGCTCACCCGCATGACACTCGCCGACTATGCCCGCCTTGGCGGCATGGAAGGCGCCGAAGTCATCATGTGGCTGATCATGCGCGGCGCGCTGTCCGCCAACATCAAGTGCCTGCACCGCAGCTATACCTTGCCCTCGATGACCGGTATCGCCACGGCGATCTACGAGAACGAAGCCATCGAACCGATGGCGGAAATCCAGGAAGAGCATCGCCGCCACATCGGCCACCAGCTTGCCGGCGCCGAGGCGCTCACCGGCACCTATCCGTTCACGCTGGCGCGCAGCGTCAAGGGCTTCCGCATCAATACGTTCCTGCACGCCCTCACCGACCCGGCGCACCGCGCCGCGTTCCTCGCCGATCCGGAAACCGCGTTCGAGAAGGCCGGCCTCAGCCCGGAGGAACGGACGATGATCCGCGCCCGCGACTGGCGCGCGATGATCCAGTACGGCGTCAGCTTCTTCATGCTGGAAAAGCTGGGCGCGGTGGTCGGCGTGTCGAACCTGCACATCTACGCGGCGATGCGCGGCGAGACGCTGGAGGAATTCCAGAAGACGCGTAACGCGCCGGGCGCGCTCTATTCGGTGGCCGGCGCGGACGCGCCGAAGCTCGCGTGGGACAAGGTCGGGGCGGATTGAAACCGCCCCGCGGTGCTGCGGCTCACTCCGCCGGTTGCGCAGCCGCCTGACGGGATTCCACCTGCCCGATAAGAACGGCGAGCACCGCCGTACCGGCAAAGGTCGCCAACGCGATCAGCGCGTTGATGCCCAGCACCAGCGTGAAGCCGCCGCGATCGTGCAGCACGGACAGCATGCCGATGGCGCAGGCGGCGCTGATGAACAGCAGAAAATAGCGTACGGCATAGACGCGACCGCGCCAAGCGTCGGCGGTGTAGCGCGCGAGCAGCATGTCGTTGATCGTCACCTGCGCGTAGATCGCGGAAACCGCCACGGCGAGCATCAGCATCAGCGGCACGCCCTCGAAATAGGCCGCCCCGAGATTGGCGAAAAAGCCGATGCCGGTGATGACGGCAAACAAGGTGTGCAGGGCGAAGCGCTCGACCAACCGGCCGACGAAGAGCTGCGAAATGCCGCCGCAGATCAAGACCGCGGTCGCGATACTGCCGACCAGCAACAACGGCATGTGCGTCGTCAGCCGCTCGTCGACGATCTTGGGCAGCGCGATGGTCAGCATGTTGAAGGTGGTGCCGGCCGTCATCGAGATGGTGACGAACAGGCCGAACAGCATCAGTGCGACACGCGGCGTCAGCGGCACCGCGGGCACCGATTTACGCGTCTTGGTGTGATGGCGGTCGTCCGGCGTCATCCAGATAAAGAAAATACCGCTGACGATGACGAGCACGCCAGGCACCACAAAGGCCGCGCGCCAACCGAGCCAACTCGCCAGCAAGGCGCTGATGCCGGCCGCCAGCGACACGCCGAGATTGCCGCACACGCCGTTGAAGGCCAATGTGCGGCCGCGCGCTTGCGAGGCTTCGACCAGCATGGCCATGCCGACCGGATGATAGATCGCCGCGAAGACACCGAGGGCAAACATGCCGATCGCGAGCACGATCAGGTTCGGCGCCAGCCCGACGCAGATCAGCGCGGCGCCGCAACCGATATAGAACGCCGCCATCATGTTGCGGCGGCTCCAACGGTCGGCCAGCCAGCCCGCCGGCAGCGAGAACACGCCGAAGGCAATGAAGGCCGCGCTCGAGAAAGCGATGAGGTCGCTGTAGGAGCGGCCGTAGACCGACTGCAGACCGATGACCACGGTCGGATAGATCAGCAGCACGAAGTGATCGACCGCATGCGCCCAGTTCAAAAAGGCGATGGAACGCCGGCGACTCGCGGCATCTGCCTCAGCGGCCAAGGTCGTGGGATTCATCGGCGTCCGGCTCAGTTTCGATTTCAGTGTCAGAATAACCTTGCCTTTTGACGATGTTCGGCCGATTTTCGTCGTAATCGGGCCATGCCAACCGCTACACCATATCGCCGTAACCTCGACGACGCCCCCCGGGCCGTCGCCGTCCTACCCAGCTCGCGGGCCCTCGGCGATCAGATTCCGCTGCACCATCACCGGCGCGGCCAGCTCACCTTTGCCGCAAGCGGCATCATGCGCGTGGAAACGCCGGAGGCGGCCTGGATCCTGCCGCCGGCGCGGGCTTTGTGGCTACCACCGCAGTGGCCCCACACCGTCACCATGCGCAGCCATGTGGAGATGCGCACAGTCTATATCGACGAGCCGCATTGCGCGGCGCTGCCGAAGCAACCGTCGCTCACCGAGATATCGGGCCTGTTGCGCGAACTTATCCTGGCGCTACTCGACGAGCCGGCCGACTACGATGAGAACGGACGCGGCGGCACGGTGGCCCGATTGATCCTTACCGAGCTTGGCCGGCTGCGCGACGCACCGCTCGCCGTGCCTTTGCCGCGCGATCTGCGGGCGCTGCGCGTTGCCCGCGCCCTGCTCGACGATTCCAGCCTGGGGCATGACCTCGACCGCTGGGCCGACGAGGCCGGCGCCAGCCGGCGCACGCTCGCCCGCCTCTTCCGCAGCGAAACCGGCCTTGGCTTTGCCGAATGGCGCGCGCGCCTGCGCGCCATCGATGGGCTGGCCCGGCTCGCCGACGGCGCTTTGGTGGCCGAGACGGCACGCGCTGTCGGCTATGCCAGCCCGAGCGCTTTCACGGCGATGATCCATCGCACGCTCGGCGGCCCGCCGCGCCGGCTGACGAAGTAGAACAATCCGGCTAAATATATACTACCTTTGCGCGAAATTCGCGAAAACATATAGACATCACAAAAATACCGCGCTTAGGTTGTCCACAGGCCGGCTCGCACATCGGCCACTTGTCGGGGCTGCGTCACGAGGCCTCCATGCGTTCCGGTCGGCGCGTTTACGCGGCGATGTCCGTCGCCGCGGCTTTCCTTGTCTGTTGTTTCTGCGTCGCGTCGCCCACCGCCCTCGCCGGCGAGGACGACGAAGACCCGACTGTTATCGTCTTTTCCGGCCGCGACATCTGGCGCAACGGCGCTTTCGCCTATGGCGGATTTCTGCACGCGCCGGGCGGCTTCGAGCAGGACGGCTTGATGTTCAAGCTGCTGCTGTCGGGCGGCGTCTATCGTTACACGTCGCAAGGCCTCGGCCAGGATGTGATCGGCGTCGAAGGCGTAACGCAGATATTGCCGGGCTGGCGTATCAAGCGCGCCGGCATCGAATCCAAGTTCTTCTTCGGCCTCGATATCGAGCGACACAATCTCTATCCGAGCGACCCCGGCAACCGACTGCGCGGCACCGATATCGGCGCCCGCTTTACTCTTGAACTGTGGACCGAGCCCAGCGCCACGACGATGATCGCCGCAAATCTGTCGCTCTCGACCATCGCGACCAACAACTCGGCCTGGCTCGCTTATGGCTGGCGCGTACCGACCGAGTTCATCGAACCTTTCTACGCAGGGCCGGAGGTGCAATACTTCGCGGCCGACGGCTATCGCCATCTGAGACTGGGGGCGCATATCACCGGCCTGAAGACGGAAGACTACGAGTGGTCGGCAGCCGGCGGCCTTGCACAGGATTCCGAAGGACGGTCGAGCCCCTATCTGCGGCTCGGCTTCATCACACGGCAATGATCAGTCCAGCGTCCGGCGGAAACGGGTCACCGCGATCGTCATCGCCACCAGCATCAAGACGAACATCGCCGCCGCGTCGTAGTGCAAGTCCGACACCGAGGCCCCTTTCAGCATGATCGCACGCGTGATGCGCAGATAATGCGTCAAAGGCAGCGCCTCGCCGAGCCATTGCGCCCAGACCGGCATGCCGGCAAACGGAAACATGAAGCCGGACAACAGGATGTTCGGCAGGAAATACATGATCGACATCTGCATCGCCTGGAGCTGGTTCTGCGCGATGGTCGAGAAAGTGTAGCCGATCGACAGATTGGTGGCGATGAACAAGGTGCTGAGCGCAGCCAGCACCCCGAGATTGCCGAGGATCGGCACGCCGAACAGCAGGACGCCGATGCCGATGATCATCGCCGCCTGGACGAAACCGACCATAATGTAGGGGATGATCTTGCCGAGCATGATCTCGACCGGCGTGATCGGCATCGCCAGCAAGGTCTCCATCGTGCCGCGCTCGATCTCGCGCGTGACCGACAAGGCCGTGAAGATCAGCATGGTCATTGTGAGAATGGTGCCGACCAGCCCCGGGACGATGTTGAGCTGCGTCTGCGCCGCCGGATTGTAGCGCGCGTGCGTGCGGATCTCGAACGGCAACGTCGTCGTCACCGGAATGGCGCGGTCGTGCGACAGCGCACCCTGGATCACCTGGCCCAACGCCGACAGCGCCGATCCGGAAGCCACCGGATCGGTGGCGTCGGCCGCGACCAGCATGGCCGGCTTGTCGCCGCGACGCACCGCGCGCTCGAAATTGGCCGGAATCTCGATGGCGAACAGCACCTTCCCCGAGGCCAGCAACTGGTCGAACTCGGCCTCGTTGCGCGGCAGCGCCACGATCTTGAAGTATTTGGTATTCTGCAACGCCGCCAGGATCGAGCGCGTGAGATCGCTGCTTTCCTGCAGCAGGACGGCGGTCGGCAGATCGCGCGGCGTGGTGTTGATGGCGTAACCGAACAACATGAGTTGAACCAGCGGGATCATGATGATCATCGCGAACGAGACACGGTCGCGCTTGAGCTGGATGAACTCCTTGATCAGCATCGCCCAGGTCTTGCGCCAGAAGCCCCGCCCCGGCAGACGGCGCTGCCCCTGTTCGGCAATGAGGTGCCCGACCTCCGTCATTGGAAGTTGTCCCGCGACTTGCTCATCAGGTCGATGAAGACGTCCTCGAGCGACGGTTCCGAATGCTTCCAATCGAGATTTGGCCGCGCGCGGAACGGTGCAATCGCCGCATCGAGCGCGGCGCCGTCGCGGCCCGACACATGCAGGCTGGTGCCGAAGGGCGCCACCATGTCGACGCCCTCGGTCTTGCCGAGCTCCACCGCAAGCTCCGTCAGCCCCTGCCCGTCCGGTGCGGCGCTGACGACATAGGTCGTCAGGTGCGAGCCTGCGATCACCTGCTCCACGGTACCATGCGTCAGCAGTTCACCATAGGCGATGTAAGCGATCTCGTGGCAGCGTTCGGCCTCGTCCATGTAATGGGTCGAGACCAAGACGGTGAGGCCTTCCGCCGCGAGCCCATGGATCTCGTTCCAGAATTCGCGCCGCGCTTTCGGATCAACGCCGGCGGTTGGCTCGTCGAGCAGCAAAAGCTGCGGATTGGGCAGCGTGCAGGCGCCCAGCGCGAGCCGCTGCTTCCAGCCGCCCGAGAGCGAGCCGGCGATCTGTTCCTCGCGGCCATTGAGGCCGAGACGCTCGATCGCCTCGCGCGCCGCGGCCACAGGATGTTCGAGGTCGAACACGCGCGCGACGAATTCCAGGTTCTCACGCACCGACAGGTCCTGATAGAGACTGAAGCGCTGGGTCATGTAGCCGACCTGGCGCTTGATCTTGTCGGTCTCGGTGCGGATGTCGTAGCCGAGGCAGGTGCCGGTGCCCTCGTCCGGCGTCAACAGACCGCACAGCATGCGGATAGTAGTAGTCTTCCCGGAGCCATTCGGCCCCAGGAAGCCGTAGATGCTGCCGCGCTTCACCTGCATCGACAGATCGCGCACCACCGTCCGGCCGTCGAACTTCTTGGTCAGCCCGTGCACGTCGATGACGATGTCGGCCTTGTTCATTTCGCCGCCTCTTTCGGCACGCCTTCAGCGAGCGTGACCGTCACCGGCTGGCCGACCCGGAATTTTTCCGGCTGCGCCGGCCGCGCCTCGATCATGTAGACGAGCTTGGCGCGCTCCTCGAGGCTGTAGATCACCGGCGGTGTGTATTCCGAACTGCGCGCGATGAAGGTCACCTTGGCGGTGAGCCCTGCTTCGCACGCGTCGCAAGACACCGCGACGGTGTCGCCGAATTTCACGGTAGCAAGCTGCGTCTCCGGCGCGAAGAAGCGGATCTTGAGATTGCCCGGCGGCAGCAGCGACACAACAGGCCGCCCGGGCTGCACCGTCTCGCCGGGCCGGTAATAGATCTGCTGGATGGTGCCGTCGGCCGGGCTCAAGGCGCTGCGGCGGTTGAGACGCGTCTGTGCCCAATCGAGATTGGCTTTGGCTTGCTGCAAGGTCGCGAATGCGTCGTCATAAGTCTTTTGCGTCCCGGCCGCCGTCTTCAGCAACTCCTTGGCGCGGTCGAAGGCCTGCTGGGCATTCGTGACGGCAGTTCGTCTGACCTCAAGTTCGGCCTTCTGCAGGTCGTCGTCGACTGTGAACAGCAACTCGCCTTTGCGCACGCGGTCGCCCTCGTTCACCTTCAGCACTTCGACGCGACCTTGCTCGTCGGGGCTGACGAAGACCATGTCGGCCTCGACCCAGCCCTGCAACCGCTTGTCCATGCTGTTGTCGCAGCCGGCGAGCGCGAGCGTCGCGATCGTCCATGCCAGGAAGGCATAACGTACTCTCATGGCTTTCTCCCGGCACCGAACAACAACTCGACATGGGTCTGCATCATCGCCCGCACGTCGAGCGGATCGAATTTCTCGAACAGGCCGTTCCAGATGATCGCGATCAGCCCCGGCGCCGCAATGAGCTGCGGAAACGCGACAAGCCCAGGCGCAATCTCGCCGCGCGCCGCCGCGCGCGCTAGCAACGCACGCACGGCGGCGACGATGTGCGCCAGCACTTCTCGGTAATAGAATTCGGCGAGCTTGGGGAAGCGCCGGCCTTCGGAGATCATCAGGCGGATCACGTCCTTGCGGCGCGTTTCGTAGACCTCGCGCATGAACAGATCGGCGATATGCCCGGCGATGGACGCCAATGGCAGGTCGGCCGCCCCCATCGCTTCGATAGATCCGACAAGCGGCGTCAGCATCTCGCGGATGAGTTCCTGGAACAGGGTCTCCTTGTCGCGGAAGTAGAGATAGATCGTGCCCTTGGCGATGCCGGCGCGCTTGGCAACGTCGTCGAGACGCGCGGCCTCGTAGCCGCATTCGGAGAATTCATCGAGCGCGGCGGCAAGGATCGCTTCCCGCCGTGCCGCGCCGCGCGCTTCGCGCGGACTCGCCACGGGAACCTGTGGGACACGCGCTGCGCGCCGCTTGCGCGGCCCGCCTGCGGGCTTCGAAGTCTTGCGATGCGCCGCCATGGCCATCTCAAACTGACTGACTGGTCAGTCATTATCTAGCGCGGAACGGACGCCGCCGCAAGATGAAGAAAAACGGTCGTTTTTCACGGCATCCGGGGGAGGCGATGGGCGCGGAACGGCCGTCAACAGTCAGCGGCTGGCCAAATGGATCAGCCGTTTGCCGAGGTTCTCGCCACGATAAAGTTCGGCGATGGCGCCGGGCGCGTATTCGATGCCCTCGACGATCTCCTCGCGGTAACGCAGACGCCCTTCCCGCACCCACACCGCCAGCCGCGCCACCGCTTCCTCGTAACGGTGCGCATAGTCGAAGACGAGCAGGCCCATCATGCGCGCGCGCTTCACGAGGATGTGGCGCTCGACGCGTGGACCCATCGGTGGCGGATCCCAGCTTGCGACCGAGGCCGTGCCGCAGATGACGATACGCGCCCCGACGGCGAGCTGCCGCAGCACCGCATCGCTGATGGTACCCGCCGTATTATCGAAATAGACATCGACACCGCGCGGACAGGCATCCGCCAACGCCGCATCGACATCGTCGGCCTTGTAGTCGATCGCCGCGTCGTAGCCGAACTCGTCACGGCACAGTCTGGTCTTAACCTCGCCGCCGGTGATGCCGACCGTACGGCAGCCCATCAGTCTGGCGATCTGTCCGACCGCCGAGCCGACCGCGCCGGCCGCCGTCGACACCACCACCGTATCGCCCGGGCGCGGCTGGCCGAGATCGAGCAGGCCGAAATAGGCGGTGACGCCATTGAGGCCGAGAATGCCGAGCGAGAGCGACAAAGGCAGATCGGCTTCGATCACTTTGCGCGTAACATTGCTGCCGTCCGACACGGCGTAGTCCTGCCAGCCGAACATACCCATCACTTTGTCGCCTTCGGCGAAGCCAGGATGGCGCGAGGCAATGACAGTGCCGGCGGCGAAGGAGCGCATCACCTCGCCAATGCCGACCGGCGTCGAATAATTGGCAACGGCCGAGACCCAGCCGCGCATCGCCGGCTCGACCGAAAGATAGTCGTTGTGGATGAGTATCTGCCGCTCGCCGATTGTCGGCACCGGCGTTTCGGTGAGCGCAAAGTGCTCGGCTTGCGGAATGCCGTTCGGACGAGTCTTGAGAACGACCTGACGATTGATGGCTGCGGGCATGGCGGCTCTCTAACCAGTGAGAGAGTGCAGCTTACACCAGTGGAGGCCGCTCAGCCCTTAGCGTCACAGAAGAAAGTACGAATGACGCAATCCTTGCCGCCGACGCTATAGCAAGCCTTCAGCGCCTCGTTTTGGCTGCGACCAAGACGCGGGCCCTTGCCCCAGCCGGAACCACCGCACGGATTGGAGAAATCGACGGCAAAAGCCGCACAGCCGCGCTTGACGGTCGTAACGACCCGGCACGTATCGGCACGACATTTGGACAAGGCACTACGGCTCGCGTCGGCGGCGCCGCGGAAATCATAGGCCTCGCCGAACGCCCCGCAGGCGCCAATAGCCAAGGCGCCGGCCGCCCGCGCGGTATTCACCGCGACGAGCATGACCGTCATGCTGGCCAGCAGCAGCGTCGCCGCCACCAGCGCCCGCATCACCGGCGTGTAGGTTTCAGCCATCGTCCCTTACCCAACTATCGCCGCCAGCTAGCGGTGAGTCGGATAAGACGATCAATGATTCGAGTCTCAGGCGCGTTCGATTTCGGCCTTGACGGCGGAAAAGGACTCAGGGGTATCGACGTCGGTCAACGCCGCCTCGCCCTTGACCGGCACCTCGACCACCGCCTCGGCGTAACCGCTGATCAGGTGCCGGGCGCCGACATCGCCGGTGATCTGCGTCAGATCGTGGAAGAAACGCCGCGCCCAGACCACCGGATTGCCACGCCGGCCGTCGATCGACGGCACCACCACCAGCGCGCCGCGCTCGGGATCGAAGGCGGCCAGCAATTTGTCGATCAAGGTCGCGTCGACCTGCGGCATGTCGCCCAGACAGACGATGGCGGCATCGGCTTCTTTCGGCACGGCGGCGATGCCGGTCTTCACCGACGAGCCAAGGCCTTCGGCATAATCGGGATTGTGCACGAACGTGACCGGCAGGCCGGTCAGCGCCGCCTCCACCCGCTCACGTTCATGACCGGTAACGACGATGACGGGCGCGGCATGCGACGCCAAGGCTTGTTCGGTGGCGATGCACACCAACGGCTTGCCGCCGATCTCGGCGATGAGCTTGTTGATCGCACCCATGCGCGTCGAGCGGCCGGCGGCCAAGACAACAGCGGCGATGCGCTTGCCCTTCTCCGGCTGTGGCTCGGTGCGCGGCTGCGGCCGCGTCACGATCTCCATCAAGAGGCCGCCGACGCCCATGCCGGTGATGTCCTCGCGTGACACCGGCAGGCCGGCGAGCAGCCGCATCAGCACCCAGTCGAAACCATTCTCCTTCGGCGACCGCGCGCATCCCGGCGCGCCGAGCACCGCCTGTCCGCGCGCGCGACCGATCAGCATCAGGTTGCCGGGGTCGACCGGCATGCCGAAATGCTCGATCTCGCCGCCGACCGTCTCGATCGCCATCGGGATGACGTCGCGCCGGTCGGCGATGGCCGAAGCGCCGAAGACGATGACCAGCTCGGCACCCGCTTTGAGCAGCTCGTCGATGGCGGCGGCGAGCGCCGCCTGCTCATGCGGCACGCGCTTCTCGGCGATGATGGTCGCGCCCGCGGGCGCAAGCCGCGTCGCGGTGATCTTGAGCGTCTTGTCGATGACTTTGGGCGAGAGCCCCGGCAGCAATGTCGAGACGATGCCGACTTTGCGCACCTTATAGGGCGCGACGCGGATCACCGGCTGCGCCTTCGCCGCCTCGGCCACGGCTTTGTCGCGCGCCGCGCCGGCGACGGCGAAGGGGATGATCTTCACGGTGGCGATCATCTCGCCTTCCACCACCGGCTTGAACGCCGGCAAAGTGGCGAGCGTCACCGCCTCGTCGATGCGGTTGAGCCGGTCGATTGTCTCCTTATCGACCACCAACACACCGGCGTCGCTGCGAACAGATTGCAGCGGCCGGTGAAGGCGCGGTCGGTGTGCACGCCCTCGCCTTTCAGCGCGGCGGCGATATCGGCCGCTGCCTGGTCTTCCGACACGTCGCCGGGATCGAGCCGCGCAACGACGATGTCCTTGACGCCGGCGGCTTCGAGGGCGGCGACTTCCTTATCTCCGATCAGCGTGCCCTTCTTGAGCACCAGATCGCCCTGGCGGATCGAATGCACCGCCGTGGCGCCAAGCGCATCGCGGACCGGAACCGCGCCGAATTTCATTTCAAGACTCCGTCATTCCGGGACG
>JANLJK010000439.1 GCA_029255525.1 Pseudolabrys sp.
TTCGGCGCCGCCGCCGAGGCGGCCCGTCTGGCGCGGGAGCTGGACGCCCCCCGCATGGCGGGCCTGCGCGACCGCGTGGAAGCCGGCAGCGCAGCTGCCACGCCGGCCGCGATTATCTTCGGCGCGGGCGTTGCCCGCCTGCCCAACACGACCCTGGTCGCGGTGCCCGGCCTGAAGGCCGAAACCGCGTTAATCGCCTTCGATCTCAATGGGATAGCGCTGTCCTCGGGTTCCGCCTGCTCGTCGGGCAAGGTGCAGGTGTCGCACGTGCTCAAGGCCATGGGCGTGGAGCCCGCGCTCGCCGCCGGCGCGCTGCGCATCAGCTTGGGGTGGGAAACCACCGAAACCGAGGTCGAACACCTGCTAACTGCTTGGAATACGGTGGTTTCGTCATTACTTAAGAACCAACCGAACAATCACCTGGCCGCCTGATCCGGCGCCATCAAAGGACGGTCGCGAGAAACAAAGCGCACTGACCATAACCGACAAATCCAACCCGCGGTCCTTGCAACCGTGAGCGGAGGGAAGAATGCCGGCCGTACAAGAGACCGTCGAACAGGTCCGCCTGATTGACGTCGATCAATACAAATACGGGTTCGTCACCGACATCGAATCCGAGAAGGCCCCCAAGGGCCTGTCTGAAGACACCATCCGTTTCATCTCGGCCAAGAAGAATGAGCCGGAGTGGATGCTCGCTTGGCGGCTTGAGGCCTATCGCCGCTGGCTGACCATGCGCGAGCCGACCTGGGCGCGTGTGTCCTATCCGAAGATCGATTACCAGGATCTCTATTATTACTCCGCGCCGAAGCGGAAGGAGCTTGCCTCGCTGGACGAGGTCGATCCGGAGATTCTCAAGACCTACGAGAAGCTCGGCATTCCGCTGAAAGAGCAGGAGATCCTCGCCGGCGTGCGCAAGCAAAGCGAGCCCTCGGCGCTCGACGACGACGAGATGACCGGCGGCGAGGCGCGCGGCCGCGTCGCGGTCGACGCCGTGTTCGATAGTGTTTCGGTCGCCACCACCTTCAAGGAAGAGCTCAAGCGCGCCGGCGTGATCTTCATGCCGATCTCGGAGGCGATCCGCGAGCATCCCGATCTGATCAAGAAGTATCTCGGCTCGGTGGTGCCGACCTCCGACAATTTCTTCGCGACGCTGAACTCGGCGGTGTTCTCCGACGGCTCGTTCGTTTACGTGCCGGAGGGCGTGCGCTGCCCGATGGAATTGTCGACCTATTTCCGCATCAACGAGAAGAACACCGGCCAGTTCGAGCGCACCTTGATCATCGCCGACAAGGGCGCCTACGTGAGCTATCTCGAAGGCTGCACGGCGCCGATGCGCGACGAGAACCAGTTGCACGCCGCCGTGGTCGAGTTGGTCGCGCTCGACGACGCCGAGATCAAGTATTCGACGGTGCAGAACTGGTATCCGGGCGACGCCAACGGCAAAGGCGGCATCTTCAACTTCGTCACCAAGCGCGGTGATTGCCGTGGCGCGCGTTCGAAGATCTCGTGGACGCAGGTCGAAACCGGCTCGGCCATCACCTGGAAATATCCGAGCTGCATTCTGCGCGGCGACAACTCGCGCGGCGAGTTCTA
>JANLJK010000440.1 GCA_029255525.1 Pseudolabrys sp.
TCATGGGGCTGGCCGCCGCCTATTTCGCCTTCAAGGGCGACGCCTCGCAGCACTGGCGGCTGTTCCTCACCACCGGCATTCTCGGCGGCTACACGACCTTCTCAACCTTCTCGCTCGATGTTGCGCTCTTGTACGAACGCGGCGAACTCGGCCTTGCGGCGCTCTATGTGCTGCTGTCGGTCGCGGTGTCGATCGCCGGCCTGTTCGCCGGCCTGGCGATCGTGCGCAGCCTTGCCTGAGGCACCCCGTCATCTCTAAGCCGTAGGATGCGCAAAGGCGCATCCTTGCGCACGCAGGCCCCTACTCCATCACCCGCAAGCCGAGCTTATCCAACAGCGCCATGTCGCGGTCGCGGCCGGGGTTCGGCGTGGTGAGCAGCTTCGGGCCGTAGAAAATCGAGTTGGCGCCGGCGAGGAAGCACAAAGCCTGCGCCTCCTCGCTCATCTCCTCGCGGCCGGCGGAGAGCCGCACCATCGATTCCGGCATGGTGATGCGCGCGGCCGCGATGGTGCGCACGAAATCGAAAGCGTCGATCTTGGGCTTACCCGACAGCGGCGTGCCCTCGACCTGCACCAGCATATTGATCGGCACGCTCTCCGGATGCACCGGCAGGTTCGCCAAGGTGACGATCATGCCGACGCGGTCTTCGAGCTGCTCGCCCAAGCCGACGATGCCACCGCAGCAAACATTGATGCCGGCCTCGCGCACGGCATCGAGCGTGTCGAGCCGGTCCTGATAGGTACGCGTCGAGACGATCTCGCCGTAGAACTCCGGCGACGTGTCGAGGTTGTGATTGTAGTAATCGAGGCCGGCGTCCTTCAGTCGGCGTGCCTGCGCGCCCTCCAACATGCCAAGCGTGACGCAGGTCTCCAGCCCAAGCGCCTTCACGCCCTCGACCATGGCGCAGACCTTGTCGAGATCGCGGTCCTTAGGCGAGCGCCAGGCCGCGCCCATGCAGAAGCGCGTGGCGCCACCAGCCTTGGCGGCGCGCGCTTCGGCGAGCACGGCCTCGACCGCCATCAGCTTTTCGGCCTTCACGCCGGTGTCGTATTGCGCCGCCTGCGGACAATAGGCGCAGTCCTCAGGGCAGCCGCCGGTCTTGATCGACAGAAGCGTCGAGACCTGCACCTCGGCCGGATCGAAGTTCACGCGATGCACTTCCGCGGCGCGGAACACCAGTTCGGTGAACGGCAGGGCAAACAGAGCCCGCACCTCCTCGCGCGTCCAGTCGTGGCGCAGGGCGCCGCCAGACCGATCGGGAGCCGTTGGAGCAAAGGTGGCGAGGGACATCGAGAATGCCTTCTGACTGGGAACGTCACTGTTGCGGCTGAGTGAAAGCCCCGGATCGAACGCGGGTCAAGCCCCCTCACAAACAGGGGTTGTATCTGCTAGGTTCTCACCCAGCCCCCATCAAGTGGGGCGGACAAGGGAGGACGTCATGAGGAAAGCTTCGTTCAGCGTCGCAGGCATGTCCGTAGCGGTGGCGGCACTCGCCGCTGTTCTGGGAAACGTCGGCACGGCAACCGCCGCCGACGACACCCTGACTACCCTTGGCGAAATGCGGGTAACCGGCTGGCAAGGCGCCTGGCCGGAAATTCCGCAAACCGGACCGAAGGCCGACCAGGTCAAGAAAAACCTGACCAAGATCAAACTTCCGCCCGGCTTCCATATCGATCTCTACGCGCTCGTTCCGGATGCCCGGCATATAGCCGTCGGACCGCAGGGCGTCGCGCTCTTCGTCGGAACGCGCAAGGACAAGGTCTATGTCGTCACCGACCGCGCGCGCAATTTCGTCGGCGATGAAGTGAAGGAATTCGCGCCATCGCTGAAGAAGAAGATTCCGAACGGCCCCTGCTTCTCCAAGGACGGCTTCCTGTTCATCGCCGAGCAGAACCGGGTGTTGATGTATCCGGCGGCTGAATTCTTCTATGAAAGCCCGGACGTGGTGGCGATCCCGATCGTTGCCGAAGGCGAGCTGATCCCGAAGGGTGAGGAAAGCTACAACCACACCGCCCGCGTCTGCCGCGTCGGACCGGACAACAAGCTCTATATCCAGCTCGGCCAACCCTACAATGTGCCACCCAAGGCAAAGATGGAGATGTACCGGAAGCTCGGCATTGGCGGCATCGTCCGCATGGACCGCGACGGCAAGAACCGCGAAGTCTTCGCGCTGGGCCTGCGCAATCCGGTCGGCATGGACTTCAACCCGAAGGACCGGACGCTATGGACCAATGACAACCAGGTCGACGGCATGGGCGACGACAAGCCGGCCGGCGAGATGAACCGCGTCACCAAAGCGGGCGAGGACTTCGGCTTCCCGTATTATGGGGGCGGCAAGACCCGTACCGATGAATATGCCAAGGACACGCCGCCGACCAATGTCGTGTCCCCGGAAGTCGAGCAGGTCGCGCATGCGGCAGACTTAGGATTGACCTTTTATACCGGCAACCAGTTCCCGGCCGAGTACAAGGGCGCGATCTTCTCCACCCAGCACGGCTCGTGGAACCGCACCGTGCCGGTCGGCGCCCGCGTCATGGTCACCTTCCTCAAGGAGGACGGACATGTGAAGGGGCCATCCATCCCCTTCGCCGAAGGCTGGAACGAGAACGGCATTTACAACGGCCGACCGGTCGACGTGGCTCAACTATACGATGGCTCGCTTCTCGTCTCCGACGATCTGGTCGGCGCCATCTACCGCATCTGGTACGATGGCAAGTAAGCGTCCGTAACTGACGGCGACGGCCCTGGCGCGCACCGGGGCCGCTGCGTTTTTCCGTACCAGCCGAGACCTGCCATGACCTTTCCGAACAATTTGCGCGCCGGCGTCGCAATCGGCGCCATTGCCATGTTCGCAGTAACGGCCAATACCGCGCCCAGCCGCGCCGGCGATGTCGCGAGCGGCCGCAAGATCGCCGCCGCAAAGTGCCAGATGTGCCATGGGATGGACGGCCAGGCCAAAGTGCCCGGCGCACCTCATTTGTCCGGCCAAGTCGAGGAGTACCTGATGATGCAGATGAAGGCTTTCCGTGACGGCGTGCGCAAGAACGACATGATGTCGCTGGTCGCACCGACCCTGTCGGAAAATGACGAGGCCGATCTTGCCGCCTATTACGCCGCGATCGAGGTGACGATTGGGAAAGTGCCCAGCGAATAATGAGACTTGAGCGCGCTTAGCCCCATCGGGCCGACGCCTATTATGTGGCCATCGCCATCGAAACGCCCCCTGAGGGGGCAGACGGTCGATTGAGCCTCCCGCGGCCAGATGATAGAATGCTTTTACCATAGATTGCCGGATCAAGAATGCCATGAAGAAGCTCACGATCGGTCTTGTCATGCTGGCGCTGCTGGCCGGGCCGGCGGTTGCACAAAAGCGCGGCGGCGGTGGCGGCGCTCCGCCCCCCTCGCCCGAGGACATGCAGCGCAAGCGCGACGCCGCGATCCTCGATCAGCAGTACAAAGACGCGCTCAAGCGGTCGAGCTCGGACGCCACACCGACCCGTGTCGACCCGTGGGCCAATATGCGCAGCACGACCGAGACCACCAAGCGCTGAGGTGCCTGACGCGTGCCGTCACCGGCGCCGCGCACGTCCCCATAACGACTGAAGGCGGCCTTTCGGCCGCCTTCATCGTCTTATCGGTATCGTTGTCGCCGATCAGGCGGCCATCGGCCGCTCGGTGCCTTCGATCTGGACGCGGAAGCCGGAGCGCACGTTCGGCCAGTAATCCCAGATCGCCTTGTGATGGGTGCAGCGGTTGTCCCAGAACGCGATCGAATGCGCCTGCCAGCGGAAGCGGCAGGTCCACTCCGGCTTATTGCAGTGATCGATCAGGAACTGCAGCACGCGGTCGGCTTCCAGGCGCGGCAGATCGTTGATCTTCGCCGTGAAGTCGGTGTTGACGAAGATCACCTTCTTGCCACTGACCGGATGCTTGATGATCACCGGATGCACCGCGCTCGGCGTATTGGGGCCGAACACGCGCGTGCCGTCATGCGTCGCGGTGAGACCTTCGAGATAGGTCTTCATGCGCGGCGACAGCGCGTCGTAAGCCGCATACATGCTGGCGAACATGGTATCACCGCCGCCATCCGGCGGAACCGTGTGGTTGTACAGCATGCTGCCGAGCGGCGGGATTTCCGCGCAGGACTGGTCGCTGTGGAAGTTCTCGCCGGAGATCTGCTTGGAGGTCTCGTCGTAGTGGAACTTGCGCACCAGCGGATTATCCGTGGTCTTGCTGATAGTCGTGCCGCCGACATGTGTGCCGAGCGGGCCGAAATGGCGCGCGAGGCGGATCTGGTCATCGAACGTGATCTTCTGATCACGGAAGAAGATGACCTGATACTGGATGAAGGCCTGGTGGAGCTCTTCTACCTGCTTGTTCGGCAACGGCTTGGTCAGATCGATGTTGCCGATCTCGGCGCCGATATGCGGCGAGACCGGTGTCACTGTGATGGTTTCGTAAGTCATGTTGCTCCCTTGCTCGTACTATTGGACGAAACTTTATTCGATCCTCGTGCCAGACCGCTTCACGGCCTCGGTCCATCGGGCGACGTCTTCCGCAACAAACTCGCGGAATTGATCCGGGGTCGAAGTGGCGACATCCGTGCCCATCTTCTTGATCTGCTCGACGTAAACCGGCGACTGAGCGATCTTGAGCGTTTCAGCGTTCAGCCGCGCGACGATATCCGGCGGGGTGGCCGCGGGCACGAACAAGCCGGTCCAGGCGCTAACATCGAAGCCCTTCAGCCCCTGTTCGCCGAAGGTCGGCACATCGGGCGCCGACGCCGAGCGCTCGCGGGTCGTTACCCCGAGCGCGCGCATCTGCTTACTGGCGACGAACGGTAAGGCGGTCGGAATGGTCTCGATCATCATCGACACATTGCCGGCCAGAAGGTCGGGCGCGGCGCCGCCGCCGCCTTTGTACGGGACATGCAGAATGTCGATGTCCGCCGCCAGCTTTAAGAGTTCGCCGCTGAGATGCGACGCCGTACCGACACCGGCCGACGCGAAGGTCAGCTTGCCCGGATTGGCTTTCGCATAGGCAATCAGCTCCTGAAGGCTGTTCGCCGGCACGCTGCGCTGCACGATCAACATCAAAGGCAGCTTGTGCAGGATGCCGATCGGCGTGAGATCCTTTTGCGGATTGTAGCGCAGGTTTTTGTAGACCGCCGGACCAATGCCGAGCGTGCCGTTGGTACCGAACAGAATGGTGTAACCGTCGGGTTGCGCGCGCGCGACGATCTCGGCACCGATATGACCGCCGGCGCCAGGCCGGTTCTCGACCACCACCGGCTTGCCGAGCCCCTGCGACAGCGCATTGGCGACGGCGCGCGCAAGAAGATCGGAAGAACCGCCCGCCGAGAACGTGACGACCATGGTTATCGGGCGGTCGGGATAATTCGCAGCAGAAGCGGACGACGACGCCAACGCAATCGTTGCAAGCGCAACGATTGCGGCTTTCCAGATTTTGCCAGACATAGAGATATTCCCCGATTTTTGTTTGGTGTTCCTAAGCCCCGGCAAACAAAGGAACGTCTTATTTGGAAACTTTACGAAGAGGCTATAGGGATTACAATTAGACAAGACCAACTATCAAATATGCCGGCTGGGCATATCCCACCATTGAGCCGATGAACCTCCGTCAAATCGAATATTTTGTGCATGTCGCCGAGAGCGGCAGCTTCAGCCGCGCCTCCGCCATCATGGGCACAACGCAGCCGGCGATCAGCCGGCAGGTGCGCGCGCTCGAGATCGAACTCGACCGCCATCTGTTTCATCGCAACGGCCGCGGCGTACTGCTTACCGACGATGGCACGCGCTTCCTCACTTACGCCAAAGGCATCCTGCATCAGCTCGATGGCGCGCGGCATGCGATCACCGGCAGCGAGGCCGATCTGGTCGGCAAGGTCGTCATCGGCCTGCCGCCGTCGATCGGTCAGGCCATGACGGTGCCACTGGTGCGCGCCTTTCGTGAACGCTACCGCCACGCCGAGCTGTCGATCATGGACGCGCTCAGCGTAACATTGCAGGAGCGGCTGCTCGCCGGCCGCATCGACGTCGCGGTGATCCACAATCCCATTCCCTCGCCGCTCATCGACGTCGAGCCGATCCTTAAGGAGTCACTCTGCCTCCTGACCTCCTCGCGCACGACACGCACGCGGCCCGTCGCCTTTCGCGAACTCGAGCGCTTCGAGCTGATCTTTCCCGGCGCGCCGCATCCGATCCGTTCGCTGATAGAGGCGGAGGCCGCCCGGCACGGGCTGAAGCTAAAAGTGGCCTTGGAGATCGACGCTGTCGCGGTCATCCTGCAATTAGTGGCGGAGGGCTACGGCCACGCCGTGGTGCCCTACAACGTCGTCCGCTCCGGCATGTCGGGTGCGGGCGTGGTAGCCCGGCCGATCGTCAAGCCCACGCTCGGCACGATGGTGGCGCTGGTGACGCCAACGCGGCGGCCGGCGACGTTGCTCGCCGCCGGCGTGACGGACCTCGTGCGGCAAGTGCTCCAGACCACTTTGGCCATGAAGAAGCCCGCCGCACGAAAGGCCTAATCGCATCTTGCGTCGCCCCGCGGCCTTATGGGAAAAGCTCGCCATGACCGACACACCCGACACCCTACCCGACCGCCTCTCCACCGACCCGCGCAGCCCCTATTTCAATGCGGAGGTGCTGGCGCGCGACGTCGGCATCCGCTTCAAGGGCGCCGAGAAGACCAATGTGGAAGAGTATTGCGTGAGCGAAGGCTGGGTGCGCGTCGCCGCCGGCAACGCCAAGGATCGCTTCGGCAATCCGCTCACCATCAAGCTCACCGGCCCGGTCGAGCCGTATTTCAAAGACAAGAAGAGCGGCTGAACCAGCCACCTGCGGCGGGCGCGATGACCGGCGACGACTTCCGCGACGACATCGCCCAGATCGAGGCCCGCATCGAGGCTTTGCGCGACGCGCGCGAGCGTTGCCGCAAGATTTCCGTCGCGTCCAAGATCGTCCTCTTGGCCGGCACTGTCCTGGCAGCCCTCACGCTGCTGACAATACTGCCGTTCTATCCCAGCACGTTCTTCGGCGCGCTTGCCGCCATGCTCGGCGGCGCGGTGCTGCTCGGCTCCAACAAGACCACCTGGGAGCAGACCGACGAGGCGCTCGAGAAAGCCGAAGCACAGCGGCGCGACATGATCGGCCGCATCGAGCTGCGGCTTGTCGGCGAAGAACGGCCGACGCTGCATTAAGCGACGCACTCCACCGCCCTCACGCCAGATAGCGGCCGTCGCGGAACCAGCGCAACGCGTCCTCGATGCCTTCGAGATAAGGCCGCGTGCGATAACCGAGATCGCGTTCGGCCTTCGCCGATTCAAAGAACATGCGGTACTTCGCCATGCGCACGCCATCGAGCGTGGCGAAAGGCTCGCGCCCGGTGACATTGGCCATGGCCTCGGCGGCATAGGCGACCGGAATAAGCGCGCGCCACGGCAGCTTCACGCGCGCCGCCTTACCGCCGACGAGACCGGCGATGTCACGCAACATCTGCGAGAACTGAACATTGGTGCCGCCGAGAATGTAGCGCTCGCCAACCTTGCCGCAATGCAAAGCCGCGATATGGCCCGCCGCGACATCGTCGACATGAACGAGGTTCAAGCCAGTGTCGATGAAGGCCGGGATGCGGCCGCGCGCGGCTTCAATGATGATGCGGCCGGTCGGCGTCGGCTTGACGTCGCGGGGACCGATGGGGGTGGAGGGGTTGACGATGACCGCGGGCAGCCCGCGCTCGGCGACCATTGCCTCGACCAGACGCTCGGCCGCGATCTTGCTGCGCTTATAGGCGCCGATGCCGAACTCCTCGCGCTGCGGAAAGGTCTCGTCGACGCTGGTGCCGTCGGTACGCGGGATGAGGGTCGCGACGCTGCTGGTATAGACGACCCGCTCGACCCCGGCGCTGAGCGCCGCCTCCATCAGGTTGCGCGTGCCTTCGACATTGGAGGCGAAGATCTCGCGGCGGTCGCGCGCCCAGAGCCGGTAATCGGCGGCCACGTGGAAGACGTAACGCACGCCCTGCATGGCGATGCGGAGCGAAGCGGGATCACGCAGGTCGCCTTCGTGGAATGCCAGGGGCAGGCCGTCGAGATGGCCGCGCGGGCTCTTGCCCCGGACCAGCGCCCGCACCGTATAGCCCGCCTCGGCGAGCTGGCGGGCGACGGCGGAGCCGACGAAGCCGCTGGCGCCGGTGACGAGAACGCTTCCTTCGGGGGCCATCGGGGTACCGTCTCGGTTAAAGATCCATTCAACCAAATTGCGGCCATGCAGAATGTCAACCGCCTCACGCGTAACCGATTATGGAGAATCGGCACGAAATATGCTTGAAAAACAACGTCCATGTTTGAACGGGAGACGGACGGAACGGGGCCCGAGACTGCCCACTCCATTCGGGCTTGTTCTGTTGCGTGTTCGGGGGACTGAATGACGATCTGCGCTGCGCTGGACGCCCATGAGATGGCGGACGCACGTCCGTTCGACGCCGCAGCGCTGCCGGCGACGGATCGCTTCATCATCGCGCTGGTCGGCCTCGCCTTCGAGGCCCGCATCGCCGCCGGCCCCGGCGTTTTCGTCATCTGCCGCGACCAGCAGACCGACGTCACCGGCGTGATCGAGGCGGCGGTCGAGCGCGGCTGCCGCAGCATCATCAGCTTCGGCGTCGCCGGCGGGCTGGCGCCGCATCTGCGCGCCGGCGACTGGATTGTGGCGTCCTCGGTGATCGACGCCGGACAGACGCGCCCGACCGACCAGGCTTTGACCGACCGCATGCTGGCTCTGATCCCCGGCGCGACCCACGCGCCGATCATGGGCGTCGACACCGCCGTCACCGACATGCACGGCAAGCGCCGCATCCATACCGAGACCGGCGCCGCCGGCGTCGACATGGAATCGCATCTGGTCGGCCGGCTCGCCGCCGACCACGGCCTGAGCTTCGGCGCCGCGCGCGTGGTGATCGATCCCGCGCACCGCGCCGTGCCCGACGCCGCGCTCGCCGGCATGCGCCCCGACGGCGGCACCAATGTGCTCGCCGTCATGCGCGGCCTCATCGCGCGGCCGCACCAGATCGGCGGCCTCATGCGTCTGGCCGGCGATGCTTACGCCGCGCACCGCGCCTTGCGCCGCACGCGCCGCAAGCTCGGCCATGGCTTCGGGTTGCTGGACGCGGCGGAAGCTTGAGGGCGGCGCGCAACGTCGCCCGCCCGGCTCGTCTCGATTCAGTTGTCAAACAGCATCGTCATTCCGGGGCGGCCCGCAGGGCCGAGCCCATCGATGTTTCGGTGCGCACGCGTGTGTGGCCATCCTTCGAGACGCCCGCCTTCGACCTTCGGGCGACGGTGCGGCTCCTCAGAGCCTGACCGGAAATGGCACGAGTTACTTCAGTGGCTTGAAGGAGCCTTTCCACCCGTCATGGCCGGGCATAGCCCGTCAAAGACGGGCGTGAACGCCCTTATGTCCCGGCCATCCACGCCTTTCTTGTTGCTATCGCTTGAAGACGTGGATGCCCGGCACAAGGCCGGGCATGACGAACTCCGACGAACGTGCTGATTTTACAGGCTGCATTTTGAGTCAGACTCTCAGGATGAGACGGAGAGAGGCTGTGCATGCGCACAGCGGGTACGCGTCTTTGCGCCCCCTACGCTGTCGTCCCGGCCAAGCGAGCGCAGCCAGCGCGAGCCGGGCCCCATAATCCGAGTCCTATCGATAGTGCACGGCGTATGAGTCCCCGCCTTCGCGGAGACGACAGCCACTTCTACTCCGCCGCTTCCATCCGCGGCGGGTCGGCGCGCTCGACCTTGGCGGCGCAGAACTTGAACTCGGGGATCTTGCCGAAGGGATCGAGCTTCGGATTCGTGAGCAAGTTCGCCGCCGCTTCGACATAAGCGAAGGGGATGAACACCACGCCGTCCGGCACGGCGTCGTCTTGCCGCGCGTTCAACACCACCGAGCCGCGCCGCGTCGTGACACGCACGAAATCGCCGGGCTCGATGCCGAGCCGTTGAATCGTGCCGCGCGAGAGCTGCGCAATGGCCGACGGCTCCAGCGCGTCGAGCACCTCGGCGCGGCGCGTCATCGAACCGGTGTGCCAATGCTCGAGCTGGCGGCCGGTCGACAGGATGAACGGATAGTCGTGATCCGGCACTTCGTCCGGCGGCTGCAGCTTGGTTGCGACCAGCTTGGCAAAGCCGCCCGGACGCGGGAAGCCGTCCTCGAACACGACGTCGCGGCCGGGCTTATCGGCGCCATCGGTCGGATAGGTGACCGCATATTCGCGGTCGACGCGATCCCAGGTGATGTTGGCGAGCGCCGGCATCATCGACGCCATCTCGTCGAAGACCTCGCCGACATGCTTGTAGTTCCAGCCGCAGCCCATGCGGTTGGCGATCTCCGTGATGATCCAGAGATCCTGGCGCGCATCGCCCGGCAACGGAATAGCCTTACGGCCCATCTGCACCTGACGATTGGTGTTGGTGACGGTACCGTCCTTCTCCGGCCAGCCGGACGCGGGAAGAATGACGTCGGCGTAGACGGCCGTCTCGGTGAGGAACAGGTCCTGCACCACGAGATGCTCAAGATGCGCCAAGGCCTCGCGGGCGTGATTGAGATCGGGATCGGACATCGCCGGGTTCTCGCCCTCGATATACATGCCCTTGATCTCGTCGGCATGCACCGCGTCCATGATCTCGACCACGGTCTTGCCGCGCTTCGGCGGCAGCTTGACGCCCCACTTGGCTTCGTATTGCGCGCGGATTTCCGGGTTCTCGACCGACTTGTAGTCGGGGAAGAACATCGGGATGAGGCCGGCGTCGGAGGCGCCCTGCACGTTGTTCTGGCCGCGCAAGGGATGCAGGCCCGTACCGGGACGGCCGATCTGGCCGGTGATGAGCGCGAGCGCGATCAGACAACGCGCATTGTCGGTGCCGTGCGTGTGCTGCGACACGCCCATGCCCCAGAAGATGATTGACGACTCGGCGCGGGCATAAGCGCGCGCGACCTCACGCAAGGTCTCCGGCTCGATGCCGCAGATCGGCGCCATCTCCTCCGGCGTGAAGTCCTTGACGTTCTCTTTCCAGGCCTCGAAGCCTTCGACATAGGTCTGGATATATTGCTGATCGTAGAGCTTCTCTTCGACGATCACGTTCAACATGGCGTTGAGCATCGCCACGTCGGTGCCGTTCTTGAACTGCATCATCTTCCAGGCGTGGCGCTTCATCGCGGTGCCGCGCGGGTCCATGATGACGAGCTTGGCGCCGCGCTTGGCCGCCTGCTTGAAGAAGGTGGCCGCGACCGGATGGTTCTCGGTCGGGTTGGCGCCGATGACGATGATGACTTCCGAATTCTTGACCTCGTTGAAGGTCGCGGTGACAGCGGCCGAGCCGACGCCTTCGAGAAGCGCCGACACCGACGAGGCGTGGCAGAGCCGCGTGCAGTGATCGACATTGTTGGTGCCGAAGCCGGTGCGCACCAGCTTCTGGAACAGGTAGGCCTCTTCGTTCGAGCCCTTGGCCGAGCCGAAGCCGGCCAGCGCGTTCGGCCCGTCGCGGTCGCGAATCTTGACGAGACCTGAGGCGGCGCGGTCGAGCGCCTCCTCCCAGGTGGCTTCGCGGAAATGCGTCCACGGATTGGATGGATCGATGAATTCGTGCGGGACTTTTGGCGTATTGTCCTTGCGGATCATCGGCTTCAAAAGGCGCTGCTTGTTATGCACGTAGTCGAAGCCGAAGCGGCCTTTGACGCAGAGCCGGTTCTGGTTGGCCGGGCCGTTCTTGCCGGTAACGGCGACGATCTTGTCGTCCTTGATCTGATAAGTGAGCTGGCAGCCGACGCCGCAATAGGGGCAGACACTGTCGACGGTGCGGTCGGGCTTGCCTTTATAGACGTTGTTCTCGTCGACCATGGTCGCCGGCATCAGCGCGCCGGTCGGGCAAGCCTGCACGCATTCGCCGCAGGCGACGCAGGTGGAGGCGCCCATCGGATCGTCGAAGTCGAAGACGATCTTCTCGCCGTGGCCGCGAAAGGCCATGCCGATGACGTCGTTGACCTGCACCTCGCGGCAGGCGCGCACACAAAGATTGCACTGGATGCAGGCGTCGAGATTGACCGCCATCGCCACATGGCTGCGGTCAGGCTCAGGCACGACGATGGCGTCGCGCTTGGGGAAGCGGCTGGTCGTGAGGCCCTGGCGGCCGGCGACTTTCCAGAACTCGCTGTCCGGGTCGTGCGCGACGTCCTGCGCCGGCTGGTCGGTCAGCAGCAGTTCGGCGACCATCTTGCGCGCGGTCTTGGCGCGGTCGGTTTGGGTCTTCACCTTCATGCCGGGCGAAGGCTGGCGAATGCAGCTCGCGGCCAAAACGCGCTCACCCTCGATCTCGACCATGCAGACGCGGCAATTACCGTCGGCGCGATAGCCGGGCTTCGGCGTGTAGCACAGATGCGGCAGCTTGATGTCGAGCCTACGCGCCGCGCGGAAGATCGACTCGCCTTCGCGGATATCGATCTCGCGGTCGTCGATGAAGAAGGTGTTGGACTTCTGATCAGTGCTCATGGAGTCACCTAAAGGCTCGGCTGTCATCCCGGCCGAGCAAAGCGAGAGCCGGGATCCAGTATGCCGTGCGCTCTCGATAGGCTGCGGCGTACTGGGTCCCCGCCACCGCAAGTCGGCTATAGCCGACTTGCGCACTGTAAATTGCAGACATCGGGTAAACCCGATGTCTGCGTGCGGGGACGACACTCCGGCGTGCGGCCGCGATCCTCATCACCACTTCCCCAACGGCTTCGTCAGTTCCTCGGGGAAATACTTCAATACGCACAAAAGCGGATTGGGCGCCGCCTGGCCGAGACCGCAGATCGAGGCGTCGCGCATGGCGGTCGACAGCTCGTTCAAGAGATCGACGTTCCACGGGCCTTGCGCCATCAGCGCGGCCGCCTTCTCGGTGCCGACGCGGCACGGCGTGCACTGGCCGCAGCTCTCGTCCTCGAAGAACCTCATCAGGTTCAACGCCGCAGCTTTTATGTCGTCCTTGTCGGACAGGATCACAACCGCGTGCGAGCCGACGAAACAGCCGTATTTTTCCAGCGTGCCGAAATCGAGCGGGATATCGGCCATCGACGCCGGCAGAATGCCGCCCGAGGGACCGCCCGGCAGATAGGCCTTGAAGCTGTGGCCGGCTTCCATGCCGCCGCAATATTCGTCGATCAGTTCCTGCATGGTGATGCCGGCGGGCGCGAGCTTGAC
>JANLJK010000441.1 GCA_029255525.1 Pseudolabrys sp.
ATGACGATCCGAAGCTGATCGTCGAAAGCTGCGGCAGGTCCTGTCCCGGCTACGAAATTCGTATCTTCGACCGCGAGGATCCCAACCGCGAACTGCCGCCGCGCGAGATCGGCCAGATCGGCGGCCGAGGCGCCAGCCTGATGCTCGGTTATTTCGACGATCAGAAGTCCACCGAAGAATCCTTCAACCGCGACGGCTGGTTCATGACCGGCGACCTCGGCTGGGTGGACGAGAATGGCTATCTGCGCATCACCGGCCGTAAGAAGGACGTCATCATCCGCGGCGGCCACAACATCTATCCGGCCAAGATCGAAGCGCTCGCCTCGACACACGACGCCGTCAAACGCGTCGCGGCGGTGCCTGTGCCCGATCAGCGGCTGGGCGAGCGCGTCTGCCTCGCCGTCATGTTCCAGCCGGGCAAGGCCGCGAGCGCCGAAGATATCCTCAAGCATCTCGACGATGTCGGCCTGTCGAAATACGACATGCCGGAGTTCTTCCTTGAGGTCGATGAGATCCCGCTGACGGCGAGCGGCAAGATGCGCAAGCGCGACGTCGTCGATTGGATCGCCGAAGGGCGCGCCAAGCCGACCGCCGTGCGCTTTCAGGCCAAAGCCGGATGACGGCCGATCGCAGCACCGCGCTCGCGCGCCTGCGCGAGGAGATGGAACGCCCACCGTTCCATAGCGTGCTGCGCCCGCAAGCCGTCGACGCCGATCCGATCAGCGGCACGGTGACCATCGCGCTTAGCTATCGCGACGAACTCGCCCGCGCGCCGAACGAGAAATCGTTTCATGGCGGCGTCATCGCCACCTTGATCGATCTCGCCGGTCACGCCGCCGTCGCCGTCAAGATCGGCAAGATGGCGCCGACCATCGATCTGCGCATCGATTATCTGCGTCCGTCCGACGGCGAGAATCTGATCGCCCGCGCGCGACTGCTCAAAGCCGGCCGCACGGTCGCGCGCGTCGACATCGACATCACCGATACGCAGGGCCGGCTCGTCGCCGTCGGCCGCGGCAGCTTCAGCACGGCATGACCATGAGGCATCCGCGCACGCACGATGCTCCCTATTTGCGCAGCGCGCCGCCTTGTCATTTTTTGGTACGTGTACTTATAATGTTACAGTTCAACGTTATTGGTACAGTACTGGTGCCGGCCGGTCGTCACACCTAAGGGGTCCGATGTCAGTCTCGCACATCATCAAAAGCGCCATTGTCTCACTGCTGCTCGCCACCGCACCGGCGACGTCGCATGCCGCCGATGTTCTCAAGCTCGCCGTCGGCGCGCCAAACAATTGGGACACATCGATCCCCGAGATCGGCCAGCGCGCCGGCATCTTCGCCAAGCACGGGCTGCAACTCGAAATCCTCTACACGCAAGGCGGCGGCGAAACGATGCAGGCCGTCATCTCCGGCAGCGTCGACATCGGTGTTGCCGCGGGCACCCAGGCGGTGATGGGCGCCTTTGCGAAGGGTGCGCCGGTGCGCATTCTCGCAGCCGGCACCACCGGCGCTGGCGATCTCTATTGGTATGTACCGGCTGACTCGCCGATCAAGTCGTTCAAGGACACCAATGGCAAGACCGCCGGCTTCTCAACCGTCGGCGCCTCGACGCACATCACGCTGCTGGCGCTGATCAAGCATTTCGGCACCAGCACCAAGGCGACCGCGACCGGCGCCAGCGCGGTGACACTAACGCAAGTGATGTCCGGCCAGATCGATGTCGGCTGGGCCTCGCCGCCCTTCGGCCTGCAACAGTTGCAGGAAGGCAAGATCCGCCTGATCGCGCGCGGCAACGACGCGCCGTCGATGGTGAACCAGACGGTGCGCGTGCACATCGTCAACGCCAATGCGTTGAAGCAGCGCGCCGACGTCATCAAGCGCTTCATGCAAGCTTATCGCGAGAGTTACGAGTTTCTTTATTCCGATCCCCGCGGTGTCCGCATCTTCTCGGAATACAGCAAGGTGCCGGAGAACCTCGCGATCCAGATCCGCGACACCTTCATGCCGAAAGCGGTGATGTCGCCGGACAAGGTGTCGGGTGTCGACGCGATCATGGCCGACGCAATCACCTTCAAGACCCTGTCCGCGCCGCTCTCGCAGCAGCAGCTCTCCGAACTGATTCAGATTCCGCCACGGCCTTGAAGCTTTAAAGCCGACGTCACAGCCAGAACGAGACAGAAACGAGGAATTTGCAATGACCACGAAACTGCGGATGTCGACCATCGCCGCCGCGATCGGTCTTTCCCTCCTCTCGACCGCGACCTTTGCGCAATCTTATCCGACCAAGCCGGTGAAGCTGGTGCTGCCCTACAGCCCCGGTGGCGTAGTCGACTTCATCGGCCGCACGCTGGCGCAGCATGTCGGCGACGCGCTCGGCCAGCCCGTGGTGGCGGAGAACCGCCCGGGTGCCGGCGGCATCGTCGGCACCGACGTCGTCGCCCGTGCCCAGCCTGACGGCTACACGCTGCTGCTGATGGATCCGGCGATTGTCATCAATCCGACTTTGCAGGAGAGCGTGCCTTATGACCTGTTCAAGCAGCTCGACACCGTCTCGGTGGTCAGTTCTTCGCCGCTGGTCCTGGTCGTGTCGCCCGGCCTGAACGTGAAAACCTTCGCGGAGTTCGTCGCTTACGGCAAAGCCAATCCGGGCAAGCTCAACTTCGCCTCCGCCGGCATCGGCACCACGCCGCACCTGGCGGGTGAGCTGTACAAACAGAGCACCGGCATCGTCGCCACGCATGTGCCGTATAAAGGCATCGGCGCCTCCTACACCGACATGATGTCGAACAAAGTACAGTTTGCCTTCAGCAGCATCGCCGGTGCCCTGCCATTCACCGGCGACAACCGCGTGATCGCCCTCGCCACCACCGGTGAGACCCGCAACGACGTCTACGCCGACAAGCCGACCGTGGCCGAATCCGGCATCAAGGGCTTCAGCGTCGACCTGTGGCTTGCCGTCTTCGCGCCGGTCGGCCTGCCCGCCGACGTCAAAACGAAGCTGAATGCCGCGATCAAGACCGCGCTGGAGAAGCCCGAGCTCAAGGCCGCCTTCGCCAAGGTCGGCGCCTCACCCCGCGGCACAACGCCGGACGTCGGCGCCGCCTTTGTCAAGGCCGACTTCGAGAAGTGGAAGAAGGTCATCGTCGAAGGCAAGATCAAGCCGACGAACTGACAGGCAACGCTCCTATACACGGCCAAGCATAGAGACATGACCCAATGCTGAAGATCAAAGCAGGCAAGGACTTCTGGTCCGGCGTTATGTTTCTGTGCTTCGCCGCCGTCGGGCTCTATATCGCCCGGGGCTACTCGATGGGCACCTCGGGCGAGATGGGACCGGGCTATTTTCCGGTCGTTCTCGGCGTCGTTCTCGGCGCACTCGGGCTCTTGCTCATCGCGCGCGCCATCACCGCCGGAGACGAGCCGGTGGCGAGCGCGACGATCCGCCCGCTGCTGCTTCTGGTCGTCGGCGTCGTCGCCTTCGGCGAGACGATCGAGCCGCTCGGCCTCGTGCTCTCCCTCATTCTGACGGTCGCCATCGCAGCCCTCGCCGGGCGCGAATCCGGACCGCTTGAAATTGCGATCCTGTCGGTCGCTCTGGCCGCGCTGTCGGTCGGCATATTCCATTTCGCCTTGCGCCTGCCTTTGCCGATCTGGCCCGCGCTCTAACGCGACTTCCGGGGACTTAGATGGATTTCCTGACAAATTTGGCGACCGGTTTCAGCGTCGCGCTGACGGTCACCAACCTTCTCTATTGCTTTGCCGGCGTGCTTCTCGGCACGCTCGTCGGCGTGCTTCCGGGCATCGGCCCGGTGACGACCGTGGCGATGCTGCTGCCGTTTTCCTTCACGCTGCCGCCGGAGTCGGCGCTGATCATGCTCGCCGGCATCTATTACGGCGCGCAATATGGCGGCTCGACCACAGCCATCCTGGTGAACATCCCGGGCGAGGCTTCGTCGGTCGTCACCACCATCGACGGCCACAAGATGGCGCTCGCCGGCCGCGCCGGCCCCGCGCTCGGCATTGCCGCGCTCGGCTCCTTCTTCGCCGGCTGCGTCGCCACCGTCCTCGTCGTCGTCGCCGCCCCCCCTTTGGCCTCGATCGCGCTCAGTTTCGGGCCGGCCGAATATTTCTCGCTGATGGTCTGCGGCCTTGTGGCCGCGATCGTGTTGGCGCGCGGCTCCGTGATCAAGGCGCTGGGCATGGTCGTGCTCGGCCTGATGTTCGGCCTGGTCGGCTCCGACATCAATTCCGGCATCCGGCGCTTCACCTTCGGCTTCCGCGGCCTGGCGGACGGTATCGAATTCGTCGCACTCTCGATGGCGATCTACGGGCTCGCCGATATCGCGCTCAACCTCGGCAAGAAAGAAGAAAACGCCGAGGTGCATTCTAAGATCGGCCGCGTCTGGCCGACCTTGGCCGACATCAAATACTGCATTCCGTCGATCTTGCGCGGCACGACCCTCGGCTCGATCCTCGGTGTGCTGCCCGGCGGCGGCGCGCTGCTCGCCGCGTTCGCTGCCTATACATTGGAAAAGAAAGTGGCGAAGAAGCCGCGCCGCTTCGGTCATGGCGACATCCGCGGCGTCGCCGCCCCGGAATCGGCGAACAATGCCGGCGCGCAGACCTCGTTCATCCCGATGCTGACGCTCGGCATTCCGTCCAATCCGACGATGGCGATGATGATCGGCGCGATGATGATCCACGGCATCTCGCCCGGCCCGCGTGTCATGACCGAACGTCCAGGCTTATTCTGGGGCGTCATCGTCAGCATGTGGCTCGGCAACCTGATGCTGGTGATCCTGAACCTGCCGCTGGTCGGCATGTGGGTGAAGCTGCTGCGCATGCCCTATCGCCTGCTTTACCCATCGATCGTCGTGTTCTGCTGCATCGGCACCTACACGGTGAACTCGAACCTGTTCGATGTCTACGTCATGGCCTTCTTCGCGGTGTTCGGTTACGTCTGCGTCAAGCTGGACTGCGAACCGGCGCCGCTCATTCTCGGCTTCGTGCTCGGCCCGATGATGGAAGAGAACCTGCGCCGCAGCCTGCTCATCTCGCGCGGCGACGCCATGGTCTTCGTGCAGGAGCCGATCAGCCTGTTTTTCCTGATCGTGGCGGCGGGCCTGCTGCTGATCGTGGCGCTGCCGACCATTCGCAAGACGCGCGAAGAGGCGATGCAGGAGTAAGGCGGAAAACACATGCACCGCTCATTCCCGCGAAAGCGGGGACGAGCGGGCGTGATCTAGACGCTATTTACGTTGCCCATCGATCATCGCCTTCACCGCCTGCGGCGTGATCGGGATCTGCGTGATCAGGCCTTTGCCGCCGAGCGCATCGTCGACGGCCGAGGCGATCACGGCGCCGACGGCGGCGACGCCGCCTTCGCCGGCGCCCTTGATGCCGAGCGGATTGCAGGAACTCGGCGCATCCTCGGTCACCAGGATATCCACCTCCGGGACCTCATGCGCCGTCGGCATCAGATAATCGGCAAAGGTCACCGACAGCGGCTGGCCGCGCTCGTCGTATTGGAATTCCTCGAACAGCGCGCCGCCCAACCCCTGGACGAAGCCACCGACCAGTTGGCCGCGCACCAGCATGGGGTTGATCGAACGACCGACATCGAAAGCGATCAGCATCTTCTCGATATCAACGCCGCCGGTGCTGGGATCGATCCTCACGAGCGCGATCTGTACGCCGTACGGATAAGTCATATGCGCCGTGGTGAACCAGCCTTCGGCGGCCAGCCCTGGATCGCGCTCGCCGCGCGTCGGCGACACCGGCCGCAGATGATGCGCCAGATCGCCAAGATCGATGCTGGCACCGGCACCATCGGTGCGCATGACACTGCCGTTGACGATGGTCAGTTGCCCAGCGTCGGTTTGCAGAAGCTGCGCGGCCATGTCGAGCGCCTTGACGCGCACCTTGCCGGCCGCCACCGCGGTGGCGTTAGCAGTCATCACCGTCGCGCGCGTGGCATGCGCGCCGATGCCGTATTCGATGCGGTCGGTGCGGCCATGGATGACGCGCACACGCTTGTAGTCGACGCCAAGTGTCTCGGCACAAACCTGCGCGATGACGGTCTCGAAGCCCTGCCCCACCGACGCACCGCCGGTGATGACCTCAACCTCGCCATTGGTGTGCACATTCACGCGCGCGCCGTCAGTCGGGCCCAGGCCGCTCTTCTCGACATACATCGCAAGGCCGAGGCCTACATATTCGCCGGCCTTGCGCCGCTCGGCGACCTCGCGTTCAAGTCTATCCCACTGACAGCGCTCCAGCGCCTTGTTCAGAAGGCCTTCGTAGTCGCCGGAGTCGAGCACCACTTCATCGCCCAGCGCGACCAGCGGCCGCTCATAGGGCATTTCGTCAGGGCTGATCAGGTTGCGGCGACGCACTTCGATGCGCGACAGACCGAGCTTGCGCGCAATGGCGTCCATCAGCCGCTCGCGCACGAAATTGGTCTCGTAGCGGCCGGGCGAACGATAGGTCGCGGCCGGCGTCTTGTTGGTCAGGCGAAAATGCGCGTTCACGCGATAATGCGGCAGCCGGTACGGCCCGGGGAGAATGCCGCAAGCGGTGTCGGCGACGCGGGTGCCGTGGGTGCGGATGTAGGCGCCCTGATCGTGGAAAAAGTCGTCGTCGATACCGATGAGACGCCCCTCGGCGTCAACCGCCGCACGGATGCAGTGGCGCTGCTGGCGCGAATGGTTGGCGGCGATCATGTGCTCGCGCCGGTCCTCCAGCCATTTGACCGGCCGGCCGAGCCGCATCGCCGCGACCAGGACCAGGACGTCCTCAGGATAAATCTCGCCACGCACGCCGAAGCCGCCGCCGACATGCCCTTCGTAGAGATGAACGCCGGCGGTGCTGCGGCCGAACATGCGGGCCAACGACTCGCGGTTCTTGTGCGGCACCTTGGCGGCGCCGTGCAGTTCCAATACGTCGCGCGCCGCGTCGTAGCGGCCGATGGCGCCGCGCGTCTCCAACGGCACACCGGAATGACGGCCGACCGACAGGTCCATCTCGACGATCGCCGCGGCGCCCTTGAAGGCGGCCGCGATGTCGCCATAACCCTGGCGGCAGATCGTCGGCTCGGTGGTCAGCCCGGCGGCGAATTCGCTGGCCGGCAGCGAGGCATCGATCACCGCGTCCAGTTCGTCGACGTCCATGGTGACGAGTTCCGCTGCATCCTCGGCGACATAAGGATCGGTGGCAAACACCGCCGCCACCGGCTCGCCGGCATAGCGCACGACATCCTTGGCCAGCACCGACTGCCGGAACGGCGCCAGTTTCTCGTTCGGCCCCTCGCGGAAGTCGATCGGCGGCAAATCGGCGATATCGTCCGCGGTCCACACCGCGACGACTCCGGGCACCGCGCGCGCCTCGGTCACATCAATCGCCTTGAGGCGGCCATGCGCATAAGACGAGCGCACCATGCGCATGTGCAATTGATGTGGAAACGACACGTCGCCGGCAAAGCGCCCGCGCCCGGTCACCAGCGGCTTGTCTTCCAGCCGCTCGACCGAGGCACCGATCCAGGATGTCGGCTTGACCGTCACGCCCGGGCTTTCATGTCGGCCGCGGCCGCGCGCACGGCCTTGATGATGTTCTCATAGCCAGTGCAGCGGCACAGATTGGATGACAGGATATCGACCAGTTCCTCGTCGTTCAGGTCCGGCCGCTTCTCCAGCGCGCCGACCGCCAGCATCAGGAAACCGGGCGTGCAGAAGCCGCACTGCAAAGCGTGATGGCGCATGAAGGCCTCCTGCATTGGGTGCAGTTGCTCGCCCTGCTGCAGGCCTTCGACGGTGCGGATGCTGCGGCCTTCGGCCTGCACCGCGAACATGAGGCACGAGCGCACCGGCTCGTTGTCGACCAGCACGGTGCAGGCGCCGCAGACGCCGTGCTCGCAGCCAATATGCGTGCCGGTCTGGCCGCAGTCGTCGCGGATGACGTCGGCAAGCGTCCGGCGCGGCTCGACCGTCACCTTATGGGCCGTTCCGTTGATGGTCAGCGTGATCTCGCGCCGCTCGGTCATTCTGCGCTCTCCAACGCGCGCTGGGTGAGCGTGCGCACCAGGCCGCGGCGATAAGCGGCGGTGTTGTTGATGTCTTCCATGGGATCGACTGCCGCCGACGCCGCCTCGGCCGCCGCGACAAAGGCCGCCGCTCCCGGCGCCTGCCCGCTCAGCACGTCCTCGGCCTCAGCGATCCGGCGCGCATGGGGCTCGGCACCACCGATCGCCACGCGCGGTTCGACGATCACGCCGCCTTCGAGCCGATAGGCCACCAGCGCCATGGCGATGGCGAAATCGCCCTTACGGCGGCTGAACTCGACAAAGCCGGTACGCGTATCGTCGGCCAGCATCGGCAGCTCGGCCGCCACCAGCAGTTCATCCTCGTCCAGAGCGGTCGCCATCACGCCCTGATAGAATTCGGCGGCCGGCACGCGGCGCGTGCCGCGCTGGCTGCGCAGCACCGCGACGCCGTCGAGCGCCGCCATCACGCAGCACCATTCCGACGCCGGGTCGGCATTAGCGACGCTGCCGCAGAAGGTGCCGCGGGTGCGGATCGGGTAATGCGCAATGTTCTGCACGACCTTGCGCAGCAACGCGCCAGTCGCGCCCGGCAGCGTGCCGCTGTCAAAAGCGGCATGGCGGACGCAGGCGCCAACCGTGACGATCCCGCCGCCGGCCGTCAGTCTGGCCAGCTCGGCGATGCCGTTGATGTCGATGAGGTGCGTCGGCCGCGCCATGCGGAAGGCCATGGTCGGCACCAGGCTCTGCCCACCGGCGAGGATGCGGCCGTCCTGCGGCCCCAGCTCGGCCAAAAGCGCGACGGCTTCGTCGACCGAGGTCGGCACGTGATAGCTGAAGGAGGCGGGTTTCATGGCTTGGGCTTGAGTGTGCTCCAAACACCTTGGCCGCAGCCAGTGCCGCGCTTTCGGTGATCTCTGCGTTTCGGGACGCTGTACACTTATTGCTACAGTGCCGATGGTGCAGATTTACACACTTCCAAAGCCCCGTAAAGCACCATATTCCCTACAATATTCGGCATCCAGCGGCGCTCCGCCCGGCCCTTTAATGTTGCGCCTGCCGGGCAAGTGTACTAAAAATGAGATAGTTGTTCTTTCATCGGTTTTTTCAACATGCGCGCCGCCGTCGTCAAAGAATTCGGGCCGATCCTCAGCCACACGGTCGGCGACCTGCCGGACCCCGTGCCCGGCCCGGGCCAAGTCCTCGTCACCATCAAGGCCGCGGCGGTGAACTATGTCGACAGCCTCGTCGTCACCGGCAAGTACCAGTTTCTGCCGGAACGTCCTTTCGCCCCCGGCAAGTTGCCGGCCGGCGTGGTCAGCGCGCTCGGTGCCGGCGTCACCACCCTGAAGGTCGGCGATCGGGTGCTGACCCTGGCCGAACAGGGCGGCTATGCCGAAAAAATCTGCGTCGATGCCAAGCAGTGCTTCGTCCTGCCGGACGCGATGAGCTTCGTCGACGCCGCCTCAATGGCGCTCGTGTACGACACTTCATGGTTTGCGCTGCGCGAGCGCGCGCGCATCAAGGCGGGCGACAGCGTGTTGGTGCTCGGCAGCACCGGCGGCGTCGGCCTTGCCGCGGTGCAGCTCGCCAAAGCCATGGGCGCCAAAGTATTGGCCGGCGTGTCCAATGCCGCCAAGGCCCCCCTCGCACTGGCAGCCGGCGCCGACGACACTATCGATCTATCGAAGGACAATCTGCGCGACGCTTTGCGCGAGCAGGTTTTCGCCAAGAATGGCGGCAAAGGCGTCGACATCGTCATCGACCCGATCGGCGGCGACGCCTTCGACGCGGCGCTGCGAGCGCTGGCCTGGCGTGGCCGTCTGGTGGTGATCGGCTTTGCCTCCGGCCGCATCCCGAGCGTCAAGGCGAACTACCTGCTGGTCAAGAATATCGAGGTCAGCGGCCTGCAGGTGAGCGATTATCGCAAGCGCACACCGGAACTGATGGCGCAGTGCATGGAGGAGATTTTTGCGATGTTCGAGGCCGGCAAGCTCAAGCCGGCGGCGACCGTCACCTATCCTCTCGACTCCTTCGCGCAAGCGTTGCAGGAAATTGTGGACAGACGCGTGAGTGGCCGTATCGTGCTCGTGCCTAATCCGTGATTCATTGGAGAGAGCGATGGCTTTCCGCTACGACGAAATCGGCAACCGGCTGAAGGCCTACCGGCTCGGCTCCGGCCTGAGCGCCGACGAAATCGCCAGCCAGCTCGGCATCTCGCGGACGGCGCTGTATCGCTTCGAGAAGGGCGAGCTCGCCAAGATCGAAACGCTCGAACGGCTCGCCGAACTGCTCGGCGTCTCCATCCCGACCTTGCTCGGCGTCGGCATCGAATACATCCCGTCGGCGGTCAGCTATTTCGAGCGCATGCGGCAGATCGAGGAAACGTCCGAGCACATCATGGTGCTGTCGGGGCCGATCTCATTCCTGTTGGCGTCCGACAATTTCGAGACCACGCTCGAGGAAGTGCTCACCGAGAACGTCACCAAGAATGTCGCCAACCGCGAGCGCGCACTGAGCGACATTCCAAAGATCATGCAGATCCTGCGCGAGCGCAAGGCAACCTATCGCCGCCGCCGCCCGAACATCGTCAACCTGATGTCGGCGATGGAGATCGAGCGCTTCCTGCACCACGGGCTCATCGGCCGCAGCGGGTTGCCCGAAGACGTTGTCTTGAAACGCAAGGCGCTGGCCCGCGCCGAGATCGAGCACTTCACGAAGCTGCTCGAGAACCCGCCGATCGGCGTCCAAATCGGTATCGTTACCGACACGCTACCACACACCGGCTTCCAGCTCTTCCGCCAGCCGGACCGCAAGATTCTGGTGCTCAGCCCGTTCCGCCTCGGCGGCGAGCCCAATGTGCGCGTCGGCGTCGCCATGATCACCTCGGCTCCCGATGCCCTCGCCTTCCACGAGTCCGCCATCGACGAAATGTGGGGCCGTGCGCTGAAAGGCCAGGCCGCCGCCAATCTCGTGCGGCATCTCCTCACCAACAAAGGCCGACCGCTCGAGGATGAAGACTTCACCGAGGCGAAGGAGCAGGCCAAGCGGGGCACACGCAACAAGCCACCCGCCTCGCTCATGTGACCGGTGAGAACACCCGTGTTCCAGCGTAGCCCCGCGTGACCAAAACATTCGGACAGTCGACCGCCCGGATCGAAGACCGGGATCTGTTACGCGGCAAAGCGCGCTTTGTCGGCGACATCCGGCTGCCAGGGATGCTGCACGCCGCCTTCGTGCGCAGCCCGCATGCGCACGCTAAGATCGTCTCGATCGACAAGAGTGCCGCTCTGGCGCTGCCGGGCGTCGTCGCCGTACTCACCTGTGACGATATCCGCGCCGTCGCCACGACCGATCGCCTCGTCGTCGCACTGCCGGACAAGACCTACAAGCAGCAGCGCGACCGTTACATTCTCGCTGCCGATGAGACCGTCTATGTCGGCGAAGCCATCGCCATGGTGGTCGCGACGGATGCTTACGTGGCCGAGGACGGCGCCGGCCTGGTGGAGATCGAGTTCGAGGTCATGGCGGCGGCGTCCGATTGCCGCGCCGCGCTCGCTGCCGATGCGCCGCCGGTCCATAGCGATGCGACGCATAATCTGGTCGCCGAATTCGCCAGTGCCTATGGCGATGTCGATGCGGCTTTCGCCGGCGCGGCCCATGTGTTCAAAGACTCCTACTGGCTGCACCGCGGCTGCGCCCATTCCATGGAATGCCGCGGCTGCATCGCGATGCACGATGAAGTCGACGGCAAGCTCACTTTGTGGAGCTCGACGCAGACACCGCTGGTGGCGGCTCGCATTCTCGCCGAACTGCTCGACCGTGAGGAGGCATCTATTCGCGTCGTCGCGCCGGATGTCGGCGGCGGCTTCGGGCCGAAGCTGGTGTTCTATCCGGAGGAAGCCGCGGTCGCGATTGCCGCGCTGATCCTCGACCTTCCCGTGCGATGGATCGAGGACCGCCGCGAGCATTTCATCTCGACCACGCAAGAGCGCGATCAGTATTGGGATGCGGAGATTGCGCTCGACGCCGACGGCAAGATCCTCGGCGTGCGCGGCGCGCTGCTGCACGACCACGGCGCCTATACGGCGCGCGGTCTCACGGTGCCGCAGGGTGCGGTTGCCGCGCTGTCGCTCGCTTATGTCGTGCCGGCCTATCGCATGGACGTGAAGGTCGCACTCACCAACAAGGTGCCGGTGACGCCGGTGCGCGGCGCCGGCCAGCCGCAAGGCGTCTTCGTGATGGAGCGCCTGCTCGATCACGCCGCGCAGGAACTGAATATCGACCGCGCCGAGATCCGCCGCCGCAACCTGGTGCCGGCCGAGGCCATGCCATTCAAGAAGGGTTTCGTCACGCGCGGCGGCGTGCCGATCGTACTCGATTCCGGCGACTATCCGGCCTGCCAGGCCGATGCGCTCAAACGCGCGGGCTGGACGGACTTTCCGCAACGGCAGAGCGAAGCGCGTACAGCCGGCCGCTATCTCGGCATCGGGCTTGCCAATTTCGTCGAGGCGACAGGCCGTGGACCTTACGAGCAGGTCAGCGTGCGCGTCACCGCCTCGGGCAAGATCGAAGTCGCGACCGGCGCGGCCGCCATGGGGCAAAGCACCAAGACCATGATCGCGCAGATCGTCGCCGAACAGCTCGGCGGCCTCATGGAGCGCGTCGCGGTCACGGCCGGCGACTCCGGCAAGGTGCGAAACGGCTTCGGCGGCTTCAACAGCCGGCAGGCGGTGATGGCCGGCTCGTCCGCGCATGTCGCCGCCGTCAAGGTGCGCGAGAAGGCTTTGCTCGTCGCCAGCCATCTGCTGGAAGTCGATGCCGCCGATCTCGACATCGACGGCGATCATGTCGTGGTCAAAGGCGCCGCCGATATGAAGATCCCGCTCGGCAAGATCGCCAAGACCATGGCGGGCGCGGCCGGCTTCGTGCTGCCCGGCAATCTGCCGCCCGGCTTAGATGCCACCGAGAACGTCGTCATCGACGCAATGACTTACGGCAATGGCACCGCCGTCGCGGAGGTCG
>JANLJK010000442.1 GCA_029255525.1 Pseudolabrys sp.
GTGGAAGATCGCCAGTCCGAGAACGAGGATGCCCAGGCCCATCGCACGCTCACGCTACATTGCCCAATTGTTGTGCGCGGCAGTAGAGGATCGCGGCGCGCATTGCAAGCCCACCGGCCGCATGCGGCGTCTTCCGCCGATGCACGCGCTTCATGGCGGGTTCTCCGCGAGCGACGTCGCCAGTCGCTCGATCAGCGCCGTGACCGCGGGCGTCGCCGCGCGGCGTTGTGGGCTCACCGCTTTGATCCAGAGATCGGGCACGGGAAAATCGGTGAGCAACGGCACGAGCGCGCCCGAGCGGATGAGATCGTTGGTCATGTAGCGCGACACGACGGCGATGCCGGCACCGCTGACCGCGGCGGCCGACAGCATCTGCCCATCGTTTGAGGTCAGACGCGATCGCACGGCGACCGTGATCGGGCCGTGTGGCCCGATGAAGGTCCACGCATTGCCGGTCGGAATGAAGCTCAGGCAATCGTGATGGACCAAATCATGCGGCGTCTTAGGGATGCCGCGCCGTGCCAGATAGGCAGGCGACGCACACAACAAACGCGGCAGCGGACACAGCGGCCGCTCGACCACGCCGGCGAAGGACTGCGGCCAATAGGCACCGATCGATACATCGAAGCCCTCGAGGATCGGATCGACCGTGCGGTCGAGCAACACAATCTCGAGCCTGATCTTTTGAAACTCGGCCTGGAAGGCGGCGAACACCGGCCGCAAGCGCAGCTCGGTCAGCGAGGTTGGCGCCTTGATCCGCAGCGAATCTTCGAGCTCGCCGGGCGCCTGTGGCGCGCCTTTGATGAGATCGTCGAACTCCGCGATCAGCAGCCGCGAGCGGTCGAGATAGCGCACGCCCGCCTCGGTCAGGATCAGCTTGCGCGTCGAGCGGCGGAACAGCGTCGCGCCAAGCAAGTCCTCGAGCTGGTTGACCCGTTTGGTGACCACCGAGGCGGCCAGCCGCATGTCCCGGGCCGCGCCGGAAAAGCTGCCGGTCCTCGCGGCCGCCTGAAACGCCTTGAAATTCAGATAGATATCCATGATCTCACGCGATTTGCGTCAGAATATAGCGCAATTTGGCTCCTTCTCATCCAGAAAGGACAACATTAGGAGTCGCGACAACAACCGCCGCGGCCCTGTAAATGCCGCGGTCCCACCCAGGAAACGTCAGGGCGATCATGACCTCCCCCACAGCATCGCTGCGCGAACCGGCGCGGGACACAGCCGTTTTCGGCGAATACGACGTCGTCGTGCTGGGCGGTGGGCCGGCAGGCCTCGCGGCGGCCGCGGCCGCGGCGGCGCTCGGCCGCAGCGTTCTTCTGGTCGAGCGCTATGGCTTCCTCGGCGGCATGGGCACGGCCGCCGGCGTGACCAATTTCTGCGGCCTGCACGCCAATGTGTTCGGCGATATCCGCCAAGTCGTGCACGGCGTCGCCGATGACCTGCTCGCGCGCATCAACCGCCTCGGCGGCCTCAATCCGCCGCACCGCGTGTTCGGCAAGATCGACGCGCAGGCCTACGACACCGCGGCCTTCAAATGCGCGGCCGACGATCTCCTGCTCTCGCGCGGCGTCGATCTTCTGTTTCACGCGCTCGCCGCCGGCGTGGTGATGGACGACGAATGGCGCATCAAGGCGCTGCTCGTCGAGACCAAATCCGGCCGCCGTGCCGTGCTGGCCCAGGTCTTCATCGATTGCTCAGGCGACGGCGATCTCGCCGCCTTCGCCGGCGCCGCTTTCGAGAAAGGCGATGCGCATGGCGGCATGCTCTATCCGAGCATGATGTTCCGCCTGAACGGCGTCGATCCCGACAAAGCGGGCGAAGCCTGGCGCACCATCCCGGCACTGATGGACGAAGCAGCCAAACGCGGCGTCTCCTTCCCGCGCAAGGGCGCCATTGTGCGGCCACAGAAGCACACCAATGAGTGGCGCGTGAACGTCACGCAAGTAAGGAACGCGGACGGCCGCGCCATCGACGCCACCGATATGCATGAATTCAGCCGCGGCGAGATCGAGGGCCGCAAGCAGGCGCTCGACTTCTTCGCCTTTCTCAAGCACGAGGCATCGGGCTTTGCCGACGCCTATATCGTCGACATCCCGCCGCAGCTCGGCGTGCGCGAGACGCGCCGCATCACAGGCCGTTATCAGCTCACCGCCGATGACGTCGTCACCTGCGCCAGCTTCGAGGACACCATCGGCGTCAATGGCTGGCCGATCGAGGCGCATGTCGCCGGCGACGTCGCTTGGCGGTGGCAGGACATTCCCGGCTCTCGCGGCTTCAACCACCTGCCCTATCGCATGCTGACGCCGCAAGCCTCCAACCAGAAAGTCTTCGACAACTTGCTCGTCGCCGGCCGCTGCGCCTCGATGACGCATGAGGGCCAGTCGGCCGCGCGCGTGTCCGGCGGCTGCTTCGTCATGGGCGAGGCCGCGGGAACCGCGGCGCATCTTTCGCTTGCAGGCAATACCGGCTGTGCGGATATTGCCGTCGACAAACTTCAAGAAACGCTGGAACGCAGCGGCGCCTATCTCGGCCGCGACGCGTAACGAGGAAATGCTCAATGCTTAAGAAGCTCGCTTTCACTGCCTTGCTGCTCATCGCCGCCGCCTTGCCCGCGACCGCGCAGGACTGGCCGCCAAAGACCGTCCGCATCCTGGTCCCCTTCGGCCCCGGCTCGACCCCCGATATCGTCGCCCGACTCGTCGCCGAAGGCCTGAGCAAGAAACATCCGGGCAGCACCTTCGTCGTCGAGAACAAGCCCGGCGCCAGTGGCAATCTCGGCACCGATCTCGTCACAAAGTCCACACCGGACGGTTCCACCATCGGCGTGTCCATCGGCGGCCCGCTTGCCATCAACACATTGCTGTTCTCCAAGCTGCCTTACAATCCGCAGAAGGACATCGCTCCGGTCACGCAGCTCATCACCCAACCGAGCGCGCTCACCGTCAATCCGGAACTGAAGGTCAACACGGTCGCGGAACTGATCGCGCTCCTGAAGGCCAATCCCGGCAAGTACAACTTCGCCTCGATCGGCAACGGCTCGCTGTCGCATCTCGCCATGGAGGCGATCGCCATCAAGGCCGGCGTCAACCTCGTGCATCTTCCCTATCAGGGATCGCCGGCGGCGATGACCGCGATCATGCGCGGCGACGCGCAGATCGGCTGCCTGCCGGCGATCTCGGTGACGCCGCAGGCGCAGGACGGCAAGGTGAAAATCCTCGCCATTTCGACCGCCAAGCGCTCGCCTTATCTGAAGGACGTGCCGACGCTGAAGGAAAGCGGCATCGACGTCGAGGCCGACGCCTGGATGGGGCTGATCGCGCCGGGCGGCACGCCGCCGGCCCTCGTCGACGCCATCAACAAGGACGTGGTCGAAATCATCAAGCAACCCGCTGTCGTCGAGAAGCTCGCGACGCAATTGATGGAGCCGGTCGGCTCGTCGCCGGCGGAATTCCGCGCCCAGATCAACCACGAGATCGAACGCTGGGCGCCGGCGATCAAGGCGGCGAATGTGAAGGTGAATTAGGTCTCTCGCCATCGTGGCGCGATCGTTTTGAGGTGAGCATGCACAACGTCTCTATTCGCCCGGAAATCGTCGATCGCGTCATGGCCCGTCGCGGCCGCCTGCACTGGTTCGACAGCCTCGACCCCAAACGCACCGCCATCGTCGTGATCGACATGCAGGAAACGTTTTGCGCGCCGGGCGGCCCCGGCGAGGTGGCGGTGTCGCGCGCCATCGTCGACCCGATCAACAGACTGACGCGGCGGCTGCGGCCAATGGGCGTGCCGGTGATCTGGGTGTTGCACGCGAATTCGCAGTTCAACGGCAAAAGCGATTGGGAGATATTCTTCAACAACGTCGTGTCCGACGACGTGCGCCTCCGCACGATCGAAAGCCTCTCGCCGGGCCGCCAGAAAGTGTGGAGCGGCCTCGAACAGGGCAACGACGATATCACCGTCTTCAAGACCCGTTACAGTGCGATGATCAGCGGCTCATCGAACCTCGAGCAACTCTTGCGCAATCTCGGCATCGATACCGTACTGATCGCCGGCACCAAGACCAATGTCTGCTGCGAATCGACCGCGCGCGACGCCATGATGCTGGACTTCAAGGTCGTCATGTTGTCGGATTGCACGGCCGCGCTGTCGGACGACGAGCACCGCGCGGCGCTCGAAACCATCATCCAGCAGTTCGGCGATGTCTTGACCGGCGACGAGGCGATCGAGAAGCTGTCCGCCGGATGAACCGATTCAATAGCAGAAGTTCAATAGCAAAAGGATGCGAGATATGCCGGTACTCCGCTTCCGTTTCGTGCGTTCAAGCCTTGCATCGGTTATTGCCGGCGCTCTCGCTTTGACATCCATCGCCGCCGACGCCTGCACACGCGCGGTCTATCTCGGCACCAACAACATCGTCATCACCGTCCGCTCGATGGACTGGAAGAACGATATCGGCACCAATCTTTGGATCTTCCCGCGCGGCATGGCGCGCAGCGGCGAGACCGGCGCCAATACGGTGAAGTGGACGTCGAAATACGGCAGCGTCATTGCCTCGGCCTATGACATTTCGACCAGCGACGGCGTCAACGAGGCGGGGCTCGCCGCCAACATTCTGTGGCTCGTGGAGTCTGGCTATCCCAAGTTCGACGGTAGCAAGCCGGGCATGTCGATCGCGATCTGGGCGCAATACGTGCTCGACAACTTCGCGACCGTCAACGAAGCGGTCGAAGCGCTCAAGAACGAGCCCTTCACCATCGTCACAGACAATTTGCCGAATCAGAACCTCTTGGCCACGCTGCATCTGTCGCTCTCGGATGCGAGCGGCGACAGCGCGATCTTCGAGTATATCGACGGCAAGCTGGTCATCCACCACGACCGCAAATACCAAGTGATGACCAATTCGCCGGTGTTCAGCCAGCAGCTTGCGCTGAACTCCTACTGGCAGCAGATTGGCGGCACGGTGATGCTGCCCGGCACCAACCGCGCGGCTGACCGTTTCGCCCGCGCCTCGTTTTATATCAATGCCGTGCCGAAATTCGAGGACGCCAATCTGGCACTGGCGAGTGCGTTCAGCGTCATCCGCAACGCCTCCGTGCCTTACGGCCTGTCGACGCCGAACGAGCCGAACATCTCCTCGACGCGCTGGCGCACGGTCGTCGACCACAAGCGCAAGCTCTATTTCTTCGAGTCGGCACTGACGCCTAACACGTTCTGGGTCGATCTCACCCAGATCGACTTCTCGCCGGCGACCGGCAAGGTCAAGAAGCTCGATCTCGGACCAAACCAGGACCACACATATGCGGGCAACGCGACCAAGGACTTTCGCGACACCGCGCCGTTCAAGTTCTTGGGGGTGCAGTAACAGAATGGAAGGGCAAGGCCGATGTATTCCCTCCCCCTTTCAGGGGGAGGTAAGTAGAAGCGTTACGCCCCCTTTTCCTTGTCCTTGATGTCGGTGAACACCAGACCCGGCGCGCGCTCACGCGTGTAGTCGAGGATGAACTGGTTGCGCGCCATGAACACCTTGTCGCCGTCGAGGTCTTCGGCGACGGACGAGTAGTTGGCCGACACGAACTCATCGAGCTTCTTGGCGTCGTCGCAGGAAATCCAGCGCGCGAGCTGGAATTCCGGCTGGTCGAAACCGATCTCGAGGCCGTATTCACCGTCGAGCCGCACCTTCAAGACATCGAGCTGCAGAGGGCCGACGACGCCGACCAAAGCCGGCGCGCCGTCGAGCGGGCGGAACACCTGCACGACGCCCTCTTCCGCCATCTGCTGCAAGGCTTCCTTCAGCTTCTTGGCCTTCATCGGATCACCGAGCTTCACGCGGCGCAGGATTTCCGGCGCGAAGTTCGGCACGCCGAGGAACGTCAACTCCTCGCCCTCGGTGAAGGTGTCGCCGATACGCAAAGTGCCATGGTTGGGGATGCCGACCACGTCGCCGGCATAGGCTTCGTCTGCCACCGAACGGTCCTGCGCGAAGAAGAACTGCGGCGCCGACAAAGTGACCGGCTTGCCGGTGCGCGTCAGCTTGGCCTTCATGCCACGGCGCAGTTTGCCGGAGCACAGGCGGGCAAAGGCGATGCGGTCGCGATGGTTGGGATCCATGTTGGCCTGGATCTTGAACACGAAGGCCGTCATCTGATTTTCGTGTGCGTCGACCTTGCGCGTGCTGGCGGTTTGCGCGCGCGGCGGCGGCGCGAAGGCGGCGAGCGCGTCGAGCAGGTCCTTGACGCCGAAGTTCTTCAAGGCCGAGCCGAAGAACACCGGCGTCAGGTGGCCCTCGCGGAAGGACATGAAGTCGAACGGCCGGCAGGCTTCCTTGACCAGCTTGAGCTCTTCGGCAATCGCAGCCGCATCGAGCATCGGATTCTTGGTGGCAAGCGCGGCGAGATCGAGCGGCTGCAACTCCGTCGTCTTGCCGTCCTCGCCCATCAGGCGCATCTGGCCTGAAGTGATGTCGAAGGTGCCGGCGAAATCGCGGCCCTGCCCGATCGGCCAGGTCATCGGCGTGGTATCGAGCGCGAGCGTCTTCTCGATCTCGTCCAGGATCTCGAACGGGTCACGCGCCTCGCGGTCCATCTTGTTGATGAAGGTGATGATCGGGATATCGCGCAGCCGGCAGACCTCGAACAGCTTGCGCGTGCGCGCCTCGATGCCCTTGGCGGCGTCGATCACCATCACCGCCGAGTCGACGGCGGTGAGCGTGCGATAGGTGTCTTCGGAGAAGTCCTCGTGGCCCGGCGTGTCGAGCAGGTTGAAGACGCGCCCGTCGTAATCGAAGGTCATCACCGAAGTGACCACCGAAATGCCGCGCTCGCGCTCGATCGCCATCCAGTCCGAGCGGGTGGAGCGGCGGTCGCGTTTGGCCTTCACCTGACCGGCGAGGTTGATGGCGCCCCCGAACAGCAGGAGCTTCTCGGTCAGCGTGGTCTTGCCGGCGTCCGGGTGGGAAATGATCGCGAAGGTGCGCCGGCGCTCGACCTCGGCGGCAAGCGGCGTCTGGGGCACGGATTCGGCGGAAAGCGGCTTATTCATGGGGCGCATGTGGCAGGGAAAGCGGGCCGGATCAAGGGGCCGGCGACGGCGCCCTTCACGCTGACGGGAGAATCTCGCAAAGATCGACGGTGAAGAATCCGCAGTCCCGCCGCCCATTGATTTTACGCAAAGTTTCGTCCGGCACACCGAGCTACCAGATGGACGCCAGTGAGGGCCTATGACCGCGATCAGCAGCATCGTCCATCCAACCGACTTCTCCGAGGCAAGCGCCACCGCTTTCATGCACGCGCTGCGGATCGCGATCACCGCCAAGGCGACGCTCACGGTGCTGCATGTCGCCAATTCCCGTAAGACCGACGAGTGGGACCATTTCCCGCAGGTGCGCCGCATCCTGGCGGACTGGGGACTGCTGAGCCCGCAAGACACCACCGCGGCCATCGCCGACAAGCTCGATATTACGCTGCGTAAGGTCGAGATGACGCCGCAATCGCCGGTCAACGGCGTGCTGCACTTCCTGCGTACCCATCCCGCCGACCTGATCGTGCTGGCCACCGAAGGCCGCCAGGGCGTGGCGCGCTGGCTGCACGGCTCGGTCGCGGAGAAGCTGGCGCGCGAAAGCCGTGCCTCGACCTTGTTCGTGCCTGCCAAGGCGCGCGGCTTCGTCGATCCGCGGCGCGGCGAAGTTCACCTCAAGCACGTCCTGATCCCCGTCGATCACGAGCCGCCGCCGGCCGGCCCCCTCGCCCAGATCATGGGCTTCGCGCATCTCCTGGCCGGCATCGACGCCGAGGAGCGCCTGCTGCATGTCGGCCGCGAAGCACCCACTGTGCAGCACCACGCTGAACCGCGCCGCCGGCTACCGGTCGCGCTGCGCCAGGGCGACGCGGTCGACACGATTGTCGATGCCGCTAATGACTGGCCGGCCGACCTGATCGGCATGCCGACCGCCGGCCATCATGGCTTTCTCGACGTGCTACGCGGCTCGACCACCGAGCGCGTCCTGCGCCGTGCGCCCTGCCCGCTTTTGGCGGTGTCGGCCGGCCAATAACCGGGAAATTTTGTTCGCCCCAAATCTTCACATCGTTCGCCAAAATCGAACGTTTATACGATAATAATTAATTGGATCGATTGATCCGGCGACGCCATGTTCGGTCTCGAACTGGAGCCCTCCACATTGTCCACGATCCTTCCCAATCGCCCGCGTAGTCTGTCCGCCAGCCTCTTGGCGCAGCGTGCCTCCGCCGCCTCCATCGCCATTCTGCCCGGCCTGCTGCTCACCGGCGGCATCGCAGCCTCAGCCTTCGCCCTGCGCGCGCTGCCGGGCGTGTTGATCTTGAGCCCAATGATCCTGTCGATCGTCATCGGCATGGCCTTCCATAATTTCATCGGCACGCCCGCGCGCGCCAAGGCCGGCGTCGCCTTCTCGATGCGCCGCGTGCTGCGCTTCGCCATCGTCCTGCTCGGGCTGCAACTCACCGCGACGCAGGTGGCCGAGGTCGGCGCCACCGGCGTTACGGTCATCGCAATCACCCTCGTCAGCACGTTCGTCTTCACCAAATGGCTGGGCCGCTTGATCGGCGTCGACAGCCAGCTCGCCGAACTGATCGGCGCCGGCACATCGATCTGCGGCGCCTCCGCCGTCATTGCGACCAACACCGTCACCCGCGCCCCGGACGAGGATGTCGCCTATGCGGTCGCCTGCGTCACCGTGTTCGGCTCGATCGCGATGTTCGTCTATCCGCTGCTGCCCGGCCTTTTGCAGCTCACGCCGCACGCCTATGGCCTGTGGGCCGGCGCTTCCATTCACGAGATCGCGCAGGTGGTCGCCGCCGCCTATCAGGACGGCAGCCAGGCCGGCGACTTCGGCACCATCGCCAAGCTGTCGCGCGTGATGATGCTGGCACCGATCGTCATTGCGCTCGGCCTCCTGGCCCGCCGCCGCAGCACCGGAACGCAGGCACGCGGCGCCTCGGTGCCGCTGCCGTGGTTCGTGCTCGGCTTCGTCGCGCTCGTCGGCCTCAACAGCCTGATCGCGATCCCGCCGGCCTTGAAGGCCGACATCGTCATCGCGACCACGTTCCTGCTCTCGGTCGCGCTCGCCGCCATGGGGCTGGAGACCGACATCGCCAAACTGCGCATGAAGGGTTTGCGACCGTTCTTCCTCGGCTTCGCCGCCACCATTTTCATCGCCGGGCTCAGTCTGATATTGGTGCGGCTGACGACCTGAACGCCGCCGGCCCATGACCCTCGAGCAACTGCGCATCTTTGTGGCCGTCGCCGAACGTGAGCACGTCACGCAGGCAGCGCGCGACCTCAACCTGACGCAATCGGCGGTGAGCGCCGCCATCACCGCGCTTGAGACGCGGCATGCCACGGCCCTGTTCGACCGCATCGGCCGGCGTATCGCGCTCACCCAGGCGGGACGGCTGTTTCTTATTGAGGCGCGCGCGGTGCTGGCGCGCGCCACCGCCGCCGAAACGGTGCTCGCTGACCTCGCCGGCCTCAAGCGCGGATCGCTGGCGCTCGCCGCCAGCCAGACGGTCGGCAATTACTGGCTGCCGCCGCTGATGGCACGCTTTCGCAACGCACATCCCGGCGTGACGCTCGGCCTTGCCATCGGCAACACCGAGACCGTTGCGACCATGGTGCATGACGGCCTGGTCGATATCGGCTTCGTCGAAGGCGGTGTCGACAATCCCGCCCTCACGATGACGCCGGTCGCCGAGGACGAGTTGGTGTTGATCGTCGGCGCGCAACACAAACCCGCCAAACGTAGCACCCTGACCGCGGCCGATCTGAAAGCCATGCCCTGGGTGTTCCGCGAACGCGGCTCCGGCACGCGCGCCATCTGCGAAGCGGCACTGGCCGCGCACGGTCTCACCCCCGACGATGTCGACATCGTGCTGGAATTGCCGTCGAACGAAGCGGTGCGCCGCGCGGTCGAATACGGCGCCGGCGCCTCGGTGCTGTCGCGTCTGGTAGTGGAGACGGCGCTCGCCTCCGGCAGCCTGCGTGCCCTCGGCCTCACGTTACCGAAGCGCCAGTTCGTCGCGCTGCGCCACAAGGAGCGCGCCGTCACCCAGGCCGAACGCGCTTTGCTCGATCTCGCCGGCACAAAGGGCCGGCCTTAAGCCGTCAGGCCAGCGTTTCCTTGTAGATCTCGGGCTTGAAGCCGACCAAGAGCTTGCCGCCGGGCAATTCGAGCACCGGCCGCTTGATCATCGAGGGCTGCGCCAGCATCAGCGCGATCGCCTTCTTCTCGGTGAGGCCTTCCTTGTCCTTGTCAGGCAGCTTCTTGAAGGTGGTCCCGGCGCGGTTCAGGAGCACTTCCCAGCCGGCCTTCTTCGACCAGCGCTCCAGCTTCTCCTGCGCGATGCCGGCGGTCTTGTAGTCGTGGAAGGCGTAATCGACGCCCTGCTTGTCGAGCCAGACCCGCGCCTTCTTCATCGTGTCGCAGTTCTTGATGCCGTAGATAGTGATAGGCATAAGCCCCTCCTCGTTCAGGTCGGTATCGCCCGCACCGCGGCGCCGACGCAGATGATCGCCATGATCGCCGGCAGCGCCCAGCGTACCTGCCGCTGCAACGCCACACAGGCGACGTAGTAGCGTGCTCCCGGCCGCGCGGCGCAAGCCGCAAGCACGACGTCGAGCAGCAGCACCGATACCAAGTAAAGATAGCCGAGCGAGATGATCTGCGCGACCGGAGTGTTGAGCGAGATCGAGCCGGGAAAGCTCGCCTCGAAAGTAAAGCTCAACGCGGCCAGCGCCAAGAGCGTCGAGAAGATCTGCGTGCCCTTATCCTTCTCGGTAAGCGACGGCGACCAGAGCACGAAGATCGACACAGCGAGGACAGCCATGATCGGGATGAAGATGCGCAAGAGATAACGCTCGGCGAAACGCGACAACGTCACCGTCGCGTTGAGGCGCGAGTAAGAGCGCGCGTTCCAGCCCATCGATTCTTCGTTTGAGAAACGCAGCCGCACCGCTCGCCAGTCGACCACCGACAAACCGCTTTCGATGCCGGACAATTGTCGGTCGGCCTCCGTCGCGATCAGGATCGCCTCCTGCTTGGCATAACGCGGCAGCGACAACGACAAGGTCAAATCCTGGGTATCGAACGGAAAAGCATCCATGTTCATACGAAAGCGGAAGTTGCTCTCGTAACGCTCGATGAACACCACGTCGCCATTCGCATAGGTGGAGACCGCGACCGTGCGCGATTCACGCTCCCCGACGAGGTTGTCGACGGTGAGCGCCGGCGTCCAGATCGTCTTGAGATAGGCATCGGCCTCGTCGCCGACGCGGTCGATGCGGGTGGCGCCGCGCGCCACGGCATCGAAGCGCAGGCGCGGATCGGCCCAGCGCTGCGTCACCTCAACATAGAAGCGCCCCTGCCCGGCGACCTCGGCGATCTTGAGCACGTCAAGCACGCGCAAGCCCACGCGCACCCGGATCGGCAATTCGACGCCATCCGGCAGCGAGACCCTTTCCTCCGCGGCCCAGGCGCCCGTCACGCCGGCGATGAGCAAGGCCAGCAGCAGCAGGAGGCGGGCCATCAGATGCCCCGCCGGCGCGCCAGCGCGCTCTGCAACAGTACCGCGAAGACCACATAAGCGAGAATGCCGCCGCACAAGGCCGCCGCCCACAATTCGGTGCGGGTGCGCCGCGATACCGCGCGTGGGTCTTCCTTCAAAGCGACGGTCATGCCGACCAGGCGCCCGCTGAAGTCGACCAACGGCTGAGTCACGACATTGAACGGCCGGCCGTCGATGCGCTGTTCGCTGATCTGCAAATCACGGGTGGGCGTAACGCGGACCTTCTGGAAGAAGGTCTTGAACAGCTCATCGTCGGTCGACTGCGCCAGCGCGAGGTCGCCGAAGCGCGGCAGCTTCTGATCGACCGCGACCCCGCTCATCGACGGCACAATGATCACCGCGATGTCGGCATTGGTCGAAGCCTTCACCAGATCGAGGATCGGACCGATGTCGAGACCGACCTCCATGGTACCGACCATCTCAGTGCCGAGATTGACGACGGCGACGCCGCGCACGCCGATACCGGCAATACCGATCTCGATGCCGGTCTGCGCCCGCCGGCTGCGGTTGGCGGCGACAACCATCTGGCGGAAGCCGGAAATGTCGTCGTTGAACGTCGCGAGATTATGCATCCGCAGCAAGTAACGGATGTCCTTGCTGTGATAACCGTAGATCTGGATGCCGGCCTGCAGCTTGAGATAATCGTAAGCTCCCTGCGACAACCGTTGCAGCGCGGCACGATCCTCCGTTGCTAAGGCGGCGGCGATGTCGGCGCGGCGCGCCGTGGTCTCGGCCAGCGCCAGCGCGAACTTGCCCGCTTGGTCGAAGGCGCTGTCGAGCGCGCCGCTGACCAACTTCATCTGCACGTCGCGGTCGCGGCCGCCCGCTTCGTCCAGCGATGCCTCCAGGAGCCAGATCATGCCGGCCAAGGTTGCGGCGATGACGAGCGTGACGGCAAGCGCGATCCGCGCGGCGGGACCGCAAAACCGGCCGACGTGACCGCTGCCCACTGAACCGGAAGCAGACGCAAGGGGAGCTTCCATGCCGGAAGCGGCATCGGGAGACGACATGGCGGGGAATTCGTTTCTGGAGGGCGTCCGAAAGGCAGGGGCTCCGCCCTGTCGTCGACCCATTCGACGCGGCGGAACGCCGCAATAGCCTAATACGCAGGGCCGGAGTCAAGATTGCCGCCGAGCAGCGCGCAGGCCGGCTTATCCACAGTTCAGGTCGTGCCGTCTCCGCGCCGCCGCTGACCGATGGAGAAGTCGTCGACATAGAGGTCGTGCATAGTGAGGAGCGGCAAGCCGGTTGCTAATCCCAGATACCCGGCCTCTTCCTCTATTGCTTCGCGGAAGGCGCCGGATTGTGCACCGAGCCCGCCGGATAGCTCGAGTTTTCCAACGTCAATGTACTACCGTCGAGATTGTAGATACTGGCCCC
>JANLJK010000443.1:0-3724 GCA_029255525.1 Pseudolabrys sp.
GTCGTTCCCCGCCAACGACCACCTGATGGAATTGCTGATCATCATGGATGCGCTGCGCCGCGCCTCGGCGCGCCGCATCACGGCTGTGATCCCCTATTTCGGCTATGCCCGGCAGGACCGCAAACCGGGCCCGCGCGCGCCGATCTCGGCCAAATTGGTCGCGAACCTGATCACCCGCGCCGGCGCCGACCGCGTCATGACGCTCGACCTGCATGCCGGCCAGATCCAGGGCTTCTTCGATATCCCGACCGACAATCTCTATGCCTCGCCGCTGATGGTGCGCGACATCCGTGAGAAGTTCGCGTCCGAGAAGGTCATGGTAGTGTCGCCCGACGTCGGCGGTGTCGCCCGCGCCCGTGGACTGGCCAAGCGCATCAATGCGCCGCTCGCCATCGTCGACAAGCGCCGCGAGCGCCCTGGTGAATCGGAAGTGATGAACGTGATCGGCGAAGTCGCCGGTCACACCTGCATCCTGGTCGACGACATCGTCGACTCCGGCGGCACGCTGGTGAACGCCGCTGACGCCCTGCTCAAATACGGCGCCAAAGAAGTCTACGCCTATATCAGCCATGGCGTGCTGTCCGGCGGCGCCGTCGAGCGCATCGCCAAATCGCGGCTGAAGGAACTCGTCATCACCGACTCGATCCAGCCGACCAAGGAACTCCTGGCGACGTCGAATATCCGCATGCTGCCGATCGCCGGACTGATCGGCGAGGCGATCGAACGCACCGCGTCGGAAGAGTCGGTGTCGAGCCTGTTCGACTAAGCGATTCAACAATCGCGCTTATTTGCATTGTGATGGCCGGCCTTGCGCCGGCCATTTCGTTTTGGCGACCGCTGTACCCTTCGTCGCGCGATCGGCATGGCGAGCCGGTAACGACATTGCGAGGCACCACGACCCGATTCAGGCCGCCGACTTTTCCACCGCCATTTCTCCACACGACTCGATAGGCTGTGGAGATTCCGCCTTGGGCGGGTTGCGCGGATTCCGCAAATCACGGCTCACTCCCTCTCGACGCTGCCTTTGGCGGGCGGAATCGAGCAGGTTATAGTGACTTGGCCTCCTGATTCGCTCTCGCCGTCAAGGCAGCCGTGTTCCCAGTATTAAAGTGCTGCCCAGGCCCCATTCGGGTCGAATCTTAGCCGTGCGCGTGCGGTGGCGTGCGTTTCCCCTCGCTCCCTTCGGCAATGCGGAGACGTCATGTCCCTGACGAGCTACACAGACGATTCCAGACTCAACCCCCTCGATGTGGTGGAACGTCTGGCCAGCGGTAACGATTGGTCGTTCGAGCGCGCGAGCGATGACGAGATCACGATCCTCGTCACCGGCAAGTGGACCGACTACCAGCTCTCCTACACCTGGATGTGCGACATCGAAGCGCTGCATCTCGCCTGCGCCTTCGACCTCAAAGTGCCGGACCGACGCCGCGCCGAAGTGCAGTCGCTGATCGGCATGATCAACGAACGACTGTGGGTCGGCCATTACGATCTCTGGGTCAAGGAAGGCATCGTCATGTACCGCCACGCTTTGGTGCTGGCGGGCGGCACGGAGGCCTCGGGTCGGCAATGCGAGGCGTTGCTCGGCACCGCGCTCGACACCTGCGAGCGCTACTTCACGGCATTCCAGTTCGTGGTCTGGGCCGGCAAGGGCGCACGCGAGTCGCTCGACGCCGCGATGTTCGAAACCTCGGGCGAGGCGTAGACTTTCATCATCGTCTTTCTGGGGCGCTCGCGCAGCAAGCAAACCCGGAATCCATAACCCCAGCGCTGCGGAGTATGGATACCGGGCCCGCCGCTACGCGGCGTCCCGGAATGACAACTCCTTGATTGCCGGGATCATGACGTCATGAAGAAACCTGCGAACCCAAAGACCCTCGCCACCTTCAAAGGCCCGCTGCTGCTCGTCGGCGCCGGCAAGATGGGCCAGGCCATGCTCGATGGTTGGCTGGCGCGCGGCCTCGCGCCGAAGAAGAGCGCGGTCATCGATCCGCAGCCGGCCAAGACCGTGAAGGCGCTGACGCGGCGCGGCGTTGCGCTCAATCCGAAGAAGGCGAGCGAAGCCGCCGCCATCGTCATCGCCGTGAAACCGCAGACCGCGCCCGACGTGGTGCCGGCGCTGGCCGCCTCGGTCGGCAAGAACACATTGGTCGTCTCGATCATGGCCGGCCGCACGCTCGATTTCCTCGCCGAGCGGCTGCCCAAAGGCACCGCCATCGTGCGCGCCATGCCGAACACGCCGGCCGCCATCGGCCGCGGCATCACCGTTGCCGTCGGCAACAAGAACGTCTCCGCCAAGCAGCGTAAGCTCGCCGCCGATCTGCTCGCCGCGATCGGCACGGTCGAATGGGTCACCGACGAGAAGCTGATGGATGCCGTCACGGCCGTCTCCGGCTCCGGCCCGGCCTATGTGTTCCTGCTGGCCGAAACGATGGCGCAAGCGGGCGTCGCCGCGGGTCTCCCCGCGCCGCTCGCCGCAAAGCTCGCGCGCGAGACCGTCGCCGGCTCCGGCGAGTTGCTGCATCGCTCGACGCTCGACGCCGCGACATTGCGCCAGAACGTGACCTCGCCGGGCGGCACCACCGCGGCGGCGCTCGCGGTGCTGATGGGGCCCGGCGGTTTCGAACCGCTATTCGAGAAAGCCATCGCCGCAGCAACGCAACGCGGACGCGAACTCGCGGGTTAAGCGACGCACATTGCCTTGTAGGATGGGTTGAGGCGAAGCCGAAACCCATCGGCGGCGGGGCACAATTCAGATGATGGGTTTCTCTACGCTCAACCCATCCTACAGATGCAATTGTCAAACAGCGCAGTCGTCATTCCGGGGCGGCCCACCCCAGTCGGCTGTAGCCGACTGGGGCACTTTAAGTACTGATCTCGGGTAAACCCGAGATCAGTGGCCGAGCCCGGAATCCAGACGCGAGCACCGTGCTTGTCTCTGGATTCCAGGGTTCGCGCCTTTGACGCGTCCTTGGGGATGTTTTCTTTTTAAGAGATTTAAACAATTGAATACGCAAGAGAATTCGGAACAAAAATCGGCCATGCTGCTCTTTGCCGCCCTGGAACGGGCGGCTTTGCGCGCCTAAACTAAAGATAGACAGCAAAGGGAGAGCGTCATGACCCGCCGCCCCAAATCGCAGAAGAAAACCACACCGCCACCACCGCGCGGCACTTCCAATCGTGACAAGGCGACCGACGCGCTGATGGCGCTGCTCGCCGAACATCCGATCGAGGACATCGGGCTGGCCGAAGTCGCCGGCCGGGCCGGGCTCAAGCTGTCGCAATTGCGCGCCGAGTTCGGCTCGGTGCTGGCGATCTACGCCGCGCACGTCAAGGACATCGACGAGCGCGTGCTCGCCGGTGGCGACGCCGACATGATGGAAGAGCCGCCACGCGAGCGGCTGTTCGACGTGCTGATGCGGCGCATCGAAGCGCTGGCGCCTTACAAGGACGCGGTGCGTTCGATCCTGCGCTCGGTCCGGCGCAATCCGGGGCTCGCCTTGGCGCTCAACGCCATGGCGGTCCGCTCACAAAGCTGGATGCTGGAGGCTGCCGGCATCGCCGCCCATGGCCCGCGCGGCGCGTTGCGCGCGCAAGGCGGCGCGTTGATGTTCGCGCGCGTGCTGTCGGTGTGGGTCGATGACGACGAGGAAGGCCTCGACCGCACCATGGCCGCGCTCGATCGCGGTCTCGCCAGCGCGGAACGCTGGGACGGCTTCGTCGGCGA
>JANLJK010000443.1:3824-12832 GCA_029255525.1 Pseudolabrys sp.
ACCGGCACCCTGACCGTCGCGCGCAAGCCACCCAACGGGCTGTCGCCGAGCGTAATGTCACCGCCATGCGAGCGCGCGATGTCGCGGGCAATGGCGAGCCCCAGGCCTGTGCCGCCTTCGTCCTGATTGCGCGCATCGTCGAGCCGCAGGAACGGCTTAAACACTTCCTCGCGCTGATCCGCCGGAATGCCCGGCCCGTCGTCATCCACCGTGATCGTCAGATAACGATGATCGCGATGGCCGGTGATGGCGATCGACGGCGCGAAGCGCGCCGCGTTCGATACCAGATTGCCGAGGCAACGCTTGAACGCCGCCGGCCGCACGGTGACGATCGGCGTGCCGTGGAATACCACCGTGGTCTTGTGCCCGTGGCGCTCGGCATCGGCGCGCAATTCGTCGAGAAACTCCGCCATGTCGGTCGGCGCCGCGCTCTCGCCCGAGTCGCCACGCGCGAAGGCCAGATAGGCCTCCAGCATGCGCGCCATCTCGTCGACGTCCTTCTTCATCGGCTCGACTTCGGGACTGTTGTCGATCAGCGCCAGTTCGAGCTTGAAGCGCGTGAGGATCGTGCGCAAATCGTGGCTGACGCCGGCCAGCATCGCCGTGCGCTGCTCCATCATGCGTTCGACGCGCGTCTTCATCTCGATGAAGGCCTGCGCCGCGCGCCGCACCTCGCGCGCGCCGCGCGGCCGGAAGTTCGGCACGTCGCGGCCTTTGCCGAAACTCTCGGCGGCGTCGGCGAGCTTGAGGATCGGCTTGATCTGGTTGCGCAGGAAGGCGATGGCGACAATCAGCAGCACCGTCGAGGTGCCGACCATCCAGAGCAGGAAGATTTCCGAATTGGAGGCGTAAGCCGCGCTGCGCCGCGCGAAGATACGCATCACCGTGTTGTCGAGCTGTACGCGAATCTCGACCAGTGACGACTTGCCGACCGTATCGATCCAATAAGGCCGGCCGATCTGCTTGCGCATTTCCTCCGACAACGCCTGGTCCAGCAGCGAGAAGAACGGCTTGGGCCCCGGCGGCGGCATGTCGCCGAGGGGCAGAAAGTCGACCACCAGCCCGAGCCGCTCCTGCGCGATCTTGCGCAACTGCATGCGCTCGGCGTCCTGCGGATAGATCTTATAGACGTCCATCAGCGCGGCAATGTCATGCACCACATCCGCCGACAGACGCTGCGTCACCAGATTCCAGTGCCGCTCCATGAACACGAAGGCGATGACCGATTGCAGGATCACCATCGGCGCGATGATGATCAAGAGCGCGCGGGCATAAAGGCCTTTCGGCATCACGCTGTTGAGCCAGCGGCTCATGCGACGCCAGCCGTCGGGAATTTTGGCAAGCTGGGCGTGAATGCGCCGGATGGGCGGGATGGCATCGTACCAGCGCCACGCTTCGACGGCACGGTCATAGGCGCCGCGCAGCGTGGGGCCGATATCGAGACTGGTCATGTCGTGATCACCAGCCGATAGCCGATGCCGCGCACGGTCTGCACGAACAAGGGATCAGCCGGATTGCGCTCGATCTTGCGGCGCAGGCGATTGACCTGCACGTCGACGGCGCGCTCGCTGATCGAGCCGCCATTGCCGGCGAGCGCCATACGCGACACGGTCTCGCCCGGCGTCGCCGCGAGGATGCGCAGCATCTCACGCTCGCGATCGGTGAGGCGGATTACCTCGTCGCCTTTGCGCAACTCGCCGCGCGCGAGATGGTAGATGAAGGGGCCGAAGCTGACGGACTCGGCCGGCGGCGGCGGCGCGGCCGGCTGGGTACGTTTCAGGATGCTGGCGATGCGCAACGACAATTCGCGCGGTTCGAACGGCTTCGACAGATAATCGTCGGCGCCCATCTCCAGGCCCTTGATGCGGCTCTCGGCGGCATCGCGCGCGGTCAGCATCAGGATCGGCACATCGGAGGTGGTGCGCAGCGACTTGGCGAAGTCGAAGCCGTTCTCCCCCGGCATCATCACGTCGAGCACGAGCAAATCGAAACTCAGGCTCTTGAGCTTGGCGCGGGCGTCGGCCGCGGTGTCGGCGGTGGTGACACGATAGCCTTCGCTGGCGAGGAAGCGTGACAGCAGATCGCGAATACGGCGGTCGTCATCGACCACCAGAAGATGCGGCGCGTCATCGGCGAGCTTGGCGGGGGCGATCATGGCAGGGCTTCCCCCGACCCGCTCGTCCCCGCGCAAGCGGGGACCCAGCGCTGAGTCGTAATCACATTTACAATGGCCGCGCTGGATTCCCGCTGACGCGGGAATGAGCGGAGCAAGGTTCGCCGCATCGACAAACTTCTCACTCCCGCTTGGCCGCCCGATCGGCGCGCGCAATCAAGCGCAGCACGCCATCGCGGTTGTCGGCATCGATCATGGCGGTGAGGAAGCGGCGGGCGGCGTCGTGCGCGCCCGGCCCAAGCTCGGCGAAGGCGCGCGTGATGCGTTCGGTCTGCAGGGCGTCGAGCTTGCGCGACAGCGCCTCGCCCTTGGGCGTCGCATACAAGAGACGCTGGCGGCGGTCCTGCGCGCCTTCCTTCTGCAACACGTAGTCCTCGTCCACCAACTGCTTGAGCACGCGGGCCAGCGACTGCTTGGTGATGTTGAGAATGTCGAGGAGGTCGGCAACCTTCATGCCCGGATTGCGGGTGACGAAATGCAAGACGCGGTGGTGCGCCCGGCCAAAGCCGAGCTTCGAGAGCACCTCGTCCGGATCGCCGACGAAGTCGCGATAGGCGAAGAACAACAGCTCGATGATGTCGGAGATCGGCGCGTGGCCCTCACCCGCCCGGTCAGCCGCGCCCGCCGGGCGCTCGGAGAGCCCCGGGGCAACGGCGGTCTTGGCGGTCCAATTTATGTCAGCCATGTTGACATATTTTGATTTTATGTTACAAAAAGATCGTTATCGACGAAAGGATCGTACCCAAAGGCCCCCTGTCTTGGCTCTTTCAGCCTTCGCCGACAGTGTTTTGACCGATGGGTTTCAGTCATACCGGGTGTTGCCCCGCGACGCAAAGTGTTGGGAAGTAGCGCTAAAAATGCGCCAGCACAGCGGCACAAGCGGCCGACAAGCCCCGTTTTGAGCAAGGAGTAAGAGTTATGGCGGCGCAGTCCTATGACCGGCTCGAAGGTGTCATCTGGTACGATGGCAAGCTGGTGCCCTGGAACGAGGCCAACCTCCACGTCCTCAGCCACGGCCTGCACTACGGCAGCTGCGTGTTCGAGGGCGAGCGCGCCTATGGCGGCCAGATTTTCAAGAGCCAGGAGCACGCCGAGCGGCTAAAGCGCTCCGCCAATCTGCTCGACTTCGAGATCCCGTTCTCGGTCACCGAGATCATGGCCGCCAAGAAAATGGTGGTCGACAAGAACGGCACGCCGAACGCTTATCTGCGCCCGGTCGCCTGGCGCGGCTCCGAGATGATGGGCGTGGCGGCGCAGAACAACCAGATCCATCTCGCCATCGCGAGCTGGGAATGGCCGAGCTATTTCGACCCGGCACAGCGGCTCAAGGGCATCCGCCTCGATCTCGCCGAATACCGTAGACCGGATCCTGCGACCGCGCCGTCGACCGCGAAGGCCGCCGGCCTCTATATGATCTGCACCATCTCCAAGCACCGCGCGGAGCGGCGCGGCTATGCCGACGCCATGATGCTGGACTGGCAGGGCCGCGTCGCCGAATGCACCGGCGCCAATATCTTCTTCGTCAAGGACGGCGTGATCCACACGCCGATCGCCGATTGCTTCCTCGACGGCATCACCCGGCAGACGGTGATCGCGCTGGCGAAGAAGCGCGGCATCGAGGTGCATGAACGCCGCATCATGCCTGACGAACTTGACGGGATGGCGGAGTGCTTCATCACCGGCTCGGCCGCGGAAGTGACGGCCGTCGCGGAGATCGCCGACTGGAAATTCACGCCCGGCGCCATCACCAAGACGCTCATGGGCGACTACAGCGCCGAAGTGCAGCCGAAGAAAGTGGCGGCGTAAGCGGCGCCACGCAAGCCTATGTAACTGTCGTCCCCGCGGAAGCGGGGACCCATACGCCGTGCCGTATCGATGGACTGCGGCGTATGGGTCCCGGGCCTCCCTCGCTGACGCTCGGTCGCCCGGGACGACAGCTGACTACACCACCCCGCTCTCCACCCACGGCTCCTGCGGACGCAGCAGCGTGACGCGCTTGACGCGGTTGCGTACGACGAAGCGCAGCAGATCCTCATCGACCACGCGTCGACGGCTCTTCGCCGCATGCCGCAGCACCAGCCTGCCGTCGCGCTGAGCGACGACGAAGCCGGTGTGGAAGTAATCGAGCCCCGGCCGCTCCGACAGAAAGCCGATGATGTCGCCGGTCATCAGGCGATCGCGATAAGTCGCCAGGCTCGCGCGCGGAATGGCCGTGAACAGCGCCCGCCGCGGCTCGAGCCCGCGCTCATAGGTTAAAGCCTTGTCGATCGGCGTGCCGCCCGGCAGCACCACCGCGCGGCATATCCCATTCGCAATATTGAACTCGCTCCAGTCGGAAAAATAGTGGTTGCGCTCGCGCCATTCGACGCTGCCCTCGCGATAGCGGATGCGACGCAGCGCGCCATCGAAATCCCCTGCCCGGCCGACACGCGCCGCCGCCAGCACGGTCTCGCAGAAGGTGACGCAATCGAAGCCGTCGTCGCGAATGACAAACTGTTCGGCCTTTTGCGGTCCGCCGATCAGGGTAAAACCGCGATAGGGCGTGCCGAGCAGCGCCTGTGAGATGAAATCGATGCGCTGCGCGACCGTCGGCAAGGCGTCGGCGGCCGCGATCAGCCCGGCAATGCGCATCTCGCCGGCAAGACCCGGCCGCACCCCGGCCGCCGCGGCTGCGGCGCCGGCCAAGATCGCCAGAAAATGGCGGCGGTTCGGAGTTGCGAGGCGCATAGGCTCATCCTGCCAGCGCGCGACGGGCCGTCAATGCCAGTATTTTGACCAGTATTTGGCCGGTATTCGGCGGCTACTTGCGATGAAACAGCAGGCCGGAGGCGTGCATGTAGATCGCCCATTCGCTCTGCGCGATCGCACGGACGCGGATCGTATCCTCATGCAGCACATTGTAACCGCGCGCAGTGATGTGCTGCACCCAATAGTCCATCGGCTTAAGATTAACGTGATGATGCCCGTCCTGCCCGGGCACAGCATGCGTCATCAGAATCACGCGACCGCAGGCCAGGCTCGCCAGCAGATTGTCGAGATATTCCTCGGAGATGTGCTCCACCACTTCCTGGCAGTGCACGAGATCGACCGAGGTGACCACCGGCCCTTTGCTCAGATCGTGACAGATGGTGGGATAGAGAGCGGCTTTGGCGTTTTCCGCCAAGCCCTCAACGGCGACGGTCTTCAGCCCTTTACGGAAAAAGTAGTTCGCGGCGTTGCCGATACCCGAGCCGAGATCCAATACCGACTCGATGCAGAAGCGATCGATGACGTAATCCCAGACCTTCGGGCAATAGGTGTAGGGATCGCCTTCCTTGATATTACCGCCGAGATGCGGGTTGTCCTTGGCCTCGACAAACGTCATGCCCGCATAGGTCTTGGCATTCATCGCCGGCCTCTGATTCGATGATCCGTTGGATCCTCTTACCAGATTCGACGGATCGCCGAATGAAGGCGTGGCGGAACGTCGTTCGCGCCCTCAGTCGCGCACCACCACCAGACGATCGGTGCCGGATTCGGCACCCCACATTTCGCCCGGCCGGCCGAGCAATTGCCGGACCGACGCACCGCGCTTGTCGCTCGGATAAGTCTCGAATCTCTCGCTCACCGGATCGAAGCGATGGATCGCATTGGCGATGAAGTCGGTGACCCAGACCTTGTCCTTGTCGTCGACATAGATGGCGTAGCAGCTCGCTTTGCTCTTCGGCAGGCCCCACACTTTCCACGTCTTCGACTGCGGATCGTAGCGGCCGATCTCGCCGGAGTTCCAGAAACTCACCCACAACAGGCCCTTGGAGTCGGACCAGATGCGGCGCGGACCGACGCCTTGCCTCGGCGGCTGCACGATCATCGCATCACCGCTAACGGTGTCGATCTTGGCGATGTGATCGCCGGCGAGCGAGGCATACCAGACCTCGCCGTTCGGCGTCGTCGTGATGCCGTAGGGCCCGGCGCCCTTCGGCGCCTTCCAGGCATCGACCTTGCCGCTCGCCGGATCGACGCGCCCATAGACACCGGCCTGTCCGGTGAACCAGAGGATGCCTTTGCGGTCGAAGGTCGCGGTGTTGAGATTGGCGGCGGGGAACTCCGCCGGCAGCGGATAAAGCTTCACGGCCTTGGTTTCGGGATCGACACGCACGATGGCGTTTTGTCCGCCCTCGGTGATCCACGCGGCGCGATCGGGCCCGACGATGACGCCATGCGGCGCCGCGCCCTGCCCCAGCGGAATATGCGAGACCTTGCGCGTCTTCGGATCGAGCACGCCGAGCGCGCCCTGATGCTGCGCGGTGTACCAGACGCTGCCGTCTGGGGCGGGCGCCACGTCATGCGGATGGGCGCCGCGCGGCACGTCGTAATAGGACACATCCGCCGCCGGCGCTTCCTTCATACCGAGCGCCACGACCGCAAAGGCGGCAACCAGGATGGGGATCATCTTGCTTTCGTGGCGCGGACGACCGCGCCTCCTTCTCATTCCGCGGCGTCGCGGCCCGGCGCAGCCCAGCGCTCCGCCGCCGCGTCGTCGGTGGCTTTCGCATCCACCCAAGTCTTCTCGCCCGCCTTCTCGACCTGCTTCCAGAATGGCGCGCGCGTCTTGAGATAGTCCATCAGGAATTCGGCCGCGGCGAAAGCGGCCTCGCGGTGCGACGACACGGTGACGACCATCACGATGTCCTCACCCGGGACGATGCGGCCGTAGCGGTGGATGACGGTAACGCCCAGAAGCGGCCAGCGCTGGGTCGCCTCGGCGACGTGCCGCTCGATCTCAGCCTCGGCCATGCCGGGGTAGTGCTCGAGCGTGAGCGCGGCGATCGACTCGTCGCCTTCGGCGCCGCGGCAGATGCCGGTGAAGGTCACCACCGCCCCGGCATCGGTGCGGCCACGCGTCAGCGTCTTCGTCTCGGCGGCGACGTCGAATGGTTCGCGCTGGATGCGCACGGTGGCAGGGACGGTCATGAGGGTAATGTAGCCGGTCGCGGCCCCGCGCGGGAGTGGCTACCCCCCCGTCATCGGGGGAAAGAAGGCGATCTCGCCGGCGCCCTTGATCGCGGTATTGGGCCGGACATGGGTGCGGTCGATGGCGGCGCGGATCACCTTCGGGTTCTCGAAGGCATAGGCGTACTCTTCGCCGCGCGACGACAGCCAGGTGATCAGCTCGGCCACCGTGGCGATGCCGGCTGGCAACTCGACGTCCTCCTCCGGCTTGCCGATGCGCTCGCGCACCCAGGCGAAGTAGCGCAGTTTCATAATGCTCAATCCATCATGTAGCGCAGGCCGGCGCGCATGTAGTCGTAGCCGGTATAAAGCGTGAGGATCGCCGACGCCCACAACAGGATAATGCCCGTCTGGCTTACGATCGGCACGACGCGATCGCCGGCCTCGCCCGCGATCAGAAAGCCGATGGCCACCATCTGGGCCACGGTCTTCCATTTCGCAAGCCGCGTCACCGGCACGCTGACGCGCAGCTCGGCAAGATACTCACGCAGGCCCGAGACCAGGATCTCGCGGCAGAGGATGACGACGGCGGCCAGCAACGTCCAGCCTCGGATGGTCTCTTCCGCCGCCAGCATCAGCAGGCACGAGGCCACCAGAAGCTTGTCGGCGATCGGGTCGAGCATGCGGCCGAGCGAGGACTGCTGTTGCCAGACCCGCGCGAAATAGCCGTCGAGGAAATCGGTGATGGCGGCGGCGATGAAAAAGACCAAAGCCACCCAGCGCAGCCACAAAGGGCCCTCGAAGATGCTCTGCCAGTAGAGCAACCCCACGACCACCGGAACGGCGGCAATGCGCGCATAGGTCAGGATGTTCGGCAGCGCGAAGGGGCGCGCCGGCAGCGGCCTGGAATTGACGGCATTCATGCGCGCAAAAGAACACCCCGGGAGCGGTCAGGTCAACCATGAGAATTGGCGACCTGTCATTCCGGGGCGACCGACGGCGCCGCAGGCGACGACGGTCGAACCCGGAATGACGGCGCTCGTTGCTACTCGATCGGTGGCTTGGGCAGCTTGGCCTTGCCCGGCTCCATCACAAAGGTCTGGTCGAGCGAGTACCATTCGCCTTTCACGTCCGGCGCCGGCGCTTTGCCCTCATGGCGGACATAATTGGCGATCAGCGCATGCGTGACGCCAAACTGCACATCCGTCTCCAATTTATCGTCGTCATTGGAGTAGATCTGCGAGATCAGCGTCTTGAAACCTTCCTTGAAGATCAGGAAGTGCAGATGGGCCGGACGGAAATTGTGCCTTTTGCCGGCACGGATGAGGTCGCCCACCGGCCCGTCGATCGGGATCGGATAGCCGGCCGGCTTGACGCTGCGGAACCAGAAATGACCTTCGGCGTCGGTCACGAACTTGCCGCGCAGGTTCATGTCGGCCTGCTTCGGGTCCTGCTGCTCGTAGAAGCCTTCCGGCGACGAATGCCAGACATCCACTTCGGCGCCGGCAATCGGCTTGCCGTCCCGGTCCTTGACCCAGCAATTGACGAAAATCTCCGGGCCTGGCGTCGGCGAGCGCACGATCGAGCCGCCGTTCTCGGTGGCCGGCGAATTCATGCGCCAGAACGGACCGAGCAGATTGGCCGTGGTCTCGGTCTGGCCGTTGTTGCCGTTGTTCAGGAGGCAAACCAACGCCGAGAAGCCGAGCGAGCCCGCCATCAGCACCACTTCGTTGTGCCTGGCATTGGTGAGCTGGCCCATCTTGGCAATGAGCTGCGCGCCCTGCTGGAACTCCTCCTCGGTCAGATGCACCTCGCGCGCAAAGGCGTGCAGGTGCTTGACCAGCGAGGCCACGATCTCGCGCAGCCGTGGGTCCTCGATGGTCTTGTAGGCATCGAGAACCTT
>JANLJK010000444.1 GCA_029255525.1 Pseudolabrys sp.
TTTTCACAAATTGAACGACTTCAACGCCCAAACATTGCTACAATAACTTACGTTTCATTCGGGCGTCCCCATCGATGTTAGTGCTTGTTTTGGCAGGGCTTTCTGCCGCGATCTGGGTCTATTTGTTGTGCGCCCGCGGTCGCTTCTGGCTGAATCCGGTGCGCGACAATGTCGTCGTGCCACCACCCGTCCAATGGCCTGCTGTGGCCGTGGTGGTTCCCGCGCGGAACGAGGCCGACGTCATCGAGCGCAGTGTGGGCTCGCTCCTGGCCCAGGATTACGCGGGTCGGCTGGATGTCATCGTCGTTGATGATGATAGTGATGATGGAACCAGCGACGCGGTGAATGCAGTCGCCTATCCCGGTGCCCGGCCGGTGACGATCGTCGCCAGCGAGGGCCTGCCGACCGGCTGGACCGGCAAGCTGTGGGCGCTGAAGCAGGGCATCGCCGCCGCCGAACAAAAATTCCGTCCCGATTACCTGCTGCTGACCGACGCCGACATCGTGCACACGCCCGATTCGGTCACGTCCCTGGTCGCGCGCGCCACCGCCGGCGGCTACGTGCTCACCTCGCTGATGGCCAGACTGCGCTGCGCCAACCTGGCCGAGCGCGTGCATGTGCCGGCCTTCATCTACTTCTTCCAGGTGCTCTATCCCTTCCCCTGGGTAAAGGACGAGAACTCTACGACCGCCGCCGCGGCGGGCGGCTGCGTCCTCCTGAAGACCGGTGCGCTGCGCGATGCCGGCGGCATCGACAGCATCCGCAACGCGCTGATCGACGACTGCACCTTGGCGCGGCAGATGAAAGCGGTCGGCCCCATCTGGCTCGGCCTCACCGACCGCGTGCTCAGCATCCGTCCCTATGACACCTTCGCCGAGGTGCGGCGCATGATCTCCCGCTCGGCCTATGCGCAACTCAACTATTCGCCGCTCTTGCTTCTCGGCACCATGGCCGGCCTCGCGGCAACCTTCATGGCGGCGCCGCTCATCGCGCTGTTCGCCGGCGGCGCGGCGCAGCTCTTAGGGTTTGCCGCCTGGGTGGCGATGGCCGTGTCGATGCAGCCGACGCTGCGGTTTTACCGGGTCTCGCCCTTGTGGGGCGCAGCGCTACCTGCAATAGCCTTCCTCTTCGCTGTCTACACACTGGATTCCGCCTATCAGCATGCGCGGCGGCGGGGCGGACAATGGAAGGGGCGCGTACATGTCGACGCGCCAAGCCTGCGATGAGTGCGAGCGCTGAACTGCGGTCCGGCAAGGGTGCGGGCGACGAGAATTTTCCCGTCGCCTCGCTGCTCATCCGGCCGATTCACCGGGCGCCGGTGCTCGCCTTCTATGAATTCGTGCGCGTGGCGGACGACATCGCCGATCACGCCGCCTTGTCGCCGGACGAGAAGATTCGCCGGCTTGACCATCTGGAAGGTTCGCTGCTCGGCAGCAATGACGACGAGCCGCAGGGCGTGCATTTGCGCACCATCCTGCGCGAGCGGTCGCTCAGCCCGGTGCATGCGCAGCATCTGTTGCGCGCCTTCCGCCAGGACGCGACGCAGCAGCGTTATGCGGATTGGGACGAACTGATCGAGTACTGCCGCTACTCGGCCATGCCGGTCGGCCGCTTCGTGCTCGACGTGCATGGCGAATCGCAGGCGACCTGGGTGCCGTCCGATGCCTTGTGCGCGGCGCTGCAGGTCATCAATCACCTGCAGGATTGCGGCAAGGACTATTGCGACCTTAACCGCGTCTATATTCCGCTCGACGCGTTCGCCGCGCATGGCATCGACGTGACGGCGCTCGGCGACAAGCAGGCGAGCCCGGCCTTGCGCGCCTGCGTGCGCGATCTGGCGGTGCGCACCACCGTGCTGTTGCGTGAAAGCCGGCCGTTGGCGCTAATGGTGAGCGATGCGCGGCTCGCCATGGAGATCGCCGTCATCCAGGCGCTGGCGGAACGTCTCGTGGGGATCCTGCAAGAGCGCGACCCTTTAAGCGAACGCGTGCATCTGTCGAAACTCGCGATGATGGCGACGGCCGCGCGGGCCGCGATCTGCATCATGGCGCGGCGCCTGTTCTCGCGCGGTGCCTCATCGCTGTCGCCCGTCAGCCGGTGACGTCCATGACCAGTCCCGCGCAAGACAACGCGACTATTGCCACGCGCGCCAGCGGCAGCTCGTTCTATCTCGCCATGCGCATTCTGCCGAAGCCGCAGCGCGAGGCGATGTTCGAGATCTATTCGTTCTGCCGCGCGGTCGACGACATTGCCGACGGCGATGCGCCGCGGCCGCGGCGGCAGGAGCAACTGGCGCAATGGCGGCGCGACATCGACGCCCTCTACGCCGGACAGCCGGTCGCGGGCACCAAAGGTCTTGCCCGTGCCATCGCCCAGTTCGGGCTGCGCAAGGAAGACTTCCTCGCCGTCATCGACGGCATGGAGATGGACGCCATCGCCGATATCCGCGCGCCGTCCTACGAGACGCTCGATCTCTATTGCGACCGCGTCGCTTCTGCTGTCGGCCGGCTGTCGGTGAAAGTGTTCGGCGTCGATGACGCGGCCGGCATCAAGCTCGCTTATCATCTCGGTCGCGCGCTGCAATTGACCAACATCCTCCGCGATGTCGATGAAGATGCCGGCATGGGCCGGCTCTATCTGCCGCGCGAAGCGCTCGATCAGGCGGGCATCGCCGGTAATGATCCTGTGGCCGTCGCGGCCAATCCGGCCGTCGGCCGGGCCTGCGAGATGCTGGTCAAGGAGGCCCGCCGGCATTTCGCCGAGGCCGATGCCGTGATGAAGCAATGCCCGCGCCGCGCCGTGCGCGCGCCGCGCATCATGGGCGAGGCCTACCGGCGCGTGCTGGACGACATGGTGGCGCGCGGCTGGACTTCGCCGCGCCATCGTGTCCATGTCAGCCGGTTTTATCTGCTGAAGGTTGTCTTGCTAAATGCGTTCATCTGACGACGGCACCATCCACATCATCGGCGCAGGTTTGGCCGGGCTTGCCGCCGCGGTGCGGCTGACGCAGGCCGGACGTGCCGTTGTGGTGCATGAGGCGACCGCGCATCCGGGCGGCCGCTGCCGCACTTATTTCGATCACGTCACGCAGATGGAGATCGACAACGGCACGCATCTTCTGCTGTCGGGCAATCACGCGGCTTTGGGCTATCTGCACACGATCGGCGCGGCAGGCCTGCTGGAAGGCCCGTCCAATGCCGACTTCGATTTCGTCGATCTTCATGGCGGCGCGCTCTGGACGGTGCGGCTCAACAACGGGCCGCTGCCGTGGTGGATCTTCGCCAAGAAGCGCCGCGTGCCGCAGACCCGCGCGCGCGATTATCTGTCGCTGATGCGCGTGATGTGGACGTCGCAAGACCGCCCGTTGAAAGAACTGATGGCCTGCGAAGGGCCTCTTTATAAGCGACTTATCGAGCCGCTCTTCCTTGCGGCCTTGAATCTGAAACCGGGCAACGGCTCGAGCAAGCTTGCCGCCACGCTTCTGCGCGAAACGCTGGCGATCGGCGGCAAGGCCTGCCGGCCGCTGATCGCGCCGGACGGCATCGGCAATGCGTTGGTGGCGCCGGCCATGCGCTGGCTTGGCGAGCGCAACGTGCCGGTGAAACTACATCGCAGTCTGCACTCTTTGATATTCGCCAATGACCGGGTCTCGCATCTCGACTTTGGCGACGAGCGCCTGCCGCTCGGCCCGAACGACACGGTCATCCTCGCTGTGCCGGCCTATGTCGCCGCGATGCTGGTGCCTGGTCTGGAGACGCCGTCGGCGTTCTGCAGCATCGTCAACGCACATTATCGCGTCGATCCGCCGGCGGGCTTCCCGCGCATGATCGGCGTCGTCAACGGCACGGCGGAATGGATATTCGCGCTGCCGGGGCGCGTGGCGGTGACGGTCAGCGATGCCGGGCGTCTCCTGGAATTGCCGCGTGAAGAGGTGGCGCAGATGATTTGGCGCGATGTCGCGGCGGTGATGGGTCTGTCGCCCGATACGCTGCCGCCGTGGCAATTGGTGCGCGAGCGCCGCGCGACCTTTGCCGCCTCACCGGAAGAAAACGCCAAGCGGCCGGGCGCTGAAACCGGCTGGCACAATCTCGTGCTTGCCGGCGATTGGACCGCCACAAGCTTGCCGGCGACGATCGAAGGCGCGATACGCTCGGGCAACCGCGCCGCCGATCTGGCCGTGTCGCACCAAACCGCCAACAAAGTTGCTGCATGATGTCCGATCTTGATCTTTCCCCGCGCGCCAGCGCGACGCAGGCCGACAGCCCGTTGAACAAAGGGATCGACGCAGCACGCGCGTCCATTCTCGGCCATCAGCAGCCGGACGGTCATTGGCTCTATGAGCTTGAGGCCGACGCCACCATTCCGGCCGAATACATTCTGCTGCGCGCCTATCGCGGCGAGCCGGACGTGCCGGAGTTGGAGCGGAAGATCGGCGTCTATCTGCGCCGCATCCAGGCCGATCACGGCGGCTGGCCGCTGTTTCACGGTGGCGTCTTCGACATGAGCGCCAGCGTAAAGGCCTATTTCGCGCTCAAGATGATCGGCGACGACATCGACGCGCCGCATATGCGCCGGGCACGCGAGGCCATCCTGTCACGCGGCGGCGCGATCCACTGCAACGTGTTCACGCGCATCCTGCTGTCGCTGTTCGGCGTGTTGCGCTGGGAAAGCGTGCCGTGCATGCCGGTGGAGATCGTGCTGCTGCCGCAGTGGTTTCCCTTCCACTTCTGCAAGGTATCGTACTGGGCGCGCACCGTGATGGTGCCGCTCCTGGTGTTGCAGACGTTGCAACCACGCGCCAAGAATCCGCGCGGCGTCACCATCACCGAGCTGTTTCACGAACGGCCGGAGACGATCGGTCTCGCCGCCAAGGCGCCGCATCAGAAGTGGGGCTGGTTCGCTTTCTTCCGCGCGGTCGATGCCATCATCCGGCCTTTGGCGGCGATGTCGCCGCGCGGTCTGCGCCAGCGCGCCGTTGACGCGGCCGCGGCCTTCGTCAGCGAACGGCTCAATGGCCAGGACGGCCTTGGCGCCATCTACCCGGCCATGGCCAATGCCGTGATGATGTTCGATCTGCTCGGCGGGCCGGAGAACGAAAAGAAGGCCGCGATCGCCCGCGACTCCGTCGAGCGTCTGCTGGTGATCAAGGAGAACGAGGCCTATTGCCAGCCCTGTCTGTCGCCGGTGTGGGACACGGCATTGGCGGCGCAGGCTTTGCTCGAGGAAGGCAGCCCGGAGGCGGTGGCGCAGGCGCGCAAGGGGCTGGACTGGCTGGTGCCGCTGCAGGTGCTTGATGTCGAAGGCGACTGGATCGTGCGCCGCCCCGGTCTGCGCCCCGGCGGTTGGGCTTTCCAATACGCCAATCCGCATTATCCCGATCTCGACGACACCGCCGTCATCCTGATGGCGATGGACCGCGCGCGGCGCGAAGGCGCCGGCGATAAGTTCGACCCGGCGATCGATCGCGGCGTCGAATGGGTCAAGGGCATGCAGAGCGGCAATGGCGGCTGGGCGGCCTTCGACGTCGACAACACCTTCGAGTATCTCAACAACATTCCCTTCGCCGATCACGGCGCGCTGCTCGATCCGCCGACCGAGGACGTGGGCGCGCGCTGCGTTTCGCTCTTGGGACAGCTCGGTGAGACGCGCGACAGCCCGGCGGTCAAGCGCGGCGTCGATTATCTGCTCAGCAAGCAGATGCCGGAGGGAAGCTGGTATGGCCGCTGGGGCCTGAACTACATCTACGGCACCTGGTCGGTGCTGTGCGCGCTCAACGCGGCCGGCGTTCCGCCGAGCGCGCCGGAAGTGCGCAAGGCGGCGGCGTGGCTTATCAAGATCCAAAACGCGGACGGCGGGTGGGGCGAGGACGGCGACAGCTACAAGCTCGATTATCGCGGCCATGAGGCTTCGCCGAGCACCGCGTCGCAGACGGCATGGGCGCTGCTCGCGCTGATGGCCTGCGGCGAGGCCAGCCATCCGGCGGTGGCCAAGGGCGTGGCTTATCTCCTGCGTACGCAGGACACAGACGGCCTGTGGAGCGAAGAGCGCTACACCGGCACCGGTTTCCCGCGCGTCTTCTATCTGCGCTACCACGGCTACCGGAAATACTTCCCGCTCTGGGCGCTGGCGCGCTATCGCAACATCATGAGTGGCACCAGCAACCAGCCGGTCCGCTACGGGATGTGATTTCAATTCTCCGTTCGTCCTCGCGACGCGTTCTTCACCTCTCCCATAGGGAGAGGTCGGATCGCGGAACGCGATCCGGGTGAGGGGTTGTCACTTATCGAGATATCGTATCCCCCCTCTCCCCAACGGGGAGAGGGAGTTGCACCGTGCTTGCGGCGTGGCTCAGCGCCCCAGCGCCTCGAAGCGCTTGCGCTGCTCGTCGTTCAAGGCGCCATAGAGCTGGTTGAGCGCGATCTCCATGGTCGTTGCCGCGTAGTTGATCGCGGTCAGGCGGCCATTGGCGGAGTCGAGCCGGGCCAGCGGATCGTCCGGCGTCGGCTGCATGCAGGACGCCATCAGATATTGCGCCATGCCGCCCGAGGTCTTCGCCAGCATCTCGACGGAGGCCTTCTGCTGCGGCGTCGGCCGCACATTCCGCTGTATCTGCTTGACGAGACGATCGTCGTCGGCGCCTTGCGCGCAAGCCTGTTGCAGGCGGCCCATCGGCTGCGACGAATTCTTGGTGTCGGCTGGTTGCGGTTCGGGCGCGGCGCGGAATTTCGCTTTCTGTTCGTCGCTCAGCGTGTCGTAGAAATTCTTCAGCGCGCCGCGAATGACGACGGTGGCGTTCTGCACAGCCCAGAGCCGCTGCACATTGGCTTCCAGCCGATCGGGCGGCGACAGCGCGCCCACGTCGCGACAGGCGCTGGCACGCACCGACTTTGCTGCGCTGTTGATCGTTGTCTGCAGGCGGTCGAGCGCGTTGCGCTGGCTGCCGTCGAGTTGGACCGTCTGCGCGATCTGCGCCTTCGGCCAGTCGTTCTGCACGGGCGTGTTGGTGCAGGCATTGGCGCTGGCGGCGTCATTCGCCGCACTGCCGGTGGTCTCTGCGCGCCGCCGCGCTTCGGGCGGCGGCGCATTGTCGGTCGGCATGACGATGGCGAGCGTGATGTCGCTAAAGCCGTGCTGGCGATAGGCGTCCTCGTAATCCTTCGGCCAGAACGTGTAGCCGATCACATCCTCATAAGCGGTCGGCCAGGTCAGCGGGCCGACTAGGCCGAGCCTGCCGAGTTCCGGCTCAGCGGCTTCGTCGCGACGCGAGGGCTCGCGACTGACGGTCCGCGGGCGCGGCGGATGCGGCAGCATCTGCCGTAAGGGCGCGGTCATGCGGCCGAGCAAAGCGCGGGGATCGAGGGGGAACTGGGCCTGTGCGGGCAGGGCGGTCGCAAGGCTCACGGCCGCGAGGCAGCCGCTGAGGAGAACTGTGCTGCGAAGAATTGTATGGCGGCGCATCACCACCTCCCGAGCCGCAAAGCGGCTCATTCCAAGTCATTGGCCTGGAGATAACGGGGAGGGTGGTGCGCGGGTTCCGCGGCCAGAATTTTGGCCGCGGACGGTCGGATATGCGGCGATCAGCTCGCTTCAGCCATGTCCGAGCCGGCCTTGTCGGCCGTCTTGGCGGCGCGGATCTCGGTCAGCTTTTCCTGGACGTGACGCGAGAACACGTATTGCGCCGGGCGGGCCTGGTCGAGCCGCACGTCGGGCGCCATCGGGCCCTCGGTCTTCACGCCGCGCAGCGCGACGGCGGCGGCCTTGAGCGGATGCGCGACGGCGTCGCGCACGGCGGTCGCCTCGAAGCCCGAATGGACCATGCAGTCGGCGCACTTCTCGTAATTGCCGACGCCGTAATTGTCCCAGTCGGTCGACTCCATCAGCTCCTTGAAGGTCTTGGCGTAGCCTTCGCCGAGCAGGTAGCAGGGCTTCTGCCAGCCAAAGACAGTGCGGGTCGGGTTGCCCCAGGGCGTGCAGTGATAGGTCTGATTGCCGGCGAGGAAGTCGAGGAACAGGCCGGACTGGCTGAACGACCAGTTCTTGGCGTTGTTGCCGCGCTTGAAGATGTTGCGGAACAGCGTCTTGGTCTTCTCGCGGTTGAGGAAGTGCTGCTGGTCCGGCGCGCGCTCATAGGCGTAGCCGGGCGACACGGTGATGCCGTCGACGCCCATCTCCATGACGGTGTCGAAGAACTTGGCCATGCGCTCGGGATCGGCGTTGTTGAAGAGCGTGCAGTTGATGTTGCAGCGGAAGCCTTTGGCCTTGGCGGCCTTGATCGCGGCCACCGCGCGGTCATAGGTGCCTTCCTGGCACACCGACTTGTCGTGATCCTGCTTGTCGCCGTCGAGATGCACCGACCAGACGAAGTAGGGCGACGGCTCGTAGTCCTTCATGCGCTTCTCCATGAGAAGCGCGTTGGTGCACAGATAGACGAATTTCTTGCGGGCGATGATGCCCTTGACGATCTGCGGCAGCTCCTTGTGCAAGAGCGGCTCGCCGCCGGCGATCGAGACGACCGGCGCGCCGCATTCGTCGACCGCCTGAAGGGCGTCCGCGACCGAGATGCGCTGATTGAGGATCTCGTCCGGATAGTCGATCTTGCCGCAGCCCGCGCACGCAAGATTGCAGCGGAACAGCGGCTCGAGCATCAACACCAGCGGATAGCGTTTGCGTCCGACAAGCTGCTGCCGGACCACGTAGCTACCCACAATCAGCTTTTGCAAAAGAGGAATTCCCAAGACTGCCGTCCTTGCCAATCTTTGTGGCGCTGTTGACCTTCAGGAGCTCGACCGGAACGCGGAACTCCATGTTCTCTTCCCGGCCCGGCAGAGTGGTGACTTCCACCGGGGGAGCGATCCGGCCCAGAGCGTCGATGGCGTCCATCACCATCACCTCCGGGGCCGAGGCGCCCGCTGTAATACCAACAGTTTGCGCGTTTTGCACCCACTCCGGCCGGATTTCACCGCCATTGGCGATGAGGTATGTCGGAATGCCGGCCTCCAGGCCGATTTCCCGCAAGCGATTGGAATTAGAGCTATTTGTGGCGCCGACGACGAAGATGACGTCGACCTGTTTGCTCAGTTCGCGCAGAGCGCTTTGGCGATTTTGTGTCGCGTAGCAGATGTCCTCGGTCCCGGGCCCGACCACGTCGGTGAATCGCCGGTAAAGGGCGGCGATGATGCCCCGGGTGTCGTCGACGCTCAAAGTGGTCTGGGTGACGTAGGCGATCGGCGTGTCGGCGGCCAAAGCCAGGTTGGCGACATCGGCCTCGGTCTGCACCAGGAGCACCTCGCCGGGGATCTGGCCGAGGGTGCCCTCGACCTCCGGGTGGCCGGCGTGGCCGATCAGGACGACCGTGCGGCCCTTGCGCAGGTAGTGCCGGCCCTGCGTATGGACCTTGGAGACCAGCGGGCAGGTGGCGTTAAGGACGTGCAGACCCCGCGCCTTGGCGTCCTCCTCGACCGTCTTGGATACGCCATGCGCGCTGAACACGGTGATGCCGTCCTGCGGCACTTCCGACAATTCCTCGACGAAACGGGCGCCGCGCGCCTTCAGCGTATCGACCACCCATTTGTTGTGCACGATCTCGTGCCGCACATAGACCGGTGGGCCGTATTTCTCGAGCGCCCGTTCCACGATCTCGATCGCACGAACCACGCCCGCGCAAAATCCGCGCGGCTGCGCCAGAATAACCTTCATGCTTTGCCCCCGTTAAGGCTCCCCGCCGCCTGCAATGCTCCCGACGGCCGGCCCGTATTATTTCGCTCAGAGCCTTCGGAGAGGAAAGCGCCATTCACTTTTGTGGTGAAGGCCTCGAATACCTTGTTGACGATGCCGTTCGCATCGAGCCCGGCCTTCGCATACATGGCCGGCGGCGAATCATGGTCAATGAACAGGTCCGGCAGGATCATGCTGCGGACCCGGAAGCCGCGCTGGTCGAGCGCGCCCTTGTCGGACAAGAGTTGCAGGACGTATGAGCCGAAGCCGCCAATGGCGCCTTCTTCGACCGTGATCAGCAATTCGTGGTTCTTGGCGAGCCGCAAAATGAGGTCTTGATCCAGCGGCTTGGCAAAGCGCGCGTCGGCGACGGTCGTCGAAAGTCCCTGCGCTGCGAGCATATCGGCTGCCTTGAGACAGTCGGCGAGTCTGCCGCCCAGCGACAATAGTGCCACAGTGCTCCCTTCGCGGACAATACGGCCCCGGCCTATCTCCAGCGGGGTGCCACGCTCCGGGAGCGGCAGGCCGAGGCCGTCGCCGCGCGGATAGCGGAAGGCCGAGGGCCGGTCGTCGATAGCGGTGGCCGTCGCCACCATATGCGCGAGCTCGACCTCGTCGGCCGCCGCCATGAGCACGAAATGCGGCAGGCAGCCGAGATAGGCGATGTCGAAGGAGCCCGCATGTGTCGGCCCGTCGGCGCCGACCAGGCCGGCGCGGTCGATGGCGAAGCGCACCGGCAGCTTTTGGATCGCCACGTCGTGCACGACCTGATCGTAAGCGCGCTGCAGGAAGGTCGAATAAATGGCCGCGAAAGGCTTGAAGCCCTGTGTGGCAAGGCCGGCTGCGAAAGTCACCGCATGCTGCTCGGCGATGCCGACATCGAAAGCGCGATCGGGAAAGGCTTTGGCGAAGATATCGCCACCGGTGCCGCCAGGCATCGCGGCGGTGATGGCGACGATGTGCTTGTAGGCCTGCGCTTCCTTCACGAGGGAATCGCCGAACACTTGAGTGACAGACGGTGCCGCCGACGTCGTCTTGTTTTGCTTGCCGGTAGCGACGTCGAACTTCACCACGCCGTGGTACTTGTCGTCGGAAGCTTCCGCCGGCGCGTAGCCTTTGCCCTTCTGCGTGCGCACATGCACCAGGATCGGGCCGGCATCGGCGTCGCGCACGTTCTCGAGGATCGGAATGAGTTGCTCGAGATTGTGGCCGTCGACGACGCCGACGTAATAGAAGCCGAGCTCTTCGAACAACGTGCCGCCGGTTACGATGCCGCGCGCGAACTCTTCCGCCTTGAGCGCGCGCTCCTTGAGGAAGTTCGGCAGATGTGCGGCGACGTGCTTGCCGATATCGCGCAACGACAGATAGGTCGGGCTCGACAGCAGGCGCGTGAGATAATTCGACATGGCGCCGACCGGCGGCGCGATCGACATTTCATTGTCGTTGAGAATGACGATGAGCCGGCGGCCCATGGCGCCGGCATTGTTCATCGCCTCGTAGGCCATGCCCGCCGATATCGCGCCATCGCCGATGACGCAGATGACGTTGTGCTTGTCGCCTGCCATGTCGCGCGCGACCGCCATGCCGAGTCCGGCCGAGATCGACGTCGACGAATGTGCCGCGCCGAAGCAGTCGTATTCGCTTTCCGAACGCTTGGTGAAGCCGGACAGCCCGCCGCCTTGCCGCAAGGTGCGCATGCGATCGCGTCGTCCGGTCAGGATTTTGTGCGGATAGGCCTGATGACCGACGTCCCAGATCAGCTTGTCGGTCGGCGTGTCGAAGACGTAATGCAGCGCCACGGTCAGCTCGATGACGCCGAGGCTCGCGCCCAGATGGCCGCCGGTGACCGCAACGGCGCTGATGGTTTCGGCGCGCAGCTCGGCGGCAACCTGCGGAAGGTCCCGGGTATCGATGCGGCGGAGATCGGCAGGAGAGCGAAGGGAGTCGAGGAGTGGACGGGGCTGTGATGCGTCGAAAGCTTGGGTCGGGGCTGACATGGTGGGATCACCCTTCACAGTAAGCGCGAAGGGAACAGGCGCACCGTTCACAACGCTCTGGCTGATCGACCCCCACGAAAAAACACATTCGCCTTACAAAGGCTTCTGAACAGGGATAATCAGTCCTCGCCTCAAAGGTTCCGCGATTGCCCATTTTTGATGCTGTTTCCGGATGGAACTTTGCCGGGTCGGCTTTTTAACGGAAGGCACTGCACGACATGCTGGTCTCCACGGTCCGCAGAATCATCGGGTTCTGCACTCGATTTCCTTGGGCCGTCATTGGCTTAGGCGTGGTGCTGACGGTGGCCTCGGCGGCCTATAGCGCCAAGCATTTTGCCATCGATACCGACATCAACAAGCTGATTTCACCGCATCTGGACTGGCGGCAACGCGAAGCAGACCTTGAGAAGCAGTTTCCGGGCCATTTCCAGTCGACCCTGGTGGTCGTCGACGCCCCCACGCCGGAGCTCGCCGGCGTGGCCGCCAATGCGCTCGCGCAGAAGCTCACCAGCCAGCCTAAGCTATTCCAGTCAGTCGAAAATCTCAGTGGTAGCGAGTTCTTCGCGCATATCGGCCTGCTGTTTCAGCCTCTGGAGGAGGTCGGCAAGCTGACCCAGGGTCTGCCGCGGGCGGCGCCGATGATCGGCACCTTGGTGCGCGACCCCAGCCTGCGCGGTCTGACCCGCATCTTGTCGTTCGGCCTGGCCGGGGTGCAGCAGGGCGCCTCGACGCTGGACGATCTCGCCCGGCCGATGAATTTGGCCTCCAAGACCATTGAGGACGCTCTGGCCGTCCGTCCGGCCGTGTTCTCCTGGCAGGAATTGCTGACCGGCAAGGCGCTGACCGTGAGCGACACCCGGCGCTTCATCATGGTGCATCCGGTCCTCGATTATTCGGCCTTGGAGGCGGGCCGTGCCTCCAGCGACGCCATCAGCAAGGCCGCCACCGATCTCGATCTGGCCGGCACGTATCAAGCCCGTGTGCGGCTGAGCGGCTCAATCCCGATGGGCGACGATGAGTTCGCGTCGGTGAAGGGGGGCGCGCTGGTCAACGGCATCGG
>JANLJK010000445.1 GCA_029255525.1 Pseudolabrys sp.
TGAGCGACTTTTCCGTCGAATGGACGAGGCTCTCGGCATGGTTCTTGGCTTCGACCGCGGCGCGACGCTTCTTGTCTTCCTCGGCGTGCGCCTCGGCGTCCTTGACCATCTTCTCGATGTCGGCGTCGGAGAGACCACCGGAGGCCTGGATGCGGATCTGCTGCTCCTTGCCGGTGCCCTTGTCCTTGGCCGAGACCTGGACGATGCCGTTGGCGTCGATGTCGAAGGTGACCTCGATCTGCGGCACGCCGCGCGGCGCCGGCGGAATGCCCATCAGGTCGAACTGACCGAGCATCTTGTTGTCCGCCGCCATCTCACGCTCGCCCTGGAAGACGCGGATCGTCACCGCGTTCTGGCTGTCCTCGGCGGTCGAGAACACCTGGCTCTTCTTGGTCGGGATCGTGGTGTTGCGGTCGATGATGCGGGTGAACACGCCACCCAACGTCTCGATACCCAGCGACAGCGGGGTCACGTCGAGCAGCAGCACGTCCTTGACGTCGCCGGCGAGCACGCCGGCCTGGATGGCGGCGCCGATGGCGACGACCTCATCCGGGTTGACGCCCTTATGCGGCTCCTTGCCGAAGAACTGCTTCACTACCTCCTGGACCTTCGGCATGCGCGTCATGCCGCCGACCAGGACCACTTCGCCGATCTCGCCGGCGGACACGCCGGCATCCTTGAGCGCCTTGCGGCACGGCTCGATCGTCTTCTGGATGAGATCGTCGACCAGCGCCTCGAACTTGGCGCGGGTGAGCTTCATCGTCAGATGCTTCGGACCCGAGGCATCCGCCGTGATGAACGGCAGGTTGATCTCGGTCTGCGTCGTCGACGACAGCTCGATCTTCGCCTTCTCGGCGGCTTCCTTCAGCCGCTGCAGCGCGAGCTTGTCCTTGCGCAGGTCGATGCCCTGCTCCTTCTGGAACTCATCGGCCAGATAGCTCACCAGCCGCATGTCGAAGTCTTCGCCGCCCAGGAACGTATCGCCGTTCGTGGACTTCACTTCGAACACGCCGTCACCGATCTCGAGAACCGACACGTCGAAGGTGCCGCCGCCGAGGTCGTAGACCGCGATCAGGCCGGTCTTCTGCTTGTCGAGGCCGTAAGCGAGCGCGGCCGCGGTCGGCTCGTTGATGATGCGCAGCACTTCGAGGCCGGCGATCTTGCCGGCGTCCTTGGTGGCCTGGCGCTGGGCGTCGTTGAAATAGGCCGGGACGGTGATGACCGCCTGGTCGACCTTGGCGCCGAGATAGGCCTCCGCGGTCTCCTTCATCTTCTGCAGCGTGAAGGCGGAGATCTGCGAGGGCGAATAGGGTTTGCCGTCCGCCTCGACCCAGGCATCGCCGTTGCCGGCTTTGCTGATCTTGTAGGGGACGAGCTTCTTGTCCTTCTCCACCATCGGGTCGTCGTAGCGCCGACCGATGAGGCGCTTGACCGCGAAGATGGTCTTTTCCGGATTGGTAACTGCCTGGCGTTTGGCCGGCTGGCCGACAAGGCGCTCACCGTCATCGGTGAAGGCGACGATCGACGGCGTGGTACGCATGCCCTCGGCGTTTTCAATCACCTTCGGCGTCTTGCCTTCCATGACGGCGACGCACGAATTGGTTGTGCCGAGGTCGATGCCGATGACCTTGCCCATGGTTCTTCCTCTCTTTTGCGGCAGGCCGGCCGGGCCAAAGTAGCGCCCGAATGGGAATGCCGGCGGCTCATCCGCTGACCCCCGATCCAGCCCCCTGGATACGCGATTCACCGCAGTTTTGCGGCTCACGGGTCATATAGGAGGGGCCTAGGGGGCCGCAAGGTGCGAAGACGAATCGCGGCGCAGGATGAGCACATCGCCGACGGTCCGATCGGGCCGATAGGACCCGATTGCGACGGCGAGGACCGGGTCGGACCGCGCCCAGGCCAGCCAATCCATGCCGGCCGTCCCAATCTGGGCCAGGATGACGTCGGGTCGGTTGTAGACGATGTCCTCGGCGAGCATAGCGCGGTCGCGCGCGGCATAGGCGTTCAGGGCGGCCACCGTTACCGGATCGAGCTTCTCGTGACCAAGCCGGTTGGCGACGTTGTCGCTGATCCAGAGCGAGGGGACCCGGCCAACCCAGACGCCGCCGGCCTGGCGCGTGGCCGGATGCCCGACCGACAGGTCATCGGACAGCGCCAAAACCTTGGCCTGCGGCGCAACGGCCCGGATCGCCGCGGCAAGCGCGGAACGGTTCACGCCCGCATTGAACCAGAAAAACATGACCCCGGTCAGGACCAGCATGATCGCGATGCGCATCCGGGCATGCGGTCGCGGCGTCAACAACACCTGGCCGAGCGCGAACCAGACAATCGTCAGCATGGGATAGGAATGATAGGGCCATCCTTTCCGCTGCACGACATAGGCCATGCAGAACCCGGCCGCGGCGGCGAGCAACAGCGAGGTCGGCGTTCTGAGGATATCGTGGCCCGCGCTGCGCCATAGCAGGTGAAGCAACAGCGCCAGCAGCACCAGGCCGCCATCCAAGACCAACAGGACGAGGGGCAGCTTGACCGGCAGATAGACTGTCGAGAGCATCGGCAGCATGTCGATGAAGGCCGGAAAGAAAAGCCACACGAAAACCGCGTAAAGCGCCAACGCCGCAGCCGCGATAATGTTTTCGGGCGCGAATAAAACGCGCCAAGACCGCGCCGACCATGCCGCCATGGCGCCCGAGCAGAAGATGGCGAGGGCGAAATAGGGCTTGATGATCGCCGTGATGCCCCCGCCTAATCCCGCCATCAAAATCATCGGCCAGGATGGCGTCTTGCCTGCGGCGCGCACCCAGCTCACCGCCAGCAACGGCAGGAAGGCGATGAGCGCGATATGCTCCCGTTCGCCGAAGGACTGTGCGGGCAAGATCGCGAGCGCCACAACGGCGATCGTGAGCAATGGCCATGCCTTTGCCCGATCGATGAGCTTCGCTTGCCATAGCACGCGACCGCCCAAGAACAGGCTCACGGCGATCGCAAGAAAGACGAGACCGTCGACGGCTACCGCGGCGTCGATACGAAGGAGCCGCGCGATCGCCGCCGGAACGACATAGAGAAACACAGTCGCCGGTGGATTGACCTCAATGACATCGACATAGAGGCGTCCGCCATCGAGCCATTTGTCGGCAAGCGTAAGCCCCCAGCTCACATCGGCATTCGCCATCAGGATCTGTCGCAACGCGAGGGCGACGATGGCAACAGCGACCAAGGGAAGCCACGCCGGCGCGACGATATGTCTGGCTGAGGAGGTGACGGTCGAGCTCATAAGGCGCAACACATCGGTGGCGCACTTTGTGCGCGATCAAGTCTCATCCGGGAGCGGCAGCAGCATTTCGATACTATGCCACCGTTAACAGACTGTTTACCTGCCGGATTTCGCGGTGGGGGCGTCAGGTGGTAAGACCGGCTCTGCTGATCCGGCCTACAATCAAGGACGACCATGTTCCCGTTCCGCGCGCTCATCATCTCCGGGCTTGTTGGCTCCGCGCTTGTGGGGATCGCGACCGTCGCCACCGCCGAGCCGGTTTTTCCGCCCGGGCTGCGGATCGGCCTCGAGCCGCCGGGCCATGCGGTCGTCAGCAAGCGCTTCCCCGGCTTCGAAGACCCGGACAACCGGGTTGCCGTCACCATCCTCGACCTGCCGGGCGGCGCTTATCCCGACCTGGAGGCGGCCGCCTTCGGCAATCAGGCCGGCCTGCAGAATTTCAAGCGCGAGGCCTTCGGCTTCGAGAGCGGCATGGGCTTCCTGGTGAGCGGGCAGGCGCAGGTCAGCGGCGTCACCCTGCACAAATGGTTCCTGCTCGCCACCGCGTCCTTCGGCTCCCGCATCGGCAATCTCACCACTTTGATCACGGTCGAGGTGCCGGAAGCGGCCATCGGCACCTACACCGACGCGGTGGTACGCAAGGCCTTGCAGACAGTCACCTTCCGCGCGCCGCCGGTGGAAGAGCAGCTCGCGATGCTGCCGTTCAAGCTCGGCGAGCTCGCCGGCTTCCGCGTCATGCAGGTCCTGCCGGACGGCGGCGTCATCCTGACCGACGGCCCGACCGACAACATCAACGCCCAGCCCTACATGATCATCGGCGTCGGCCGCGGCGGCCCGGCGGAACCCTCCGACCGCAGCCGTTTCGCGCGCGACATGCTGTCGGCGGCGCCGTTGCGCGAACTGCAGGTCCAGACATCGGAAGCCATGCGCATCGGCGGATGGCCGGGCCATGAAGTCCGCGCCACCGGCAAGGGCCTTGGCGGCGACGCGCTGTCGTTGGTGCAATGGGTGCGCTTCGGCTCCGGCGGCTTCATGCGCATCATCGGCGTCGGCCGCACCGACGCCTGGAACGATTTGTTCACGCGGTTCCGCGCGGTGCGCGACGGCATCGACACCAAATAACGCCGCGCGCAAGCGCGACCAAAGAAGTCATTGCCGCGAGCCGTGACTTTACGCTCCTATAGATGCATCGCCTCGCCGGGGGGCTCTGTCATCAGGAGCATCTCATGCTTGAGACGAGCGGATCTGGAACAAGCAGGCGGAACTTCATCATCGGCGCAGCCGGCATCGGCCTAGCGCAGGTTCTCGGACGTATCGCCCCAGCCTGGGCGGCGGAGCCGATCAAGCCCGACGGCACATCGGCCCTGATGGTCGTCGACGTGCAGAACTGCTTTCTGCCCGGCGGCAGCCTCGCGGTGAAGGAAGGCGATCAGATCATCCCGGTGATCAACAAGATTGCGCAGGGCTTCACCAATGTGGTGCTGACGCAGGATTGGCACACGCCGCACCACATCTCGTTCGCGTCCAGTCACACCGGCAAACAACCGTTCGAGACCGTAGCCCTGCCCTACGGCACGCAAATCCTGTGGCCGGATCACTGCGTGCAGGGGACCGAAGGCGCGGCTTTGGCCAAGGAGCTCAACATTCCGAAGGCCGAACTGATCATACGCAAGGGCTTCCACAACGACGTCGACAGCTATTCGGCGTTTCTCGAGGCTGACAAGAAGACGCAGACCGGGCTTGCCGGCTATTTCAAGGAACGCGGCATCACGACGTTGTTCGTCGCCGGGCTGGCGACGGACTTCTGCGTGGCCTGGAGCGCGCTCGATGCGCGTCGCGCCGGCTTCACCGTCTATGTGGTGGAAGACGCCTGCCGCGGCATCGACGCCAACGGCTCGCTCGCCAAGGCCTGGGCGGACATGGCGGCGGCCGGCGTCAAACGCATCCAGTCGACCGACATCGCGGTGTGACCGCGATCGGTTAGTTCGCGGCTTTGTCGGCCTGCGGATTGTCGTTGGCCTGCGGCTGCTTTGGCGCGGCCTTGGCGACTGCGACCAGCGCCGGACGCAGCACACGATCGCCGATCATGTAGCCGGCCTGCATCACTTGCGCGACATGACCGGGGGGCACATCGGCGGTAGGAAGCTCTAACATCGCCTGGTGCACGTTCGGATCGAACTTCTCGCCCTGCGGCGAGAACTTGCGCACGCCGTTCTTTTCGAGGCTTTTGAGTAGCTCGCGCTCGGTCAATTCGACACCCTCGATCAGCGACTTGATCTTGGCATCGGCCGCCTCGCGCAACGCCGGATCGATGGTCGCCAGAGCGCGATGCATGTTGTCCGCGACGGCAAGAACATCACCCGCAAACTTCCGAATGCCATAGGCCCCCGCGTCGGCGACCTCGCGCTCGGTGCGGCGGCGGAGATTTTCCATTTCCGCCAAGGTGCGCAGGAGCTTGTCCTTGTAGTCGGCGGCCTCGCGCTGCGCGGTATCGAGCGCGGCCAGCAGAGCGACTTCGGCCGGCGACTGCGCGGCAGCGGCTCCGCCTTCCGCCGGCGCATTCTCGGGCTGACGCGCGGTTTGGTCCGTCATCGGGCTGAATCCATCCTCAAAACTGATCGAATGTCCCGCATATCAGGTCTTGGGACCAAAAAATCAAGAATTATGGTCCGCCTGGTCCTAGCGTTTTGCGCCTCCTGGACCTCGACGGTGGGGACTTCCGCCCAGACCTGGAGGGCTCACGGCGCCAACAGGCGGCTCACGACGCGCGCGGTATAGTCGACCATCGGGATGACGCGGGCGTAATTGAGCCGCGTGGGGCCGATGACGCCGATGACGCCGACGATGCGGCCGGTGCTGTCATGGTACGGCGCGACGATGGTCGAGGACCCCGACAACGAGAACAACTTGTTTTCCGAACCGATGAAGATGCGCACGCCGTCGGCGCGCTCGGCCCGGCCCAGCAGATCGATCACGCCGCGCTTGGCTTCCAAGGCATCGAACAGCGACCGCACGCGCTCCAGATCGTCGAGCGCGTGCAGGTCTTCCAGGAGATTAGCGTGGCCGCGCACGATGAGCTGGCGATCTTCGCTCTCGCCGCCCGACCAACTGGCAAGCCCGGTGGCGATGATCTTTTGCGTCAGTTGATCGAGTTCGGCCTGGCCCTCGGCCACCGCCTTTTCGGTCTCGGTCCGCAGCTCGGCCAAAGTCTTGCCGCGCAGACGCGCATTCAGAAAATTGCCGGCTTCCACCAGCGACGAGGTCGGCAGGCCCGACGGCACGTTGAGCACGCGGTTTTCGACCTGACCGTCCTCGGCGACGAGCACGGCGAGCGCCCGCTCCGGCTCCAGCCGCACGAACTCGATGTGTTTGAGCCGCACATTGTGCTTGGCGGTGAGCACGACGCCGGCCGAGCGCGTCAGCCCCGACAGCATCTGCGACGCTTCCGTGAGCACCGCTTCGATCGATTTGCCGCCGCCGGTGCCGGCCACTTGCGCCTCGATCGAGCGGCGGTCCTGATCGGACAGGTCGCCGACCTGCATCAACGCATCGACGAAGAAACGCAGGCCCAGCTCCGTCGGCAGCCGGCCGGCGGAGGTATGCGGGGCGAAAATGAGACCGAGATGCTCCAAATCCGACATCACGTTGCGGACCGAGGCCGGCGACAGCGAGATGGGCAGGATGCGCGACAGGTTCCGCGAGCCGACCGGCTCACCCGTCGTCAGGTAGCTTTCGACGATCTGGCGGAAAATCTCGCGCGAGCGCTCATTCAGCGCCGCGAGGCTGACCTGGTTCGCACCGATCGGAATATCGTGGGACGCCAACGGCTAACTCCTCGTACTGGCCCAAGAATTGACCATTGCGGCGGCCTTGTTCAAGCCGGGCTTGCGAGTCAGCGCACAACAATGCCATTTTGCGGTGCTAACGAGCCTCCCGCTCGGGGCGGACAAGGCGAATATCGGCCGATATGCTGGTCAGGTTAACCAAAGCGTGGCGCAAACGGGCGGCGGCCTTTGTGGTCGTCCTCTATGCGCTTTGCCTGGTCGCGCCGGTCGCCGCCTTTGCCTTCAGCGATAATGGCACGCCGGCGCACTGCTTGACCATGGGCGAAATCCCGCAGGCCAAGAGCGAGGGTCATAGCCATCATGACGGCATGGACCATGCTTCCATGACGCATGAGGCCATGACCCACGCGACGACGGACCACGGCACACCGTCGTCCGGCGGCAGCAATCACGCCACGCCCGCCAAATGCTGCGGTTTATTCTGCGCCACCGCGATCGCGCCGCCGGTCTTCGGCGTCGCCGATATGCGCCCGATCGAGACCACGCTCGTCACGCTGCCACCGGCCGAGAGCCTGCTCGGCCGCAGCGCCAGCCGCATCGACCGCCCCCCACGAGTCCTGCCGTCGCTTTGATCGCCGGCGCCGCCGCGGCCTGAACAGGCCGCAGCGCGCGCCCGTCATCCATCGACGATGAGGACTTTCAATGTCTGCCCGATTTCAATCGCGGCCGGCCGCTTCCAGGCGGCAGCCGCCCCTATGGCGCGCCACGACCGGTGCCGCGTTGCTGACGACCGCATTGCTGCTGTCGGCCTGCGCCAGCTTTTCACCCGACGGCGGCATGAGCGTGCCGGCCGACATTGCCGCGCAGCATTTACGCAAGGACGTCGCCGCCATCCGCAGCGACGAGGACGCCGCGGCCGCGCGCGCCAAGATCGACCGCCTGATCAAGCGACCGTTGACCGCCGACGCGGCGGTGCAGATCGCGCTGTTGAATAACCGCGGTCTGCAAGCGGCCTATAACGATCTCGGGATTGCCGACGCCGTTCGTGTCCAACAATCGATGCCGCCAAATCCGTCGGTGCAGATGACGCGCCTGGCGGGCGCGGCCGAGATCGAACTCGACCGTCAGATCGTCGGCAGCATCCTCGCCCTCGCCACTCTGCCGGCGCGCACCGAGATCGCCAATGACCGCTTCCGCCGCGCGCAGCTTGTCGCCGCGCTGGAGACGCTCAATGTCGCGGCCGAGGCGCGGCGCGCTTATTACCGCGCTGTCGCGGCACGCCAGCTCGTCAATCTACTGACGCAAGCCAGCGCCGCCTCCGCCACCACGGCCGAGCTCGCCAAGCGCATGGGCGAGAGCGGCGCGATGAACAAGCTCGATCAGTCGCGCCAGCAGGTGCTGCACGCCGATCTGTCGACCGAGATGGTTCGCGCGCAGCAGCGCGCCAATGCCGAACGCGAGAGACTGATCCGCGTGCTCGGCTCGTCCGGCAACGATCTCGCCTTCACGTTGCCCGCGGCGTTGCCGCCGTTGCCGAGACGCGCATTCACGCTGCCGGCGGTGGAGCAGAACGCCATGGACCGCCGCGTCGACCTGCAGATCGCCCGCAGCGAACTCGACTCGCTCGCCAAGTCCTACGGGCTCACCAAAGCGACGCGCTTCGTCAACGTGCTGGAAGCAGGCTATGCCGACAAGATCACCGACACCAAGGACACGGGCGAGCATGCGCACAGCCGCGGCTTCACGCTGACGCTGGAAGTGCCAATCTTCGACTTCGGCGAGGGCCGCCTGCGCGAGGCCGAACAGACCTACATGCAAGCCGTGAACCGGCTGGCACAGAAGGCGATCGACGCGCGCTCGCAGGCGCGCGAGGCCTATCGCGGCTATCGTCTGAGCTACGACATCGCCGCGCGCTACCAGCGCGATGTGCTGCCGCTGCGCAAGATCATCTCGGACGAGTTGATGCTGCGCTACGGCGCCATGCAGGTCGACGTCTTCGCGCTCTTGACCGAGGCACGGCAGAAGATCGCCGCCAATGTCGCCGCGGTCGACGCGCAACGCGACTTCTGGCTCGCCAGCACCGACCTGTCGGCCGCCGTCATCGGCGGCAGTGCGAGCCCCGAACCCGCATCGAACACCGTGGCGCGCGCGTCGACCGACGCCGCCGGCCATTGAGCATCGGAGAATGTCCATGATCTCACGACGCAACCTCATCGGCTCGTCGGCGCTCTTCGCCGGCGCCGCCGCCATCAGCGGCCGCGTGCAAGCCGCCGCGATCCCGGAAGCAGTCACATCGACGTCGCCGGCGATGCAGCCGCCGCTGGTGCCGACAAGCGGTCCGGCTTACCAGCCCGTGGTGACGCTCAACGGCTGGACGCTGCCGTGGCGCATGAACGGCGATTGGAAGGAGTTTCATCTCGTCGCCGAGCCTGTTCAGCGTGAGATGGCGCCGGGCATGACGGCGCGGCTGTGGGGCTATAACGGCCAATCGCCCGGCCCGACCATCGAATGCGTCGAAGGCGACAAGCTCCGCATCTTCGTCACCAACAAATTGCCGGAGCACACCACCGTGCACTGGCACGGCGTGCTGCTGCCGAACGGCATGGACGGCGTCGGCGGCCTGACCCAGCCGCAGATCAAGCCGGGGCAAACTTTCGTCTACGAATTCGTCATGAAGAAGAGCGGCACCTTCATGTATCACCCGCATGCCGATGAGATGGTGCAGATGGCGATGGGCATGATGGGCTTCATCGTCGTGCATCCGCGCGATCCGAACGAACGCCGCGTCGACCGCGACTTCGTCTTCCTGATGTCGAGTTACGACATCGACCCCGGCACCGCGCTGCCGAAGGTCACGACCATGACCGAGTTCAATCTCTGGACATGGAACACGCGTGTCTTCCCCGGCATCGATTCGCTGGTGGTGCGGCAAGGCGACCGCGTGCGCATCCGCATCGGCAATCTCACCATGACCAACCATCCGATCCATCTGCACGGCGCGACCTTCGAGGTGACCGGCACGGATGGCGGCTGGGTGCGCGAGAGCGCGCGCTGGCCGGAGGTGACCACCGACATTCCGGTCGGCGGCATGCGCACCATCGAGTTCGTCGCCGACGAGCCGGGCGACTGGGCGATCCATTGCCACAAGTCGCATCACACCATGAATGCGATGGGCCATGACGTGAAGAACTTCATCGGCACGCCGCAGAAGGACCTCACCAAGGCGATCCGCAAGCTGATGCCCGATTACATGCCGATGGGTTCGGCCGGCATGGCGGAGATGGGCTCGATGGAGATGCCGATGCCCGACAACACGCTGCCGATGATGACCGGCTTCGGCCAATACGGCCCGCTGGAGATGGGCGGCATGTTCTCGGTCGTGAAGGTGCGCGAGGGGCTGGCGCGCGACGATTACAAGGACCCCGGCCCGTACAAGCATCCCGCCGGCACCGTCGCCTACGAGTTCAAGGGCGCGGCGCCGGAAGCGCCGCGCCGCAGCGGCACAATCCCTAAGCCCAACAACGTTGAAGTCACCGTCGTCAAGCCGGGCGCAACCGGCCACAACCATCACTGAAAAAGGAGCAATGCCAATGAAAGCAATCGCAACAACCATCGCCGCCGCGCTGCTGCTGAGCGCAGCGTCCGCCGCTACCGCGCATGAAGGTCAATTCTCGGCCGGCCAGCCCGGCAATGCCAAGCAGCCGGCGCGCACGGTAAAAGTGATCATGAAAGAGGACGGCAAGAAAATGCTGTTCGAGCCGGCAGACATCACCGTGCGCAAGGGCGAGCAGATCCGCTTCGTGCTGGAGAACGACGGCAGCATGGACCACGAATTCATGCTTGCCACCGTCGCCGACAATCAGAAGCACGCCGAGGTCATGCGGAAATATCCGAAGATGGAGCACGCCGACCCGAACGCGAAAAGGCTGACGCCGTTCACCAATGGCGAGCTGGTCTGGAAATTCACCAAGGTCGGCACGTTCGAATATGCCTGCCTGATCCCGGGCCATCGCGAAGCCGGCATGCACGGCACCATCACCGTCAAGTAACCGCGTTCAAGACAGAGAGAGACCGATCATGAAGAAGACGTTTGCGATGCTGGCCGTTGCCACCGCGATGATGATCAATGTTGCGCCGCAGAGCGCCTGGGCCCAGGCGCTCACCGACGGCGTCGTCACCAAGGTCGATGCTTCGGCCAAGAAGATCACCATCAAACATGGTCCCATGAAGAAGTTCGACATGGACGACGGCATGACCATGGTCTACGGCGTGAAGGACCCTGCGCTGCTTGCCAAGGCCAAAGCCGGCGACAAGATCAAGTTCGACGCCGACAATGTGAACGGCCAGTTCATCGTCACCACGATCGAAAAGGCCAAATAAGCCGGCCTGCGGGCGGGCTTGCCGGGCCCGCTCGCGCCACCTACAAGGCTCCGCGGAAACCCCTTTTGCCGAACAGGAGCTGCCGATGCGGCCAAGCCGCCGACAAGTCGACGAATTGCGCCCGGTGTCGCTCGAGCGCGGCGTGGTCAAATACGCCGAGGGCTCCTGCTTCGTGAAATTCGGCGATACCCATGTGCTGGTCACCGCCAGCCTCGAGGAGCGCCTGCCGCCGTGGCTCAAGGGCCAGGGCCGCGGCTGGGTCACCGCCGAATACGGCATGCTGCCGCGCGCCACCTCCGAGCGCACGCGCCGCGAGGCCTCCGCCGGCAAGCAGGGCGGCCGCACGGTCGAGATTCAACGGCTGATCGGCCGCTCGTTGCGCTCGGTCGTCGATTTGCAAGCTTTGGGCGAGCGGCAGATCACCATCGACTGCGACGTGATCCAGGCCGACGGCGGCACCCGCACCGCGTCCATCACCGGTGCCTGGGTGGCTTTGGCCGATTGCTTTGCCTGGATGAAGGCGCGCGACATGTTCAAGGCCGGCGAGCCGATGCGCGATCACATCGCGGCGGTGTCCTGCGGCGTCTACAACAACACCGCGGTGCTCGATCTCGATTACGCGGAAGACTCGGAGGCCCAGACGGACGCCAATTTCGTCATGAGTGGCAACGGCAATATCGTGGAAATTCAGGCGACCGCCGAGAAGACTCCGTTCAGTGAGGAACAGTTCCTGGCGCTGCTGGCGCTGGCGCGCAAGGGTGTCGGCAAGCTGGTCGATCTGCAGAAGATGGCGGTGGCGTAAGCGCGCCCAAGCAGTGAGCCGTCATGCCCGCGCTTGTCGCGGGCATCCACGTCTTACTTACTTTTAGAGTCACAAAGAAAGGCGTGGATGGCCGGGACAAGCCCGGCCATGACGAAAACCGGAATGCCCCGCAAACTCACAGGCCCCGTCGTCATCGCCACGCATAACCCGGGCAAGCTGCGCGAGATGCGCGAGTTGTTGGCGCCTTATGGCATCGAGGCGCAATCGGCCGGCGAGCTCGGACTTGGCGAGCCGGAGGAGACCGGCACCACCTTCCGCGCCAATGCGCGCATCAAGGCCGAAGCCGCCGCGAAGGCCACGGGCAAGGTCGCCTTCGCCGACGATTCCGGCATTGTGGTCGAAGCACTTGGCGGCGAGCCGGGCATCCATTCGGCGCGCTGGGCGGGACCCGACAAGGATTTCCGCGGCGCCATGAACCGCATTCAAACGCTCTTGATCGAGAAGGGCGCGAAGGAGCCGGCGCAGCGGCGCACGCATTTCATCGCCGC
>JANLJK010000446.1 GCA_029255525.1 Pseudolabrys sp.
CTCCCGGCCGCTCGCGGCGCTCGCGTCCACCCTCACCCCCAAGGGGAGAGGGGAAAGCGTGTCCGCAGCTAAGCCTTTGCCTTCAAACTCACGCCTTCAGGCGGCGGCACATCGTCCGGGACGAAGAAATCGACCTGCAGCGGCTGGGTCGGGTCGGCGCGGTATTGGTCGAAGTCGGTCACGCCCTCGGCCGCGAGGAAGGTGTCGTCGATCAGGAAATGGCCGGTGAAGTCCTTCGGTTTATGGAAAATGCGATAGGCCGCCTCGGCCAGGATGTCCGGCTTGCGCGACATGCGCATCATGGTGTCGCCACCCAAGAGGTTCTTGATCGCCGCGGTGGCGATGGTCGTGCGCGGCCATAGCGCATTGACCGCGATTTTGCCGCGCATCTCGCCGGCGAGGCCGAGCACGACGAGGCTCATACCGAACTTGGCCATGGCATAACCGGTCGCCGGCGCGAACCACTTTTCCTTCATGTCGAGCGGTGGCGACAGCATCAGAATATGCGGGTTCTCCGCCTTGGTCAGGTAGGGCAGGGCATGTTTCGACACCATGAAGGTGCCGCGCGCATTGATCTGATGCATCAGGTCGAAGCGCTTCATGTCGGTCTGGGCGACCGGCGTGAGCTGGATGGCGCTGGCATTGTTCACGACGATGTCGATGCCGCCGAAGGTCTTGGCGGTTTCTTCCAGGGCGGCGGCGACCGAGGCCTCGTCGCGCACGTCGACCTGCAACGGCAGCGCCCGGCCACCGGCCTTGGCGATCTCCGCCGCGGCGGTGTGGATCGTGCCTTCGAGTTTTGGATGCGGCTCCACCGTCTTGGCGGCGATGGCGACATTGGCGCCGTCGGCGGCGGCCTTCAGCCCGATGGCGAGGCCGATGCCGCGCGATCCGCCGGTGATGAAGAGCGTCTTGCCTTTGAGGGACATGTAGGGGGCTCCCAGCTTCTCGTGTCGTCCCCGCGCAGGCGGGGACCCAGACGCCGCAGTCTATCGAGAGGGCAGGGGTTATGGGTCCCCGCTTTCGCGGGGACGACAATTACTCCGCGAGTGCTGCCTCGGCGTTGATGACGCTGTCCGCTGCTTCCGTCACCGTGCGTTCGAGGCCGGAGGCTTGCACGGCGATGTTCTCCGCGAAGAACCGCGCCAGCGCGGCGCGGCCTGCTCCATCGCCGCCGCGCAGCGCGCCGAGCGCCTGCTCGGCCAGCATGCAGCCGCCGGCGGCATTGCCGAACAACCTGAGATAAGGCGTTGCGCCGGCCAGCGCCTTGGCTGAGCCTTTCTGCGCCAGTAGCCACTGCGTCGCGCGCTCGAGCGAGTCGATGGCCTCATCCAGCCGCGCGGCCGTCTCGCCGAGCATTGGCGTGTTGCTTTCCCGCACGGCTTTCACCGTCGCGCGCAGTTCGTCGAGATAGAGCGCGACCGTCTTGCCGCCTTCGAGCGGTAGCTTGCGCGTCACGAGATCGATGGCCTGGATGCCGTTGGTGCCTTCGTAGATCGCGGCGATGCGGGCGTCGCGATAATGCTGCGCGGCGCCGGTCTCCTCGATGAAGCCCATGCCGCCATGCACCTGCACGCCGAGCGAAGCGACGTCGATGCCGATATCGGTCGAGAAGGCCTTGGCGACCGGCGTGAGCAGCGAGGCGCGCTCATGCGCTACTTTGCGCGCGGTCTCGTCCTTGGCCCGCAGCGAGCGATCGAGCGCGACGCCGGTGGTGTAGCAGATGGCGCGTGCGGCACCGGTGAGCGCGCGCATGGTCAGCAGCATGCGCTTGACGTCGGGGTAATTGAAGATGACGCCGCCGGCGCCCTGCTTGCGCTCGCGCGCATAGGCGAAAGCCTGCTGGAGTGCGCGCTCGGCGATGGCCACGCCCTGCAGGCCGACGGCCAGTCGCGCACGGTTCATCATCGTGAACATGCAATGCATGCCCTTGTGCTCTTCGCCGATGAGGAAGCCAATAGCGCCGCCTTTGTCGCCATAGATCATGGTGCAGGTCGGCGAGGCGTGGATGCCCATCTTGTGCTCGACCGAATGCGCGCGCACGTCGTTGCGCGTGCCGTCGGGCATGATCTTCGGCACCAGGAACAGCGAGATGCCTTTGGTGCCCGGCGGGGCGTCGGGCAGGCGCGCCAGCACGAAATGGATGATGTTGGAGGTTAAGTCGTGCTCGCCATAGGTGATGAAGATCTTCGAGCCGGTGATTTTGTAGGTGCCGTCTCCCGCGCGTTCCGCCTTGGTGCGCAACGCGCCGACATCGGAGCCCGCCTGCGGCTCGGTGAGCTGCATCGTGCCCATCCACTCGCCGCTGATCAGCTTTTCGAGATAACGTTGCTTGAGGTCGTCATTGCCATAGGCATGCAGCGCGTCGATCGCCGCCATGGTCAGCACCGGCCCGATGCCGAAAGCCATGGAGGCCGCATTCCACATTTCGATGCAGGCGGCGTTCACCGCATGCGGCAGTTCCTGGCCGCCGAAGTCGGCCGGTGAGGCGAGGCCGTTCCAGCCGGCGGCGGCCCAGGACGTATAGGCATCCTTCCAGCCCGGCGGCGTCGTCACCACGCCGTCCTTGATCGGCGTGCCGAAACTGTCGCCGATCCGGTTGAGCGGCGCGATCACATCCGCGGCGAAGCGTCCGGCTTCTTCCAGAACGCTGTCGACGGTCGCTTCGTCGAGATCGCCATAGAGACCTTCGGCCAAGGCTTCCTTGAAGCCGGCGGCGTGCTTGAGAGCGGAAGCGATGTCCGAGAGCGGTGCGTGGTATGTCATGGAGGATAATCTAGTTGGGAGGGGCTTGCGGTCAACGCACCGCGCTCAAGTACAGCAGGATTGTTTCTGACTGTTTCCGACTGCGTTTACTTTGTTGCAAATGTAACAATTGACTGACTACACTTGCATCGCGCATTAAACAACCTAGAATCGTGCATGGAAAATCACTCGCTTCACCGCCGATGGCTGTGCCGAGTTCCACGAAACACGACGCACTCATAAACAACGTCTCATAAACAACGTATCGCCAGATAACGCATCGACACAGGGCCTGCTGGTACACCGGTAATGCGCGCACCCGACATTCATGGCGCTAACAGCCCCATCGTGAAATCGGCTGGTCGCGCGCTCGCGGTCCTTGAATTTTTCGATGAGGTTCAGCACGCGATGTCGGCGACGGATATTCGCGCCAGCCTCGGCATGCCGGCGTCGAGCACCACGGCGCTGCTGCGCAGTTTGGTCGAGCTCGGCTACCTGCATTATGATTCCCGCAGCCGCACTTACATGCCGACCTTGCGTGTCGGCTTGCTCGGCGACTGGATGCACGGCCAGTCGCATGCCGGCCGTCAGCTTTGCGCCATGGTCGAGAACCTCAGCCACATCACCGGCCAGCTCACCGTGCTCGGCACGCGCTGCAATCTGCAGGCCCAATATATCCACGTCGTGCGCGCCCATGCCGCCAACCGGCCCTTGAAGCGCGGTACCCTGGCGCCGCTGCCGCGCACCGCCGTCGGCTGGATGTTGCTCAGCGGCATGCCCGACCAGGAAGTGATGAAGCTGTGCACGCGCATCAATACGATGGAGCAGCCGGTTCATCGCGTCTCGCCGTCATGGCTCATTGACCAGATCCACGGCGTCCGGGAGCAAGGCTATGCCTATTGCTTCGGCCGGGTGACGCCGAATGTCGGCGCCATCAGCATGGCGGTGCCGACGTCGCACGGCCGGCCGCCGGTGGTCGTCGCGGTCAGCGGCACCGGTGCGCCGTTTCAGGAGCGCGCCGATGAGTTCATCCATACGATGCGCGAATTCTGCCAGCGCTATACGCGAGACGTTGCGGCTGCGTCGGCGACTGCTTCCAACCGCGTTCAGTTGACCTGAAGCTGGATGTTGGCGTCCTTGACGATCTTTTGGTAACGCGCGAGCTCCGATTTCCAGAATACGTCGAGTTCGGCCGGCGTCGAGCCGATGCCTTCGGAGCCGAGATCGCTCATGCGCGCGGCGAGCTCCGGCATCTTCATCACCTGATTCATCTTGGCGGCGATGAGATCGACGATCGGCTTCGGCGTGCCGGCCGGCGCGAAGATCGCCGTCCAGAACGACAGCTCGTAACCGGGGATGCCGCTTTCGATCATGGTCGGCACGTCGGGCAATTTGTCCGAGCGCTTCGCGGTGGTGACCGCCAGGGCGCGGATCTTGCCGGCGGCGACGTTCTGCAATTGCGGCGGCACGCCGTCGATCATCATGGTGATGCGGCCGGCGAACAGGTCGGTGAGGGCGGGCGCATTGCCTTTGTAAGGGATGTGCTTGAGCTCGACGCCGGCCTGCGCCTTGAACAATTCGGCGCCGAGATGGACGATGCTGCCATAGCCGGACGAACCGTAATTGTATTTGTCCGGATTGGCCTTCAACAGCGCCACGAACTCCTTCATGTCCTTCGCCGGGACGTCCGGATTGACGAAGATCGCCAGCGGGAAGCGGCTGACCAAGGTCACCGGCACCAGCGCCTTGAGCGGATCGTATGTGAGGTTGGTGTAGACGACGGCGTTGATCACCGCCGACGAGGTGGTGTGGAACAGCAACGTGTAGCCATCGGGCGCCGCGCGGGCGACGGCTGCGGTGCCGGCGGTGCCGCCGGCCCCACCCATGTTCTCGACGATGATCGATTGGCCGAGGGCCTCGCCGGCATATTTCGCGGAGAGCCGCGCCATCAGGTCGACGCCGCCGCCGGCTGGAAATGGCACGATCAGGTGGATCGGCCGGTTCGGATAGCCGGCGGGAAGCGTGTCATCGGCGCGCGCGCCGGTGGTTGCGAGGCAGGTCAAGCCGACAAGAGCAAAAGCAAGAGAACGCAACGACTTGGCCATCATCAGCCCCCTTTGGGCACCCCGCCCAACAGGTTGATGATATCACGACCATATACGAATGGGCGTAGGCTAAGCGGGGGCGCCGCCGGTATCCGCAAGCAAATTGGCGGCGGCGATGCCGGCCAGCGCGCAGGCTTCGTCATTATCCTCTGTGTCGCCGGTGACGCCGACGGAGCCGATGATGTCGCCTTCGGCGTTGCGGACCAGCACGCCGCCCGCCACCGGCATGATGCGTCCCTGCGAGGCGACCGCCAGCGCCGTGTAGAAGGTCGGCCGGATGGCGTTGCGTTTGACGAATTCGCGGCCGCCATAACCCATGCCGAGCACGCCCCAGGCTTTGCCCTCGGCGATCTCGCGCCGGAGAATGCCGGCATTCTCCTCGCGCTTGAACGCGAGCATGTGGCCGCCGGCATCGAGCACGGCGACCGCCATCGGCTTGAGCTTGTGTGCACGGCCATAAGCGAGCGCTTCGTCGACGATAATCGAGGCTGCCGCCAATGTAAGACGATTCATCGGACGATCTCCGGGTTCGGAACGGGAATGAGCTTCTGCAAACAAACTGGATCGTGGTCAGGATCGAGCTTCACACCGCGCCCGGTCAATGTGGTTCGCGCCACTTCGCCGACATAGATCGCGCCCGTCGAGTCGACGGCGACGCCGTGCGGCGAGGTGAAGGCGCTGCGGTCCCCCAACGTCTTGTCGCCGAGCCGCGCCACTAGCTTGCCGCCGCGATCCATGATGGACAGGCGCGGGCCGATGCCCGGCCAGTCGCGATTGCTGAACTGCGCGCCGGGGCCAAGCTCGCCGACATAAAAGCGGCCGCGCGCGAGACACAGGGCGCAAGGCCGATGGAGATTGTTCCATTGTCCGGCATAGGCGCCGTTTTCGTCGAACACCTGAACGCGATGGTTCTCGCGATCGGCGACATAGATCGTGCCGTCCGCGTCGCAGCAGATATTGTGCACGATGTTGAACTGGCCCGGGCCGGTGCCGGGCTCGCCCCATGACGCGAGGAGTTTGCCATCGGGCGAATATTTATGGACGCGCGCATTGCTGTAGCCGTCGGCGACATAGATATCGCCTTGCTGCGAGAGTGCCGTATGCGTGCAGCGGTGAAATGGCTGTCCGCTCATGAAGGGCGCGGGCTTGCCGGGCACACCCAAGGTGAGCAGCACGCGGCCGTCCGGCGTCATCTTGCGCACGGTGTGGTCGCCGTCATCGGTGCAGTACAGGCAGTCGTCTGGGCCGACATGCAGGCCATGCGGTTTTGAGAACAGGCCTTCGCCCCAGGAGCGCAGGAAATTGCCGTCGCGGTCGAACACGATCATCGGATGGGCGCCGCGATTGAACACATAGACGCGGTCCTGGCTGTCGACGCCGACAGCCGCCACTTCATGAAAGCGCCAGCCGTCGGGCAACCGGCCCCAGCCTTCGGCGACGCGATAGCCGATGTCGTCGTCGGCGAGGAGCGTCGTCATTCGGCGGCGACAAGGCGGCGCGGCGTATGCGGCACGCGCAGCGCCAGCACCTCCGCGGCCGCCTCCTTCTCGAAAGCCTGCTTGCGCTCCCATTCTTCCTCGGGCGTGCCGAGCGGCGGTGCCTCCCGCACCAGCACGTAGGCGTAAGTCGGGATGACGCCGTCGTGCTTGATGTCGAGGCCCTTCGGCGTTTTGCCGGCCTGCACCGCGCGAATGCCGTCGCGCAATTGCCGGCGATACAGCGCGATGCCAGCATCGGCCGGCGTCAGCCGATCATTGTCGCGGCTGACATTCTTGCCTTGCGAGGTGATGACGTCGTAATCGCCGGGATTGCGCTGACGCTCGGCATAAGGGCGGTCGCGCATCTGTCCGTGCGCCACCTGCTGCACGCGCTTCAGGCGCACGGCTTCCGGTTCGTCGCTGGGCACATGGTGCCAGCCGAAGAACATGCTGTTCTCATTGTCGTTGGGGATGACCCATAGCGACAGCCCGAAGCCGTGGCTCGACGGCAGCAGCCTTTTGTATTTGAGCGGCGCGCCGCCGCCATTGTTGCCGAGCGCGTCGGCTTCATTGTTGTCGGGAATGGCCTTGCCTTCGCGCAACGCATCCGGCACGCGCGAGGCATTCGCCATCATCATCTCGTTGACGCGGCAATAATAGAGATCGCCGACGCGGCGCACACTGGTGGTGATCTGCCCGAGCGGCGTCTCGTAGGCGCGGATGTATGGAATGTCCGGTGTGAGATCGCCGAACTGCTTGATGGCGAACATCGAGTGCAGAAAGGTGAGGTGGATCGGGTCCTGGCTGTTCTCGCGTACCTGCAGCCAGTTGCAGTCGATCGGCCAGCAATAGGGGATGCAGTCTTCGTCGGCCGCGTCCATGAAGTCATAAATGGGAAACGCGGGCATCGCGTCGATCGGCCCCAGATAAGCGAAGACGATGCCCTTGAACGCGCGCACCGGATAAGCGCCGTGGCACATGCGCTTGGCGAGGCTGCCGGGTTTGGCTTCGGCGGGCACATCGAGGATGCTGCCGTCGGTGGCGAAGTACCAGCCATGATAGCCGCAGCGGATACCGTGCTCGCCGATCAGTCCGAATTCGAGCGAGGCGCCACGATGGCTGCAGTGCTTGTGCAGGAGGCCGAGTGTGCCGTCCTTGCTGCGGAACAGCACCAGTTCCTCGCCGAGCAGTTTGACGGCGAGCGGCAGGTCGCCGACGTCCCTGGTCAGCGCGAAGGGCTGCCAGAACCGGCGCAGGTATTCGCCGGCGGGCGATCCTTTATCGACATGCGTGAGCTCGACATCGATGCGCTCGGACCTTTTGGCGTCATAGCCGCCGAAAGGTCGTATTGCCGGGCGCGCCACATCGCGCCGCCCTTCGGCGCCGTCCTCGGTCGGATCCATTGCCCCGATCCTTGTTTTGTTGTGCGAAACCACCCGGAACAAGTGTAGCTAAAACCAGCGCGAGCCGGACGCGGCGCGCATTCCTATACCTGCAATTTCACGGATATGGTTTGGACTGCTGTCTTGCATCGGTTGCCGGGTCGGCCGGGCGGCGGCGGCCGTTTGGAGCGGTGGCGCCGGGCCGTTCCGCGCTGGACGATAGAGCGCACTGTTTTTGCTTGGAAAATTCGTTCGTCAGCGGCCCGGTTGCCGTTGATTGGGGGGCTCGGCGCCGTTATGGTCCGCGCGCCGAAGCGGGACATTCCCGTTCGGTCTTCGGGCGGGGTCTGGACGGCGGTGTTCAGGCCGATCCCGTTTTCCGGCGCAGTCTTGGGGCGTAGCCAAGTGGTAAGGCAGCGGATTTTGATTCCGCCATTCCCTGGTTCGAATCCAGGCGCCCCAGCCAGTCATCAAGTCTCCGCCGGATTCTGAAGAACACTCCTCTTGAGGCGCTTGGCAATTGCGGCGGTTGCCTTGACGGCGGCGACGAAGCCGTGAGGCCGGCTTGATCGCGACCTGAAGCTGATCGCCCCCTCGTCAGCAAACTCACCGACTGTGTCGCCCAACCTAAACGCCGGCGTTGACAGCACCGTCGTCAGCATCTTAATCTGCAAAAAATAAAAAATTTGCAAATTTAGTGTTCTCTGCACAAAAGGGGCCGCCACCCTGATCCCGCAAGACCATAAGACCGCTACTGAAATGGCCTCCACCTTGGTCCGCAACGAGATCCTGGGCGGCGGAATCAAGCCGAACAGCAAGCTGAAGGTTCAGCATCTGGCGAAGCGGTACGGCGTGGGAACCACGCCGTTGCGGGAAGCCCTGACGCAGCTGGCCGCCGCTGGGCTCCTGATTCAAACGGGGCAGCGCGGGTTTCGCGTGCCCGGCCTGTCGCATGCCGGCTGGATGGATCTCATCCAGACCCGCGAAATATTAGAGACGGAAGCGCTGCGGCTCGCCCTCGAAAACCGGAGTGTCGAGTGGGAGGATTCTGTCGTCAGTTGCTTCCATCTGTTCGTGCGGGAGATCGAGCGACTGTTTCGCGGCGAGACGGATTCGATCCAGAGATACTGGTCGCGTCACACCGAATTCCATCAGGCTCTTGTTGCGGCATGTCCGCTCGAGAATCTGAAATCGCTCGTGTCGATACTTTATACGAGGATGATTCCGTATCGCCGCCTGACCTTCACGGACAAGTATTCAAAGGACAGGCTCATACAGGCGCACGAGATGCTTATGAACGACGCGCTGTCGCCAAGTCCGTCGGCGCTCGAAACGATGCGCGACCATATCCGTGCCAATGCGGACATCATAACGCAGGTGTTGTCTTCTGTTGAATCTGCGGAAAACTCAGCAGGTCTTCACCGCTAGATCCGTCGAGAGAGATGTCCGCCTTGGACATCGTTCTTGGGCGAGCCGCGTAACGTACAAAGTTAGTGGGTGGGTGTTGAAATGCCTAAAACTGTGCGCCGTGTCGTGACCGGACACGATGAGCAAGGTCGCTCCATCGTTGTTTCGGATGGTCCGGGCCCCTCCCTTCATGTGAACCCCGACGATCCGGAATGGTACTCGACGGATATCTTCCGAACCGACGCCATGCCTGCAAGGATCGTGGCGCGGCAAGGTGAAACCACCGAAGGACCGCGACGACAGCTTCCGACGAAGCGCGGCACCGTTATTCGCGTCAACAACTTTCCTCCCGAACCTGAGTCCGTCCGCAAGATGACCCCGGAAGATTCCCTGCGCGCCTTCTCCGCTCTGGGAAATCCAGGCGCAGCGACCTTTGGGAAGGGTGGGCGGCATCCCCTGATGCATCGGACAGAAACGATCGACTACGCGATCGTTATGTCCGGTGAAATCGTCATGTTGCTTGACGAAGGAGAGGTCGTTCTTCGAGCAGGTGACATTCTGGTCCAGTGCGGAACGAACCATGCATGGGTCAACCGGTCCAATGCCGCCGCTGTTGTCGTCTTCGTGCTGATCGAAGGCGAGTTCGAAGAGGGGCTGGCCGAGAAGTTCTCTGATTAGTTCGATCTGCTCTCAATGTCGCGCGTGCATGCGCGACACCTGATCTCAAAAAAATAAAAATCCCTAAAGCCAACGTGTGGAGGAAAACATCATGAAGACAGGCATAAATGCAGCTCTGGTGTCCGCGCTAACCCTTTTCTTTTGCGGCGGCGCGGTGGCTCAAGAGTATCCGTCCAAACCTGTCCGGATGATCGTGCCATTCCCGGCCGGCGGCGTAGTCGATTACGTCGCGAGACAAGTCGGCCAAAAAATGTCTGAGTCTATGGCCCAGACCATTGTGGTGGAAAATCGTGCCGGTGCCAGCGGGTCGCTTGCGACGGAGGGCGTGGCTGGCTCTCCCGCGGATGGCTATACTTTGCTGGTTGTTTTCGATTCACACGTTGTAAATCCGCATGTCCTGAAAAACTTGCGGTACGATATATTCAAGGACCTGCAATCCATTTCGCTCGTTGCGCAAATCCCGCTTGCGTTGATGACTTACCCGAAGTTCCGAGCCGACACAGTCTCGGATCTGCTGCGGGAGGCAAAAGCCGGGAGCTTGAACTACGGAACGCCAGGGGCGGGAACGTCCGGACATTTGGCCATGGAGCAACTTAAGCTTCTGGCGAATGTGGATATGCTGCATGTTCCCTTTCGGGGCGGGGCGCCTCTTATGACAGCCCTGTTGGGTGAACAGGTTCAGCTTGGTGTGGCGGCGCCCGGGGCATTCATGTCCAATATTCGCGACGGAAAACTCAAAGCAATCGCAGTCACCGGCAAGCAGCGCTCACCTGCCTTACCGAACGTCCCCACGATGGCTGAAGCCGGATTTCCAGCGCTCGATTCTGGCGCTTGGATAGGGCTTCTGGCTCCGGCTGGGACGCCTCCGGCAGTCATTGATAAGTTGAACAAAGAGGTGGTGAAGGCTGTGCAGCATCCCGAGGTCAGCAAGCTATTGCTTGAACAGACGGTCGAGCCGGTCGGGAGCACGCCCGCAGAGTTCGATCAATTTCTGCGGGCCGAGTACAACAGGTGGGGGAAAGTTGTTTCCGATGCAAAGCTCAATTTGAACCCCTGACAACTGGAGTAACATTCGGAGTCGATTGCCGTGTTGGAGCGGCGAGAAAGGACTGGCGAGTGCACAAACTTGTTGGATTGGAAGAATGTTCTCGGCCCGCCATTCTGAATTGGGCGCTAACCTCTTGGTCGACAAGGGTTGGAGTTTCGCGACTTTTTCAGAATGCGGGTTGATCTCGCAAGGGAGTTGGGAATTTTGATTCCGCCATCCCCTGGTTCGAATCCAGGCGCCCCAGCCAGCCGGCGCGAATGCGGCGACCGTCGCGTCGCTCTTTCACCTCACTGACTGATGGCCGCGATCGGCGGCACCCGTCTCGGCCATTTCATCCGTCACCTGCCGGCGAAACGCCTCGCGCACGCTCGATATTTGACAGTATACAGAAAGACAGTATACTGTCTATATAGAAGCAAGAACATGATCGAGGAGGAGACGATGTCAGGTGCACGGAATGGCGGCCCTTCGGCGGTGATCGTCGGCGGCGGCATTGGCGGTCTGGCCGCCGCGCTCGGACTGGCAAAGAAGGGATGCCGCGTTACGGTCCTCGAGCAGGCTGACAAGTTCGGCGAGATCGGTGCCGGCATCCAGATTGGCCCGAACGCTTTTCACGCCATGGACTATCTCGGCATCGGCGATGCCGGACGGGCGCGGGCGGTCTATGTCGATGCGCTGATCATGATGGACGGCATTACCGGTGAGCAGATCTTCCGCGGTCCGCTCGACGCGCCGTTCCGCAAATATTTCGGCAATCCCTATGCGGTGATCCACCGCGCCGATTTGCACAGCGCCTTCCTCGACGCGTGCCGGGCGCATGAGGCGATCAGGCTCATCAATAAAGAGCGCGTGATTGCCTGTGAAAACACCGGCAAGGGCGCTGTGGTGCGGACCGAAGCCGGCAACGTTTATGAAGCCGACGCCGTGATCGGCGCCGACGGCGTCAAATCCAATATTCGCCCCGGCATTGCCGGGGACAAGGATCCGCTCCGTCTCTCCGGCCATGTGGCCTATCGCGCGGTGCTGCCGATCGAGCAGATGCCGGAAGACCTGCGCTGGAACGCGGCGACGCTTTGGGCCGGCCCCAAATGTCACATGGTGCATTATCCGCTCCAGGGCTGGCGCACCTTCAACCTGGTCGCCACCTTCGTGACCGACGACAAGAATGTCGGCAGCAACGAGCCGGGCACACGCGAAGAGGTGTTGAGCCGCTTCGCCCACATCGTGCCGCGGGCGCGCAAGCTGCTCGAAGTGCCGACCGAATGGCGCCGGTGGGTCCTGGCCGATCGCGATCCCATCGACCATTGGGTCAACGGCCGCGTGGCTCTGCTGGGTGACGCCGCGCATCCGACCTATCAGTATTTCGCCCAGGGCGCCTGTATGGCGATGGAGGATGCCGTCTGCCTCGCCGACAAGTACGAGAAGGCCGGCGGCGATTTCGACGCGGCGTTCAAGGCCTATCAAGAGGACCGCATCCCGCGCGCCTATCGCGTGGTGCTGTCCTCGCGCGAACTCGGCCGCATCTATCACGCGGATGGCGTCGAGCGGCTGGTGCGCAATGCCTGGCTGAAAGAGAAGACGCCCGAGCAGTTCTATGCCGGTATGCAGTGGATCTATGGGGGCAATGGGCTGGCAGGCTCCGGGCTGCGCGCTGCCGCCTAG
>JANLJK010000447.1:0-8686 GCA_029255525.1 Pseudolabrys sp.
TGCGTATGTTCTGGATTCCGGGCTCGGCCCTGCGGGCCGCCCCGGAATGACAGTGCTGAATGACGATGCTGTTTGACAACCAAATCGGAAAATGAGGCGACGCGCGTCTACCCCTTCGCGGCGTAGCGCACGATAGGCGCGGCCGGCCCCAGCCGCGCGGCCTGGCGCGCCGCGAGGTTCGGCGCATAAAGCCCGCGCTTGTCCATCACCGGCTTGAACGCGTCGGTGAGGCCGACCACCGTCTCCGCCGCGCCGAGGATCAGGAAGCTGTCGTCGGTCATCTGCCGCGCGATGCGGTTGAACACGCCGGTCTTCGTCTCCTGATCGAAATAGATCAGTACGTTGCGGCAGAACACGAGATCGAACATGCCGAGCGGCGTGAAATCGTTGAGCAGGTTCAGCGAGCGGAACTGCACCATGGTGCGCAACGCCGGCGCGATCTGCCAGGCCTCGCCGGCCTTCTCGAAATACTTCACCAGCAGATGGATCGGCAGCCCGCGCTGCACCTCGAACTGGCTGTAGATGCCGGCCTTGGCGCGGTCGAGCATCTCGGTCGACAGATCGGTGGCCAGGATGTCGACGCGGTAACCCGTAAGCTCGCGCTCCATCTCCTTTAAAATCATCGCGATCGAGTAAGGCTCCTGCCCGCTCGCGGCCGCCGTGCACCAGATGCGGATCCGCTTCTCGCGCGCCCGCGCCGCGATCAGCGCCGGCATGATCGTCTCGCGCACATGCTCGAACGGCAGCTTGTCGCGGAAGAAGAAAGTCTCGTTGGTGGTCATCGCCTCGACCACTTCGGTGACGATCTGCGAGGTCGCCAGTTCGGTCTTCAGCCGCCCGACCAGTTCCGCCAAGGTCGACAGGCCATGCCGGCGCGCCAGCGGCAGCAGCCGGCTCTCGGCGAGATATTGCTTCTCCGCCGACAGGACGAGGCCGGAGCGATCCTTGAGCAGCTTGCGCAGATAATCGAAATCGTAGGGATTCACGGGCGCTCCCCCGCGAACAGACGCGACAGCTTCGGTCCGATGTCGGACAGCGGCAACACGGCGGAGCACAGGCCGGCATGCGCGACCTGACCCGGCATGCCCCAGACGACGCTGGTCGCTTCGTCCTGCGCCACGACATGGCCGCCGGCCGCGACGATATCCTTGGCGCCGGCCAGGCCGTCATGGCCCATGCCAGTAAGCATCAGCGCGAGCACTTTCGAGCCCCACACCGCCGCCGCCGAACTGAACAGCGGATCGACCGATGGCTTGCAGAAATTGATCAGCGGCCCGTCTGCGAGCGCGATCGTCGGCCCGTCGTCCGCTTGCACGACCGACATATGGCGGCCGCCGGGCGCGATATACACGGTGCCGGCGTTGATGACGTCACCGGAAGCCGCTTCGCGGACGTTGGTTTTCGTGGCGCGGGTCAAATGTTCTGCGAGAATGGCTGTGAAGGTGGGCGGCATATGTTGCGTGATCAATATCGGCGCGCGCTCGAGCACGCCACCGACCTGCGCGAGCACCGTGTTCAGCGCTTGCGGCCCTCCGGTTGAAGAACCGATCACAAGAATGCGAGGCGGCGTCATCGGCATCGGGCGCAACGCGATATCGGCATTCGGCGCCTGCAGCGCGGGCTGCAATGTCGCTTCGGGATGATATGTATGCGGCAATGGCTGCAATGGCGTGCGCGCCGCCGCATTCTTCGCCGCCGACATCGGCGGGCGCACGGGAGCCGTGCGGCGGCGCTGCGCGCGCAGGCCGAGATGGCGGATCTTCTCGATAAGATCGCGATGAAACGCCGCCGCGGCATTCACCTCGCGGCTGGTGGCCGGCTTTGGGATGTAATCGGCCGCGCCGAGCGACAGCGCGCGCAGGCTGATCTCGGCATTCCGGCGCGTCACAGTCGACGCCATGATGACGACCAGATCGCGCTTCTTCTCCAAAAGCAGCGGCAGCGCCGCGATGCCGTCGAGATCCGGCATCTCGACGTCGAGCACCACGACATCAGGATCGACGCGGGTCAATTGATTGAGCGCCTCGCGCCCGCTACGCAGCGACGCGACCAGTTCGAGATCGGGCTCAGCCTCCACCCAGCGCGCGAACAGGCCGCGCACGACGATGGCGTCGTCGACCAACATCACGCGGATGCGCCGCCCGGCCACAGGCGCGGTCGTCGGTGCTGCGACAGCGAAATTCATCGGCCCTCCTCCCCCCGGATCAAGGGATCAGATCAAGCCGACTTCCTGGAACTTCGCCTCGACGATCTCGCGATCGAACGGCTTCATGATGTACTCGTTGGCCCCGGCGTGCAGCGCCCGGGCGATGTGCGCCACATCGTTCTCGGTGGTGCAGAACACCACTTTCGGCCCGTCGCCGCCGGGCAGACGGCGCAGCGAGCGCAAGAACTCGTAGCCGTCCATCTTCGGCATGTTCCAGTCGAGGAGGATCGCCTCCGGCAGCGTGCGCCGGCACACGTCGAGTGCCTGCTCGCCGTCTTCGGCTTCCACGATCTGGAACTCGAGGCCTTCGAGGATGCGCCGCGCCACCTTACGGATGACGCTGGAGTCGTCGACGATCAAACAGGTCTTCATGTTAAATCCCTCACCAAGTTCTTTGCCGCAAGCTTTTCCATCCTGGAAGTCACGTCACGCCGCCAGCGCGGCGGGGCCGATATCGAGCACGCGCTCGACGTCGACCACGATCAGCAATTGTCCATCGAGCCGGTGAATACCGGCCGAAGCCTGCGCCAGGCGCGGGTCGAGATTGACCGGGTTGGCCTCGCGCAGTTGGTCGTCAAGCTTCATCACCTCGCCGATCGCGTCGATCAGCAGGCCGTAGGATTCGCCACGCGCCTCGACGCCGACCGCCATCACCGGCGCATCGGCCGCGCGCGGATCGAGACCGAGCCGGTCGCGCATATCGATCAGCGTCACGATGCGGCCACGCAAATTGAGCACGCCGGCGATCTCACCCGGCGCCAGCGGCACGCGTGTGATGCGCTCCGGCAGGAACACGTCCTGCACCTGCCGGATTGGCAAACCGAACAACTGACCGCCGATCATGGCGGTCACGTATTCCTGCAAGCGATGGTCGGCACCCTCGGTCATGGCCTATGCCGCCCTCGTCAGGTCGGTCTGTTCCTTGAGCGCGGCGATCAGCCCCTGCCGGTCGAACTTCGCGACGTAATCGTCGAAGCCGACGCGGCGGCCGCGCTCGATCGCTTCCGGCGACACCGCCGAGGAAATGCCGATCACCGGCAGATCGGCGCGGCGGCTGTCGGTGCGCACCATCTCGGTGAACTGGAAACCATCCATCTCCGGCATCTCGATATCGGTCACCACCACATCGAAGTCACGGCCTTCAGCGAGGAGCGCCAACGCGTCCTTGGCCGAAGCAGCGGCCGTCACCTCGTAGCCGGCCGCCTGCAAGACGGGGCTCAGCATGTTGCGGAAGAACGGCGAGTCGTCGATCAGCAGCACAGCGCGCTTCTTGCTGACAGCGCTCTGATCCTTGCGGCGGAACCAGTCCTCGAAGGCCAGCGGCAGGAAGTGGCCGACATCGATGATCTCGGTCGCCTGCCCCTTGACCACGGCCGAACCGAGCACACCCGGATGGTCGCTCGCGACCTCGATGTCCAGACGATCCTCGACGATGTCGATGATCTCGTCGACGACCAGCGCCATCGAGCGCACGCCATCGGTGAACACCAGAAGCGGCTGGGCGCCCTCGCCCTTCACGCGCACGTTCTCGTTCATGCTGATCAGCGGCATCAGCTGATCACGATATTGCACCATATGGCGGCCGTTCGAGACCTCGATCTTGCGGGCGTCGATCTCTTCGAGCCGAGTGACCAGCGACAGCGGCACGGCCTTCGGCTGCGGCGAGCCGGCGCGGAACATCAGAAGCGAGGTTGCATCGTCCGTCGTCACGGCCGACTTGGCGACGCTTGCGACCTGGGCCATCTGCGAAGCCACGGTGCTGCCGAGCGCCTGCGCAACGCCATTCGGGTCGATGATCATGATTACCGAGCCGTCGCCCAGGATGGTGTTGCCGGAGAACATCGGGATGTGGCGCAACTTGCTCGACATCGGCTTCACCACGATCTCCTCGGTGTGAAACACGGCGTCGACGATGATGCCGAAGATCTGGCTGCCGACCTGCGCAACGACGATGTAGCCTTTTTCGACATCGCCCGCATTATCGGGCGCGATGCCGAGCACCTGGGTCAGCCGCGTGAGCGGCAGAAGCTTGTCGCGCAGGCGGAGCACCGTGGTGTCCTTGATGCGCTCGATGCGATGGTCGCTGCCGGCGCGCGCGCGCACCAGTTCGACCACCGAAAGCTGCGGGATGGCGAAGCGGTCGCCGCCGGCCTCCACGATCAGCGCCGCGACGATGGCCAAAGTCAGCGGGATCTTGATGGTGAAGCTCAAGCCCACGCCAGCCACCGACTTCACGTCGATGGTGCCGCCGATCTGGTCGATATTGTTGCGCACCACGTCCATGCCGACGCCGCGGCCGGACACGCTGGTGACCTTGGCCGCGGTCGAGAAACCGGGAACGAAGATGAACTTGTGGATCTGCGCTTCCGTCAGCTTCTCGATGTCGGCTTCGGTCGCAAGCCCCTGCGCCACCGCCTTGGCCTTGATGCGGTCGGTGTCGAGGCCGCGGCCGTCGTCGGCCAACTGAATGACGATGAATCCGCCTTCATGATAGGCGGACAGCCGGATGCGCCCGCGCTCAGGCTTGCCGGCGGCGCGGCGCTCGGCCGCACTCTCCAGCCCATGATCAGCGGAGTTACGCACCATATGGGTGAGCGGATCCTTGATCAGGTCGAGCACCTGCCGGTCGAGCTCGGTGTCGGCGCCCTGCATCTCCAGATCGATCTGCTTGCCCAGTTCATTGGACAGATCGCGCACGATGCGCGGCAGTTTCTGCCAGGCATTGCCGATCGGCTGCATGCGCGTCTTCATCACGCCTTCCTGCAGCTCCGCGGTGACATTCGACAGGCGTTGCAGCGGCGTCTTGAACTCGGAATCTTCGTGGCGGCGCACGATCTCAAGCAGCTGATTGCGCGTGAGCACCAGCTCGGACACCATGGTCATCAGGTGCTCGAGCGTGTCGACGGTCACGCGGATCGATTGGCTGCCGCCCTTGCCTTGCTCGTCGTCCTTGGCCGACGCTTCGACAGGTGCGGCGGCCTTGGCCGGCTTCCTGACCGGCGGCTCCACCTCAGTCTCGCGAAACACGCGCTCAAGCTCATCGAGCGGCACTTCGCCCGGCTTCAGGGCCCGTTCCAGCACTTGCGGTGCAAGCGTGCCGATCGATTGTTTCGCCTGCTCTGCGTTGACGCCGGGTGCGGTGACCTGGCGCACCATGCCTTCGAGGCTGGAAATGAGATCCTCGTCGCCGCCATTGGGCTCGCGCTGCTCGCGCTCCAGCGAATCCAGAATCTGCTTGATGCGGTCGATCGTCGCCAGAATGAGCGTGACCGCTTCCTTGGTCGCCGGCACGCCATCGCGGAATTTGCCCATCAGCGTCTCGGCCGCGTGGGCGAGCGCTTCGAGGCGCGGCAGGTTCAAGAAACCGCAAGTGCCCTTGATGGTGTGAACGAGACGGAAGACGTTATCGAGGATCTTCGCATTGTTCGGATCCTGCTCGAAACGCACGAGCTCGACGTCGACCACGTCGAGACTTTCGGTCGTCTCGGTTACGAACTCACGCAACAAATCGTCCATGAAACGCCTTCACAGACGGGCACGGGCCCGCCTCACCGCTCGCCGTTTGGGAGCCGCGCCAGTGTGTCTGGGAAGGGTTTAATTTTGGTTGCGGCGCGCTGTACAAACGAGCGGCATTTACCGCACGTTAACCTCAGGAAGCCGCTTGTGACGCTTTATTGCGCGGTGATCACGACCATATCGCCATCGAGCACGGCGCCCGCCTGCATGCCGCAGGCTTTGGCCAGAAGACCAGCGTAATAGGGCTGGATCCGATGCGCATCGAGGCCGTCCTCGCCGATCTCACCAGACAGCAGGACGGCGTTCGGCGGCACCTTGGCATTGGTGCCGGTGACGCTGACCTTGAGACCCATGGCGTCGCCCTCGCCGATCGGATCAATCGTCATCTTGCCGCCGCGCGGAATGGCCTGGCCGGCGATCAGCAACATGTTGAGCAGCAGCTTCACCTTGTTCTTGGCCATGAACGCGCGCGGAATATTCCACTCGATCTTGGTCTTCTCGTCCTCGAGAAAGCCGCGCGAGATTTTCTCGGCATCGCCGGTATCGATCTGGGCGCCAGCGGAGCCGGCCGCCCCGAAAGCGATACGACAGAACTGGAGCTTGGCGGAGGCCGTTCCGGCGCTCTTCTTGATGAGGTCGAGCGCGAATTTCTGCGTCTCTTCGTCCTTTTCCTCGGCCAGAACTTCCAGGCCGTTGACGATAGCCCCCACCGGACTGATCAGATCGTGACAGACGCGCGAGCAGAGCAGCGCGGCGAGGTCGAGCGCATCGAGGGACGAACCGGACATGGACTGACCTCCGTGGGGCGTGCAGGGTGCGCGCGGATGAGCGAATCGCCGATCGCACCGGGTTTTGGGCGTGATACACCGCACCCGGGCGAGCGCCAAGGGACGCAAGCAAACGAAGAGGACGCGCAATTTTGGCCGCAAGTACCGATATTTCAGCGACTCAGGCGGCGGCGCTCCTTGATGAGCTGACCGCGCTGGTGGCGCGCGCCTCGGCGCTGATCCGCGCCATCGCGAACGTAAGTATAAGTTCTCGTCTGAAGGACGACCGCTCACCCGTCACCGCCGCCGATGAAGCTTCGGAAGCGCTGATTTTGGAAGGGCTTGCGAAGCTTATGCCCGGCGTGCCGGTGATTGCGGAAGAGATGTCGGCCGCCAAGACGACCGTGGGGCCGCTGGGCGATGTCTTCGTCATGGTCGATCCGCTCGACGGCACCAAGGAATTCATCGCCGGCTCGGACGAGTTCACGGTCAATATCGGCATTATCAGCCGCGGCGTGCCGATCGCTGGCGTCGTGGCCGCCCCGAACAAGGGTCTGGTCTGGCGCGGCGCGGTCGGGATCAAGGCCGAACGGCTGCGGCTGACGGCCGACGGCGCCGATCAGGCGCAGGCGATACACACCCGGCGCTGGCCGCTACAGGATGCGGTCGCCGTCATGAGCCGTTCGCATCTCGACGCCGCGACACAGGCTTTTCTCGATCGGCTCAAGCCGATCACCCACCAGCCGAGCGGCTCGTCCATCAAATTCTGCCAGATCGCCGAGGGTATCGCCGACGTCTATCCGCGCCTCGCCACCGTGTGCGAATGGGACATCGCAGCCGGCCATGCCGTGCTCACGGCCGCCGGCGGTATCGTAACCACGCCGCAAGGTGGGCCAGTGGCCTATGGCCGCGTCGCGGAGAAGTTCCGGGTGCCGGCCTTCATCGCCTGGGGCGACCCGGCCAAGGCCGCGACGATCACGGCATAGAGACAATCAACGCCCGATGGTGCGGACGACCTCGGGCCATTTGCGTTCGGCGGTGGCGAGTATCTGATCAGGTTCGGCGAGAAAGGCGGCGCGCGCCTCCTCGGTGAAGAACAGATAGAGCCGTTCGCCGTACACGACCCAATAGAGCGGATGGCCCGGCACCGAACGGCCGCGCCCGATGGCAACCGGGTCATAGCCGCCGAACCGCGGCTTATAGATGTCCGGATTGGCGATGAAGGCGGCCCGGTTGCCCTCGTTGCGGAAGCGCCAGACCGTACCGAACTTGCTCAGCTCCAGCTCCGGACGGCCGAACAGGGGCCTGGCGTCGGTGAAGTAGGCCACTGGATCAGCGCCGCCCAACGCCAGGCCGGTATTGCTGTCGCTGACGACCTGGTCCTCGGCGGCCCAGGCCACCGGTACAACCAGGACAAGAAGGACGGCCAGAATCCAGGCCAATCCAAGGGCTTGGCGCCGCTTTCGTTGCTGCCGTGCTGCAGTCATAGTTCCAAGAGATAGATGGACGATTCGGCGATCATCGCCGCCGCCACCCTAGGGCGGCCGGCGTGAGCATCCGGTTAAACGGGACGGGCCCCGGGGGGCCATCATCCATGGAGCAATCGATGCGCGCACTTCTGCGCCTGGCGGCTATAAGTTTATGTCTTCTGACGTTCGCCGATATCGCGGCGGCCCAGAACCCGCCGCCCCCGACCCGCCAGCAGCGCCGCGGCGACACGTTCTCGCCCGACGAACTGGTGCACGAAGGCCATCGCTTCTTCGGCACCGTGTCGCGCGGCCTCGCCCAGGTCGTGGAGGCCGCGGTCAGCCGTTGGGGCCAGCCGAACGGCTATATCCTTGGCCAGGAAGGCAGCGGCGCCTTCATCGTCGGCCTGCGCTACGGCGACGGCAAGCTCTACACCAAGAACGCCGGCGATCGCCGCGTGTTCTGGGAAGGCCCGTCGGTCGGCTTCGACACCGGCGGCGAGGGCGCCCGGACCATGATGCTGGTCTATAACCTGCCGGCGACCGAGAGCATCTACCAGCGCTTCGGCGGCATCGACGGCTCCGCCTACTTCATCGGCGGCTTCGGCATGACCGCCTTGACCGCCAATAACATCGTGGTTGTGCCGATCCGCTCCGGCGTCGGCCTGCGCCTCGGCGCCAATATCGGCTATCTCAAGTTCACGCCGAACGCGACCTGGAACCCGTTCTGA
>JANLJK010000447.1:8786-12466 GCA_029255525.1 Pseudolabrys sp.
CGCCAATATCGGCTATCTCAAGTTCACGCCGAACGCGACCTGGAACCCGTTCTGACGGGCCGATTAAGACCCGATCCAGCACCATGGCTTGAACCCGGCCGCCGAGACCCCGGCGCCGGGTTTAGGTTAATCTAGGGTTGTGCTGGTGGCAGCGAAGGCTGCATGTCATGGTTATCCTGGGGTTTAAGGGCGAGGGTGAGTTGGAGGCGTCGTGTCCATGATTGAACCAATCATGTTTTTCGGGATCGGCTTCCTCGTCGCGGCCGTCATCGGCCTCGTCGTCATCCCGCTCGTCCACGGCCGTGCCGTCCGCCTGACCATGCGCCGCCTTGAGGCGGCCACGCCGCTGTCGATGGCGGAGATCCAGGCCGACAAGGATCAACTCCGCGCAGAATTCGCGATGTCCACCCGACGCCTTGAAATGAGCGTCGAGCAGCTCAAGACCAAAACCACCAGCCAGCTTGCCGAACTGGGTAAGAAGGGCGACGCCATCAACCGGCTCAAGATCGAGCTCGGCGAAAAGACCGCCACCATTTTCGCGCTCGAAGCGCGCGACAAGGCGCTACGTGATCAGTTGCGCGCCACGGAAGAGGAATTCGCCGTCAAGACCAACACCATGCTCGAGGCGCAGCGCGCCCTGTCTGAAAAGGAATCCGAACTCGATCGGCTGGTGGGCGCGCTCGACGAGCGTTCGCACACCGCCGAAGCGCAGAAGGTCGAGATCGTCGCGCTCAAGACCCAGGTCGAGGCGCTCAAGGAACGGCTCGACTCCGCCGGCAGCGAATTGCGCGCGGTGGAAGACCGCCGCGACGCCGAGCGCGTCGAGCTGCACGCCGCGACCCAGGAACTGTCGGAAGAGCGCGGCAAGGTCGACAATCTCGGCCGCCGTGTCGGCGAACTCGAGCATCAACTGGTGGCGCAGACCACCGAAGCGGAAATGCTCGGCCGCCGCGCACACGATCTCGAAGCGCGCCTGACCGAACAGACGCGGCTGCTCACCGAAACAGAATTCGAACTCAAGCATCTGCGCGGCGCGATGGAAGCCGCGCGCAAGACCGAAAGCGACCTGCGCGCCGCGATCACCGAGCTCGACGGCCGCTCCTCCGCGGCCAACCAGAAGCTCAAGGCTGAAAATGCCCAGCTCGGCGCCGAACTGGAACGCACCCGCGAGGAACGCGACCGGTTTGCCCGCGATCTCGGCGGCATGAAGCGCGAAGCGGAGGAGGTCTGGGCTTCGGAGCGGGTGGAGAACGCCCTGCTGCGCGAGCGCATCAACGACGTGGCCGCGGAAGTGGCCCGGCTCGCCTCGGCACTGGAAGGCCCGAACTCGACCATCGATGCCATCCTCGCCACCGAAGGCGCCCGCGACCACCGGCCGAGCCCGGTCGCCGTGACGACGCTTGGCGCGGTCGATGTGGCAGCGCCGACGCCGGCCAACGGCAACCTCGCCGACCGTATCCGCGCGCTGCAAACCCACGCCACGCGGGTAGCGCACAACGACGATCCGAAGACGCGGAACTAAAGAGCCGTAACGGCCGTCCCGGGGGGCAATTCCGGGACGGAACGCCTCGCTTGACACGTCTTCGAGGCACCCCCTATATCGCCACATCGAATGGCCGGGCGGTTAGCTCAGCGGGAGAGCACACCCTTCACACGGGTGGGGTCATAGGTTCAATCCCTATACCGCCCACCATTCCATGCCCCAATCATGCCCCCAAAGCGCAAAATAATGCCCGAGGGAGCATTCACCCCCTCGGGATCAACGCGTCGTAACGTCTGAGAGCGCTAGAGCCTTTCCGGCTTTGATAGAATCAAAGCCGGGGCTCTAGCTTTTTGTTTTGACGCGTTTTCTTCACGCGAACCGGTTTCCACTTCGCTCGAAAACGCTCTAGAAGTCCTTCCACTCGGTGTCGGCATCGAGCGCGGTCGCAAGGGCTGTCTGCATGCGACCGACTGGATGCGCCGCCTTGGCCGGCGCACGCGTGGGCTTACGCACTGGCGCCGCGGCCGACATGACCTCGGCCGATTTCGCCGCAGCCGGCCGCGTGACGATCGGCTTGACGGGAGCGGTTTCCTGCCTTTGCGGCGCGGCCACTTGCCTGACCGACCGGACGGCGACAGCGTCGTCGATCTTGAAGAAGGCGACCTGCTCGTCCATCGACTGCGCCTGCGTTTCAAGCGCCTTGGCCGTGGCGGCATTCTCCTCGACCAACGCGGCGTTCTGCTGCGTGACCTCGTCCATCTGCGTCAGCGCCCGGTTGATCTGCTCGAGACCGGTGGCCTGCTCCGTGCTCGCGGTGGCGATGTCGGAGACGAGCGCGGCCACTTCCTTGACCGACTCGACGATCTTGCTGAGCGCTTCGCCGGCATGGTTGACGAGCTCGACGCCCTCCTGGACCTGACCGTTCGAGTTGGTGATCAGCTCCTTGATATCCTTCGCCGCCTGCGACGAACGTTGCGCCAGGCTGCGCACTTCCGACGCCACCACCGCAAAGCCCCGGCCCGCTTCACCGGCGCGCGCGGCTTCCACCGCGGCATTCAGCGCAAGCAGATTGGTCTGGCGCGCGATCTCGTCGATCACGCCAATGATGTCCGAGATCTTGCGCGAGGAATCTTCGATCTTGGCCATGGCATCGACGGCCTTGGCGACGACTTCGCCGCCCTGGTCGGCGACGACGCGGGCCTGGTCGGCGGAGCGATTGGCCTGATCGGCGTTCTCGGCGCTCTTTTTCACGGCCGCCGAGATCTCTTCCATCGCGGCGGTGGTCTCTTCCAGGCTGGCCGCCTGCTCTTCGGTGCGCTGCGACAGATCGGTCGTGCTGGTCGAGATTTCACCCGAGGCGCTGTTGACCTCCATGGCCGACTGCTTGATCTCACCGATGGTCTCACGCACGCGCGTCGCCATGGCGCTGACCGCGGTGGCGATCTGGCCGACTTCGTCCTTGCGGCCGACGCCCTGCACCGTGACATTGAAGTTGCCGCCGGCAAGCTCGTTGATCGGCGGCACGAGAGCAACCAGCGGACGCGCGATCGTCATCGTACCGAAGACCGCGGCGCCGATGAGCACCAGAACGACCGCAATGCCGATCACGAGATTGATCATCGCGGCCCCGGCCATATCAGCAACGGCTTTGAGCCGATCACGCTCGGCATGCGCCAGAGCCGATTCCAGGATCTTCTCGATCAGCTCGTTTGCCTGCGTGGCAAGCGGCAAGGTCCGATCATGGGCGATCTTCTCGATCTGGACCTCAAGCGCGCCACTCTGCGCCGATGCATCAGCCGATTTTGTCGACGCCAGGTTCAAGGCCTGCGCCTTCAGCGTGGCGATTTCCTTTGCGCCGGCAAAGTATTGTTCGGATAGACTCTTCAGTCGAGATGTCCGGTCGCGATTCTCGGCGGACGTGAACTGGCTGATGACCGGATCAAGGTAGCGGTGAAGATTCGTATCGCGGGCTTCCATGAATTTCACGCCATCGGCGAGTTGCGCGCTCGATTGAGCGAGGCGAATATCGCGAACGCCAATCTGCACACCACGTACCGCTGCCTTCACCTCCACGATCGTTCGCGCCAAGCGCTGCTGGTTGAACGCCGACTCGTTCGATTCCTGGACGGAACTATTGCCGGAAATTTGACTGAGGATCATCGCAGCCACGAGTAGGATGCTCATGCCGGACATGACC
>JANLJK010000448.1 GCA_029255525.1 Pseudolabrys sp.
GTTAGCATTCAAACAATTAGTTCTTATTCGTTGGTAGTACTATATTCTTGAGAAACCCGTCCGTACAAAATTTCCGCTTCTGTTTATTTTTACGATTTCTCTCCTTACTTGATGATTTCTCTTAATCTTCGGATATTGACCTCCATCAACCGTGAGTATCGCCCCATCGCCGTAGACTGAACAACTTAACGTTGATCCAGGCGCCGTCTTCTTTGAGGCCCAGCGCCGCTTCGGAAGCGCGGCGAAAACCGCAACGCTAACCTGATCAGGCAGCGATGAGCACACACGGTTCCGATACCGACGTCCGCAACGCCGCCAGTAAACCCACGGTCGATGCGGCGGCTGCGCCGGGCTCCCCGAACGCCATGCGTATGGCGCTCGCCGCGAGCGCAGCGGCGCTCGCCCGTTCCTCGAACGCCGACATCGTCATCCCCACGATGCTCGGCCTGATCGGCGAAGCGATCGGCGCCTGCCATGTGCACGTCTGCGAGAATCCGCGACCAGCCGCGACCCATCATACTCAACCGTGCCGCTACACCTGGACGGCGGCCGACGTCCCTCCGTCCACGAAATTCGACTCCTGTCTGCCTCTTGCGGGCCAAGCCACCATCCGCCTGCAACTCGAACGCGGCGAAGCGCACCGCATCACCGCGGATAATGCGAGCGAGCCCGTGCGCCGCGCCTTGCAGGCCACCGGCGCGCTATCGGTCCTGATCATGCCCGTCTTCGTCGACGGCAAGTGGTGGGGTCTACTCGAGATCCACGCCTGCAACGAAGCCTGCGCACACTCAAGCGACGATGCCGACATCGGCACAATCCTGGCGTCGCTGATCGGTGCCGCGCTAGCACGATCACGTGCGGTGAACGAACTCACCGACGCCGCCCGCGTCATCGAAAACAGCTCGACGCTTCTATTCCGGGTCGCGGCGGAGAAGCCCTATGGGATGAGTTACATTTCGCGGAACATTGCCCGCTATGGCTACAGCGCCGAGGAGATGTTGACCTCGCCAACGCGCTATCTCGAGCTCGTCCACCCGGAAGATCTTCCGAAGGTGCTCGAAGATATCGTTCGCGTCAGCGAAGCGCGCGCCGCCGAGACAGGCCAAGACATCCGCATGCGCGCCCGCGACGGACGCTACCTCTGGTTCGAATGCCGCATATCGGCGGTCCGCGGCAAGGACAATCGCGTCACTGGAATCGAAGGGCTGGCGATCGACATCGATAGACGCAAAGCGACGGAGTCGTATATTGCGCGCTTCACGTTGACCGATCAGCTCACCGGCCTCGCCAACCGCAACTCCTTCATGGAGGAGTTACGGCACGCATTCACGGCGGCCAAGCGTGGCTCGCGCCCCTTCGCCATTCTCTACATCGATCTCGATCATTTCAAAGACATCAATGACGTGCTCGGGCACAGCAAGGGCGATGCACTCATCAAGCTGGTAGCCAAACGGGTGCAGGACGCCGTCAGATCCAGCGATCTAGTCGCCCGCTTCGGCGGCGACGAATTCGCCATTCTGCAGCCGGAAATCACCGATGCGTCGGACGCCGGCGCGCTCGCCGCCCGCGTCCTCCGCCAGATCGCCGAACCACCCTACGACCTTGGCACCCAGGTCGACGTCACCGCCAGCATCGGCATTGCCTGCTTCGGACCCGACGTCGTCGACGCCGAGGACATGATCAAGCAATGCGACATGGCGCTTTACCGTGCCAAGGATTCGGGCCGCAACCAATATCACTTTCACTCCGAAGCACTCGACGTCGCCATCATCGAACGTGTCACATTGGCGAGCGATCTGCGCCGCGCCCTCGATCGCGGCGAATTCGAGCTCTACTATCAGCCGCAAGTCGATGTGGCGTCCCGCCGCATCATCGGCATCGAGGCCCTGGCGCGCTGGCATCATCCCAAGCAGGGGCTTCTCCTTCCCAGCCATTTCATTCCGATCGCGGAAAAGACCGGGACGATCGTACCCATGGGTCACTGGGTAATCGACCAGGCCTGCCGGCAGATTCTCGCCTGGCGGACCGAGAAGATAACGCCGCCAGTCGTGTCCTTGAATGTTTCAGCCGTGCAATTGAAGACGTCGCCCGATTTCGACAGCGACCTGATGCAAACGCTGCTCACATGGAAGATCGAACCTTCGGCGATCGAGCTTGAGCTGACCGAATCCGTCCTGATGGCAACGACGCAACAGCATCGCAACACCATCGACCGCTTGAACGCGCTCGGCGTGTCGATCGCCATCGATGATTTCGGCACCGGCTATTCATCGCTCGGCTACCTGCGGGCCTATCGCGTCAGCCGACTCAAGATCGCGCAGGAGTTCATCCGCAATATCGAGGTGGGCTCCGGGGACGTCGCCATTGTCCGCGCCGCGATTAGCCTCGCCCGTGAGCTTGGCATCCAGGTGATCGCCGAAGGCGTCGAGACTGAATACCAGCTTCGACTATTGACCGAGGCCGGCTGTCGTTACGTCCAGGGCTACTATTTCAGCCCGCCAGTGCCTGCCCGAGAAATGACCGACATGTTGCGCCGGGGGACCTTATCCCCCGCTGCCATTCCTCCATCCGGTGATGCCCGTGCTGTTCCGTGACCGCTTTCTATCTCCCCTGACAACGGTCAGCACGGCCGTCGTCGTGGCGGCATCGTTGCTGTTGCCGCCGGTCACCTACGCCATCGTAGCCTTTTCCAACATCGATGCCAGCACCCGCGCCGATACCCGTGTCATGGCCGAGGTCATCGAGCAGCTTTCGCAAAAATCTCCAGTTCCGAATCGGCTGAAGTCGGCGGAGCTCCAGGATCTCCTCGCCCACCATCTCACGACGATGCCGGGGACGCGCCAGGAGCGGCTTTCAATCGTTGATGAGAACGGAGATATCACCCTCACAGTGGGTGATGCCGGCGCCCCGCCCGTGATCGAGCGCCGGGCACCGATGTTCGACGGCACCCGTCGCATCGGCGAGGTCAGCATAACGCGATCGATCCGGCCTCTGATTCTCCAGATCGCCGGGCTGTCGATCCTCGGGATGCTGCTCGCAGCAGCGTCGTACGTAACGCTTCGGGTCCTGCCGCTGCGCAAGGCGCTCGAAATCAACAAAGAACTTCGGCAGCGCGATACCTCGTTGGCCTATGCCAACATGCTCCTCAAGAACGCGATAGAGGGGTCGCCGGACGCAATCTTCGTGGTCGATACCAACAGGAGACTCGTTACATACAACCAGCACCTGCTCGACCTTTGGAAGATATCCGCAGCGCAGCTGGCGGAGCTCGGAAACCGGCCGCTCCTCGACATCATTGCGGATCAATTGAACGATCTGGAAACGTTCCGTACCCGCGTTGAATACCTCTACGCCCATCCCGACGAGACCAGCACCCAACGGCTGGACCTAAAGGATGGCCGTATGTTCGATCTCTACACGCAGACGCTCTATGGCCCAGCGCACGAATATCTCGGCCGCATCTGGCTTCTCCGCGACATCACCGATCGCGAGCGGGCAGCCGATGCGCTCAGGCAATCCGAGACTCTCTTCAAAGCGATCTTCGACCATGCCCGCGACGGCATCACGCTGGCCGATCGGGAAACCCAAAAGTTCTTCCTCGGCAACGCCCGCATCAGCCAGATGCTCGGATATTCGCCCGAGGAATTCACGACTCTCGGCATCTCCGACATCCACCCAGCGGATTCGCTCGCCGCTGTCTTCGACAAATTCGAACGTTTCGCGCGGGATTCGGAGCGCGTTTCCTACGACGTGCCCGTCAAACGCAAGGACGGCTCCATCTTCTACGCGGACATAAATTCGGCACTCGTCACACTGGACGGCAAGACCTACGTGATGGGTATTTTCCGCGACATCACGGAACGTAAGAAGGCAGAAGACGCCGTTCGGCACAGCGAAGAGCGATACCGGTCTCTCGTCGAATCGACCAGCGACTACATCTGGGAAGTCGACGCGCAAGGCCGCTATACATACTACAGCCCGCACATCGCAACGCTGCTCGGCTATGCGCCGGAGGACCTCATCGGCAAGACGCCGTTCGACATCATGCCGCCGGCGGAGGCGGCGCGGGTCAGCAAGATATTCGCGTCCATCGTCGCGAACCGCGCTCCGTTCGCCATGGTCGAGAACACCGTGCTGACAGCGGATGGCAAGAACGTGGTCATGGAAACCAGCGGCGTGCCCATCATCGAGACGGATGGAGAACTCAAAGGCTACCGCGGCATAGAGCGCGACATCACCGAACGAAAGCGCACCGAACGGGCCGCACAAGATCGCCTGCAGCGGGCGGAAGCCCAGATTAAGGTCGTCGGCCAGGTTGGGCAATCCGACGCCCTGCTATCGGGCGATGTGGAAACGCTGGCGCGTGAAGTCACCGAACTGGCGTCCAAGACGAGCGGCTGCGAGCGGACCAATATCTGGCTGTTCAATGACGATCAGACCGTGCTTCATTGCATCGATCTGTTCGAGGCCTCAACCGGCAGGCATTCCTCCGGCATGATCCTGCGTGAGAGCGAGTTCGCGCACGAGATCGCCGTCGTCAAACACGAGAAGTTTGTCGATGCCGACGACGCGCGCACCGATCCGAGGACGGTTGGATATCGGGAAAGCTATCTCGAACCGCTACGCATCACCGCCATGCTGGATGCCTCGATCCAGGCATCCGGCAAGACTTTCGGCCTGCTGTGCTTCGAGCATGTCGACCGGGCTCACCATTGGGAGCAGGACGAGATCGCTTTTGCTTGCCAACTTGCCGACAAGCTCGGCCTGGCGGTCATCAGCCAGAAGCGGCGCGAAGCCGAAACCGCGCTGCAGCAGCGCGATGCCCTGCTTCATGCAACGACGATCAGTGCCACCGAGTTCCTGGTCGCTGCGAGCCTCGACGAGGCGATCGCGCACTCCCTGCAGAACGTCAGCCAGACCATTCAGATCGAGCGCATGGTCGTGTTCGAGCGCAGCCCCGGCGGCGGGCCCATCCCAACATTGCGCTATGCTTGGCATACGCCGAGCCTGGACAATGTACTGCGGCAGAAGTCCTTCGAAGATCTCAACGTCCAGGACAGCGCCGAGATCGCCGCCTGGCAGGAGCCCCTGACCGAAGGCCGGTATGTGATCACACAACTCGATTCAGCCAAGGGTGACGTCAAGAGGATGCTGCTCGGCCTCGGCGTCAAGTCCCAGCTCATCGTGCCTATCATGGTCGACGGGAAATATTGGGGCCAGGTCGGCTTCGACAGTTGCACGAAGGAGCGTGTCTGGGCCGATTTCGAAATCGAGATCCTACGGATGGTGGCCGACCTGATCGGCAACGCGATCCAACGCGACCGCTACGTCACGGAAATCGCCAACGCCAACCGGATCGTGCAGAACACCCCGACGATCCTCTATCGCATCCGCGGCGAACCGTCGCTGCCGATGATTTATATCTCTCAGAACATTGCCTTGCTCGGCTACCAGGCGGCAGCCCTGACCGCCGCGCCGCAGTTCTACAAGGGCCTTATCCATCCCAATGATCTGGAGAAGCTCGAAGACGTGATGGACAGGGCGATCGACAACCACGGGGCGCGTGGCGCCATCGAGCTTCGCCTCATGACCAGCCGCGGGGAATATCGCTACTTCGAAAACCGCTTCACGCCCATCCGCGACGCCGCTGGGCGCGTCACTGAGATCGAGGGCCTACTGATCGACGTCACCGAACGCAAAGCGGCGGAGGACCGCATCGCCCTACTGGCACGTACCGACCCGCTGACGGGCCTCGCCAACCGCGCGACCTTCATCGAACGCCTGCGGCAGGCCTTCCTCGCCACCCGCCGCGGCGCCAAGCCTTTCGCGCTGCTCTATCTCGACCTCGACCGCTTCAAGGATATCAACGATACGCTCGGCCATCCCTTGGGCGATCGTCTTCTCATCACAACGGCGGAACGATTGAAAACCGTCGTGCGCGAGACCGATCTCGTCGGGCGCCTCGGCGGCGACGAATTCGCCATCCTGCAAACCGAGTTGGACGAGCCGGCGGATGCCGGTGCCTTGGCGACCAAGCTTTGCACCGCCATGGCGCAGCCTATCCATATTGAGGGCAACGAACTGCGAATCACCGTCAGCATCGGCATTTCGGTCTACGCCGCCGACACGGCTGTTCCCGAAGACATGTTGGCCCACGCGGACGTTGCCCTCTACCGCGCCAAGGAAGAAGGCCGCGACCAATATCGCTTCCACACCCAGGAACTCGACATCAAGGTCCGCGAAGAAGTCACGCTCGCGGAAGAACTGCGTACCGCGCTTGGCCAGGGCCAGTTCAAGGTCTTCTATCAGCCTCAAGTCGAGCTGACGACCGGCCGGATCGTCGGCATGGAAGCGCTGATCCGCTGGAATCATCCGACGCGGGGGTTGCTGTCGCCTTCCAAGTTCCTGTCGGTCGCCGAACGCACTGGGGCGATCACCGGCATCGGACACTGGGTATTGGACCAAGCCTGCCACCAGATGCAGATCTGGCGCGACGCGGGCATCGCGCCGCAGACCATCGCAGTGAATGTCTCGGCGGTCCAGATCAAGACCGGCGTCGAGTTCGTGCAGTTGGTCGCCGACACGCTGGCGAGATGGTCGCTCGTGCCCAAGGATCTCGAGCTCGATGTCACCGAATCGATGCTGGCACGCGCGGCCCTCACCCAGAACGACGTGCTCGAACGCCTGCAAGCCCTCGGCGTGAAGATATCGATCGACGATTTCGGCACGAAATATTCGACACTCGATTATCTGAAGACCTACCGTGTCAATCGCCTGAAGATTCCGCAGGCGCTCACCGACGCCGCCACGAACGATCCCGAAAGCGCCGCGATGGTGCGCGCCATCGTCGGCATCGCGCGCGAGCTCAACATCGAGGTCATCGCGCAAGGCGTGGAAAACGAAGCGCAGTGGGCCTTCCTCACCGCTGCGAGCGCACCGATCCACAAGGTGCAAGGCTATTACTATAGCGAGCCGGTGCCGGCGGCACGCGCCGCCGAACTGCTGCGGCATGGCACGATCACGCCGGCGCGCGCGCCGTAATGGCCGCCTGAATCGCGCAAAGTAGTAATATCACACTATACAGAAATAAGCGCCACCTGCGCCAAGGTAATATTATGCTTCAATGCTAACTGTAAATAAATCAGCCGTTTGACTTCGGTCAAAACGTGTATTCGCATGTCGAATATCTACAGTGAGCACTTGTTCAACATCCAAGAGGAGATCGCGATGCGTCGCATTTCGAAAGCGGTCGCCGGCTGGTTCTCGATCGAATCGGAACGGGGCGTCACGGCCATCGAGTACGGGCTGATCGCGTCGTTGGTCGCATTGGCGATCATCGTCGGAATCACCGCGCTCGGGGTCAATCTGAACTCGCTGTTCACCTATATCGGCGGCAAGGTGAAACCGCCGACTTGATGGATCGATGCGCGACGCGTCATCGTAGCAATGGCGCGTCCCATTTCCTTCATGTGCGGAGACGCCCAGTGCACCACGTTTCCAAGAAAATTGCCGACTGGTTCTTCATTGAATCCGAGCGCGGCGTCACGGCCATCGAATACGGACTCATCGCCTCCCTGGTGGCGCTCGCCATCATCGTCGGCATCACCGCCCTGGGCGTCAATCTGAACGCCCTGTTCAGCTACATCGCCGGCAAGGTTGCGCCGCCGTCCTGACCACGGCGCGACACCGCACAACGAGGGCGCAAAGCGGGTGAGAAGGACACGACCATGACGCTTCTTCTCATCCGAACCGCGCTCTGGTCGGTTTCCCTGACATTGTTGTCATTGGCTGCGCTGCAGGACCTGCGGGCTCGCATCATACCCAATCGCCTGGTGCTTCTGGTTACGGCGCTGGGGATCTCCTTCGGCGCCCTGACCCGGCCGTACACGCTGTGGATCAGCATCGTCATGGCCTTCGTGCTGCTGCTGCTCCTCGGTGTGCTGTCGCACTACGACGTCCTCGGCGCCGGCGATGCCAAGCTGATGGCAGCCGTCACGCTGCTGGTGCCGCCCGATCGGGTGCCCGTGTTGCTGTTCGCGATCGCACTTGTCGGCGGCTTGGTCAGCGCCATCTACCTCATCATGCATCGCGTACTCAGGCGCAAACGCCGTGCCGCCGCCACACAGCAGACATCGGGCGCCTATCAGCGTTGGCTTCGTAACGAACGCGCGCGAATCCTCACAGGCGAATCCGTTCCCTACGCCGTCGCCATTCTCGGCGGCACCTTGGTCGAGTTCATCAGCGAGCTGCACCAATGTTTGTCCGAAACCTCCTGCTCGCTGTAGGCATCCTCTCCCTCGTGGCGGGAGTGGTGCTGTCCGTCGTCTGGCTGAACCAGTCAGCCACGCCAACCGGCCAACCCCAGGAAGCGGCGAAGCAAGCTGTCCTCGTCACCACCCACGCTGTGGCCGCCGGCACCCTGCTGCGGCCCGATGACGTGATGTGGAAAGACCTGACCGCCAGCGCCATCCGCCCCGGCAACCTTGTGCGCGGCCAAATTTCGGAAGCGGAATTTGCCGGCGCCATCGTGCGGCGCGACTTCGCCGCTGGCGAGCCTTTGATCGTGTCCGATCTGGTGCGGCCGAATGAACGACAGTTCCTGGCCGCTGCTTTGAAGCCCGGCATGCGCGCGGTGTCGATCCCCGTGGATGCGCCGCAAAGCGCCGCCGGTCTCATCCTGCCCGGCGATCAAGTCGATGTGATCCTGACGCAGAACTTCGCTGACGCCGGCGTCGATCCGGCCATCCGCTCCGTCGCCGAGACCGTGCTGCGCGACGTGCGTGTGATCGCCATCGATCAAACGCTCAATACGGCTGCCCGCGCGCCTTCGGCAACACGCAATCTTCTCCCCGCGGACTCTCGCGTGCCCAAGACCGTCACCTTCGAGGTCACCGAGAAGCAAGCCGAGCGGCTGATCGTCGCGTCGCAGCTCGGCCGCCTTCAACTTTCAGTGCGGCCACTCGAAGTCGGCGCCGCGCCCCTGTCTAAGCCCAAAGACGCGGAGGCCGCGACCTGGGCGGCCGATGTTTCGCCCGCCCTCAACGAGCTCGCACGCCGCAGGCCACAAACCGGCAGTTCGATCGAAAGCGCCATTCGCCGGCCGCCGCAAGTGGGGATGCCATGAACGATCGCCCGGCAACGCCGACAGGAACCAGCAGCCGCGCGGTAGCACCGACGGCGCAGATTTTCATCGCCGATGCCGATTCGATCGCGACCATTCGCCAAGCGCTCGGCGGCATCGGATTACAAGACGCGGAATTCGTCAGTGGTAATATCGCAACCGCCACCGCGATGCTCACGCAGAAATCATCGCCGCGCCTGCTGATCGTTGACATCAGCGGCCTGGACGATCCCGTCGCCAAGGTCAACGAGCTGGCCGACGTGTGCGAGCCCAATACCGGCGTCATCGTCGTCGGCGACCGCAACGACATCGTTCTCTACCGCGACCTGAAATACGCCGGCGTCGTCGAATATTTTTTCAAGCCGCTGGTCGGCAACTTGGTCACCCGTGCCTGCAATACCGTCCTGAGCGGCGGCGTGACCGAGCACCAGAGCGCCCGGACGGGCAAGCTCATCTTCGTGCTCGGCGTGCGTGGCGGCGTCGGCGCCACCACGATCGCCGTCAATACGGCCTGGTATCTCGCCGAAACCCGGCAGCGCTGGGTGATGCTGGTCGATCTCGACCTGCAAGCCGGCGATGCCGCACTGCAGTTCGATGTGTCGCCGAGCCACGCCTTGCGCGAGGCCATCGAGCACCCGGATCGCGTCGACAAATTATTCCTCGAGCGCGCCGTTATCCAGGTCGAGCACCGCATCGATCTCCTCGCCTCGCTCGAGCCTTTGACCGACACGATTGCGATCGACGAGACCGCCATCACCGCCCTGTTGGAGAAGCTGCTTAACCGCTATCGCTTCATCTTCGTTGACCTGCCGCCCACGATCGCCATGCGGATGATGCAGATCCTCAATCTGCCGAGCACCTGCGTGCTGGTCAGCGACGCCACATTGGCATCGGCACGCGACGTAGCGCGTTGGCGCGTGGCGATCGGCCCCAACACATCCGATCGTACCACGCTCCATATCCTCAACCGCAACGCGATGCCCGGCAGCCTGCCCGGACCGGAATTCACCCGCGCCGCCGGGCGCGCCCCGGACATCACCATTCCCTATGAACGCGATATAGGCGCCGCCAACACGCTTGGCGTCAAAGGAGGCCAGCAGAATGCCACTCTGCGGCATGGCCTCGCGCCGTTGGTGCGCCATCTGTCCGGTGAGCAAGTGGAGGCCCCGCGTTCGGTCCTGCGCCGGTTGTTCGGCTGAGCCATGTTCCAGTTCGGCAAAAAAACTGACGACAAGAAGGACGTGGCCACCGCGCCGGCATCCGCCCCCGTCAACGCTCCACCGACGCAACCGCAATCCGATGCCACCAAGCCGCTCCCCGCTTCGGCCGCCGACACAATCCGCGATCAGGTCTTTGCCCGTGTCGAACCGGCTGTGGCCGTGCGCCTGAGCAAGTCCGACCTGACCGTGCGCGTCGACGAATTGGTCGCGACCATCGCCAACGAGCAACGGTTGCTGCTGAACCAGACCGAGCAGCATGCGCTCGCCGCCGGCATCGTCGACGAAATGATCGGGCTCGGCGCCTTGGAGCCGCTGCTGCGCGACCCCACGGTCACCGATATTCTGGTCAACGGACCGCGCATGACCTACGTCGAACGGCGCGGCAAGCTCGAGCTCACGACGCTGAAATTCCGTAACGATCCGCATGTGCTGCACGTCGCGCAACGCATCGCCTCGTCGGTCGGCCGACGTATCGACGAATCGAGCCCCATGCTCGATGCTCGCCTCGCCGACGGCAGCCGCGTCAACGTCATCATCCCACCGCTAAGCCTGAAGGGCCCGTGCATCTCCATCCGCAAGTTCTCGAAGGCCATCATGGACCTGACCAAGTTCACCCAGATCGGCACGGTTTCCGCGGAGTTAGCGCACGCACTCGAAATCGCCGCCCACTGCCGGTTGAACATGCTCATTTCAGGCGGTACCGGTTCCGGCAAGACGACGCTGATGAACGCGCTGTCGCGCACGATCGATCCCGGCGAGCGCATCATTACCATCGAGGACGCGGCCGAACTGCAGCTCCAGCAGCCGCACGTGATTCAGCTCGAGACGCGGCCGGCCAATATCGAGGGCCGCGGCCAGATCGTCCAACGCGACCTGGTCCGCAATGCACTGCGCATGCGCCCGGACCGCATCATCGTCGGCGAGGTACGCGGATCGGAGGCCTTCGACATGATGCAGGCCATGAACACCGGCCACAATGGCTCGATGTCGACGATCCATGCCAATTCCGCGCGCGACGCGTTGGCGCGCGTCGAGAACATGATCACTATGGCGAATGTCAACATCCCCACCCGCGCGATCCGCGCGCAGATCGCTAGTGCCCTCGATGTCGTGGTCCACACCGAGCGTATGCGCGACGGCGTGCGGCGCGTGACCGAGGTCGTACAGGTCGTCGGCATGGAGGAAGACGTCATCTCCCTCGGCAGTCTGTTCACCTACAAGTACCAGGGCGAGAACGCCGACGGTAGCTTGCGCGGCATTTTCGAGTCGACGCGCGTGCGCCCGCGCTTTCTGGGACGGCTCGACTATTACGGCATGGGTGCCGCCTTCCTGGAAACACTCGGGGTCGCCGAGCCAAGTGCGGGAGGCTAACCATGATCGCGGCAACGCTGATCGTTGTGCTCATCTTTGCCATTAGCGGCGGCGCATTGTTCGCGGCCCTGATCATGAGCCGGCGCGGGCGGCTCGAGCTGGAACGCCGCGTCGCATTGGCTGTGGGAACCCGCGGCGGCGGCCGCATCGCGATCGACGCCTGGCTGAGAGCCCAGAGCCCGGCATTCGATCCCAGGGTCCATCACTTCTTCACCGCCGGCCGCGGCCAGACCTGGGGTATGAAGAGCGGCGCCACGCGGCTGCTCTTCATCGCGGCCGTGGCCGGCTTCATCGTCTGGCTGCTCACTTTCATCGCCTTCGGCTGGTCGCTCTGGCTTGCCGTGCCACTCACCTTGGCGGCCGCTTACGGCACCCCCCGGATCATGCTGCTACGCCAGCAAAGGGACGCCGAGCGCCAGTTCACCGATCTTTTTCCCGATGCCGTCGTGGCCATGGCTCGCATGCTGCGCGCCGGCTTGCCGATCACGACTGCGGTACGGGCGATCAGCAAGGAATCCCCGCCCCCGGTCAGCACGGTCTTCGTGGACCTGTCCATCCATTTAGTAATCGGCTCGCAGATCGATGTCGCGTTTTTCGTTAGCAGACGGTGTTTCGTTCTGAGGTTTTTTATCTTGGTATACTACTAGTTGGTAGTGA
>JANLJK010000449.1 GCA_029255525.1 Pseudolabrys sp.
CACGCTGTTCCGCGCCGCCAAGAGCGGACAGCATATTCCCAGGCCGAGCTGCACCTTGTAGCCGCAACCTCACTTGCCGGCGTGCGCGGCACCATCACGCTCGCGGGCGTGCTGACGCTGCCCCTGGTCATGAACGATGGATCGCCCTTCCCGGCACGCGACCTCGCGATCTTTCTCGCGTCCGGCGTGATCATCGTGTCGCTCGTCGCGGCCAGCATCGGCCTGCCAATTCTGCTCAAAAGACTAGAACTGCCGCCGACGCCGTCGGATCAGGCGGAAGAGGATCGGGCGCGAATTGCCGCTTCCGAGGCTGCCATTAAGGCGATTGAACTTCTGCAGCACGGTCTCAGCGAGGGGCAAAGCGATGCGGATATCTATGCGGATGCCGGCTCCCGCATCATGGAGCTTTATCGTCGCAGAATCGACGGTCTGTCCAAAGCGGGAGACGAAGCCGATCTCTTGCGCAAGATCGGCCAAGCTGATCGCGAACTGCGCCTCGCCGGACTGCAAGCGGAACGCAACGAGCTTTATCGCTTGAGCCGATCGCGGCAGGTTTCCGACGAGATGGCAAGACGGCTGGTACGGGAGGTTGACCTCATCGAAGCGAGGCTCACGACGAACTGAAGCGCAGCGGCCCCCCACTTACCCGACGCGCTTCAAGCCCTTCGCATATTCCTTCCAGCGCTTCACGTAGATATCGGCGCCGCCGCGGATCATGGCCGCGGCCTTGTCGTCGAGCGTGCGGATGACGCGCGCGGGTGAGCCAACGATCAGCGAGTTGTCGGGAAAGACCTTGCCCTCGGTCACCACCGCGCCGGCGCCGACCAGGCAGTTCTCGCCGATCTTCGAGCCGTTGAGCATGATCGCACCCATGCCGACGAGACTGTTATGGCCAATGGTGCAGCCGTGCAGGATGACGTTGTGGCCGATGACACAATCGCGGCCGATCACCATCGGAAAGCCGGGATCGGTGTGCAGCGTGGCGTTGTCCTGAATCTGCGAGCGCTCGCCGAGCTCGATCCACTCGTTGTCGCCGCGCAGCACGGCGCCGAACCACACGCTCGCCTCGCGCTTCAGGCGCACACGCCCGATCAACGTGGCGCTTTCGGCCACCCAGTAGTCGCCCTCGCCCGGAAATTCCGGGCCCTGACCGTCAAGCTCGTAGATCGGCATCATCACTCTCCCTTAAGGGGAGCGAACTTGCCTGAACGCACCGAACGATGAAAGTGGATTAGGCGAAGAGCCCGCAAGCCCGCAACGCCATCACCAGCACCTGGCCCGACATCAGGCTCCAGAAGCCGGCGACAATCGTGGCCATGAACACGAACTGGAAGCGGCCGCGCGTCTGCCGTTCGCCGACGAAGGTGTTGCGCATGATCAGGAACGGCGCGGCGATCATCAGGAGCGGCAGGGCCGCCAGCGCCGCGGGGCGCGCGCCCGTGCTCAACAGACTGAAGCTCGGCAGGCGGGCGGTGAAGAGCTGATAGCCGGAGCTGCACAGACCGGCGACGGCGAAGCCGAGCGCCAGGGCCAACAGCATCTGGGCGGAATGGGGTGTCATCGCAAAGCCTCAACGCAGAACCGGGCCGAGATGTGCACGCCGCCGCGCGGCCACGCCACCTTATCCTTAACCAATGGTTAACCCGGCCGGGGCATGGTGCCGAAACTGCTGGTCCAGCAGGGGAATTCATCCGTTCAGGAGCCGGAATGGCTTACGTCGCGCACCACACAGGCGCTCGGAGACCACGCGCCCGGGGGCGCAGCGGCCACAATCCCCTCGCCGCTCCGCTACTCGTCCTGGCCGCCGTCATCGCGGCCGCGGCCGTCTATGTCGGCTATGTGCTGTGGCCGCGCTGGCCCGATGCGCCGGTCGCGCTCGATGCGCCGACCTTGCCGATCGTCGTCGCTGGCGTGCAGTTCAACATTGAGCCCGCCGCCATCCGCCAGGCCGTGCAGCGCAAGCCCGGCACGCAGGAGCGGATCGATCTCGCTTATCTGTGGCCGTCGCTGAAGCCGCCGGATCCAGCCCTCAAGGCCATCGACGGCGTACCGGTCAATCCGAACGAACGGCTGTTCCTCACCATCCAGTCGGTCGACGGCACGCTGCCGCTGATGGAGCGCGTGCAGACCATCTATCCGCGCTATCTGGTGCCGCAGCCGCATGCCGGTCCGGACGGCCTGACCTTGCGCGGCTTCCGCGACGACACGCCTTACAAGGGCGAAGAACTGGTGTTCGAGTCACAGGCACCGGAGCATTTCCTGGCGCGCTGCTCGCTCAAAGGCGTCAACAACTCAGGCGGCTGCCTGCTCGAACGGCGCATCGGCGACGCCGACATCACCATCCGCTTTCCGCGCGATTGGCTGAACGATTGGAAAACACTCGCGCAGGGCATCGACGGCTTGATGGCGCGTCTGCATCCCGACGCGAAGTAGCCGTCACTCAGTCATATCGGCGAGATCGACGTCGAGGATCGGCAGCTCGAAAATATACGAGCGGCGGCCCTTCTCGTTCTCGACGAACAGCACGCCGAGAAACTCATCACCGATATAGGCTTCGAGCGAATCCACCTTCTTCGGCCGCGTGACGACGCGAATCTTGTCGTTGTCGAAACGGTGCCGCAGATAGGCATTAAGCGCCGGCACCGGCTGGATCGTCGGATCCTGGCCGAGTTGGATGACCATGCGGAAATTATACGAGCGCTCGCCCTCGTCCTCATCGGCGGTGAGTTCGCCAAGCTCGTCCTCGCCGACGAAGACTCCGGCCAGTTCGCCGCCGCGCGGAACGACGCGGATGCTTTGGTTACCGAAAAGCTTCTTCAGATAGGCGTCGAGTTGCCTGACTTCTTGCACATTCACCGGGGGCCGCTCCTTGATCGTGGCCGGGCCTAGTTGCCCCATCGCGCCGCCCGGCGCAAGCGGCAGGCAATACCGTCATCAGCCATCGAGCAGAATGCCGTACAGCATCTGATCCATGGCGCGCGACGGCTCGGGGCAGCCGGCCTCGCCGACCACCTTGGCCGGCACGCCGGCAACGGTGACATTGTTCGGGACCGGCTTGATGACGACCGAGCCTGCGGCGATGCGCGCGCAGTGGCCGACCTCGATATTACCGAGGATCTTGGCGCCCGCGCCGATCATCACGCCGCGGCGGATCTTCGGATGGCGGTCCTCGTGCTCCTTGCCGGTGCCGCCAAGCGTGACGTCGTGCAGGATCGAGACGTCATCCTCGATCACCGCGGTCTCGCCGACCACCAGGCCGGTGGCGTGATCGAGGAAGATCCCGCGGCCGATGCGCGCCGCCGGATTGATGTCGCACTGGAACACGACGGACGAGCGGCTCTGCAGATAAAGCGCGAAATCCTTGCGGCCCTTGCCGAGCAGCCAATGCGCCAGCCGGTGTGTCTGGATGGCGTGGAAGCCTTTGTAATACAGCACCGGCTCGATGACGCGGTTGGTCGCCGGGTCGCGGTCGACGATCGCGACGATGTCGGCACGGAACGCTTCGCCCAAAGCCGGCGAGTCTTCCAGCGCGTCGCGGAACGCCTGCCGGATGAGATCGGCCGAGACGTCGGCATGATCGAGCCTCTGGCTCACGCGATGCGCAACCGCTGTCTCCAGCGAGTCGTGATGAAGGATGTTCTCGTAGATGAAGGCGGCGAGCTCCGGCTCGCGATGCGCCACATCCTCGGCCTCGCTGCGGATGCGGGTCCAGACCGGATCGACCTTGTCGAGCCCCTTTACGGGCCGCGTCTGATACTGAGCCATAGAATATTATTCTCCGACGCCTCTCCAAGACCCCTACGTAATGCTTCTACCACAGATTTTGAGAGGCCAAGAGATGCAATTCTTGTCGTGCTAAAGGCCGAGCCAAGGCTCACGGCCGCTGGTTCAGGAAGTCCAGCACGGCTTGTTTGTAGACCTTGTCCCCCACCGCCAGCATGTGGTCGCGGCCGGGGATGTCGAGCGCGTGGGCTTTCGGCATCAGCGCCGCCAATTCCTGCGCCGAGCCGGCGACATCGTCCTTGGTGCCGACCGCAACCAGCACCGGCACCTTGATGGCGCTGACCTGGTCCGGCTCGAGGATCTGCCGCGTGCCGCGGATGCAGGCGGCCAGCGCCTTGAGGTCCGATTTGGTCTGCTCGGCAAAGGCGCGGAACATGCGGCCGGCGGCATCGGTGACATCGGCCAGCGACGGCGCTTCCAGCGCATCGGCGATCGTCATCGGCAGGCCGACGCCATCGACCAGCCGGATACCGAGCCCGCCCAGAATCGCCGAGCGCACGCGCTCGCCATAGGTCACCGAAAGAAACGCGGTGATGCGCGCGCCCATCGAATAGCCCATCACGTCGGCGCGCGCGATGGCGAGATGATCGAGCAATGCGCGCACGTCACCGGCCATCAAGGTCGTGTGATAGAGCGCCGGATCATAGAGCTTGCTCGATTGCCCATGGCCGCGATTGTCGAGCGCGATGACGCGGCGGCCGGCGCGCGTCAGCGTCGATACCCAGCCGGGATTGACCCAGTTCGCTTCCTTGTTGGAGGCAAAACCATGCACCAGCACGATCGGATCGCCGGCGCCTTCGTCGAGATAGGCGATCTCGATATCGCCGTGTTTGAAACTTGGCATGAACGTCTCTTTACAGTCCCGCCGGAGCCTTATCACTCCGCCGCGGCGGATGGCAGCCTTGCGCTGAATTCTCTTGTGACCCAGTCGATGAACACCCGCACGCGCGGCGACAACTGACGGCTGTGCGGATAGAGCAACGAGACCGGCGTCGGCGACGGCGGAAACTGCGGCAGCACTTCGACCAGCCGACCGGCCGCGATGTCCGGCGCGATGTGATAGCGCGGCACCTGCAAGAGTCCCAGGCCGAGCCTGGCCAGCGCATGGGAGGTCTCTCCGCCACTCACTGTCACCGTCGCCGGCAAGGTGACATGGCGCAGCGCGCCGTCGACGGTGAATTCGAGCGGGATCATCGTCTTGGTCACCGAGGAGACGAAGCCGATCATGCGATGGCCTTGGAGATCGTCGAGCGTGCGCGGCGTACCGAAACGCGCCAGATAATCCGGGCTGGCGCAGGTCACTTCTTCCAACATGCCGACGCGCCGGCCGACCATCGCGCTGTCGCGCGGCTCGCCGGCGCGCAGCACGCAATCGACGCCCTCCTCGATCAGATCGACCAGGCGGTCGCCCTCGCCGATATGCAATTGCAGGTCCGGGTATTCGCTGAGGAAGCGCGGCAGGCCGGGCAACAGGAAGTGCCGCGCCAAGGTGCCGTAGACGTCGATGCGCAACAGGCCGCGCGGCTTGGCGCCGGTGAAGGCGCTTTCGGCGTCCTCAACATCGGCAATGATGGCGAGACAACGCCGGTAATAGGCCTCGCCCTCCAAAGTCGGGCTCACCTTGCGTGTCGTGCGCTGGAGCAGCCGCACGCCGAGCCGCCGTTCCAGCTCCTGCACGGCTTCGGTCGCGGTCGAGCGCGGCAGGCCAAGATCGGCGGCGGCGGTCGAGAAGCTGCCGCGCTCGACGATCCGCGCGAACAGCCGCATAGCGTCCAGCCGGTCCATAATTTTGTTCGTATTATCCGAACTATGATGCCAACTTATAGCCGATTATCCTAATCTACGAAAGGTCTATCTCCCTCTCCATCCGGCCCCTGGAGGCCGATCAGGAGAACAGCAGAGATGACCCAGCCCACCCCCAAAGTCGCCATCGTCACCGGCGCCTCGCGCGGCATCGGCGCGGCCGTGGCCGAACGCCTGGCCCATGACGGCTTCAGCACCGTCGTCAACTATGCCAGCAACGCCGCCCCGGCCGAGGCTCTGGTCCGCAAGATCGAGGCGGCCGGCGGCCACGCCCGCGCCGCCCAGGCCGACGTCAGTGATCCCGCCGCCCTGCGCCGCCTGTTCGACAATGCCGAGGCGGCCTTCGGCGGCGTCGACGTGCTCGTCAACAATGCCGGCATCATGAAGCTCGCCACATTCGCCGATAGCGATGATGCGCTGTTCGACGAGCAGATCGCCATCAATCTGAAGGGCACGTTCAACGGCATGCGCGAAGCGGCGCGCCGCCTGCGTGACGGCGGGCGCATCATCAATTTCTCGACCAGCATCGTCGGCACGCGGCTCGAAACCTATGGCGTCTATGCCGCCACCAAAGCCGCGGTCGAGGTGATGACGCACATACTCGCCCGCGTGATGCGCGGTCGCGGGCTCAGCGTGAACGCCGTCGCGCCGGGACCTGGCGCGACCGAGTTGTGTCTCACCGGAAAATCGCCAGAGCTGATCGGCCGCCTGTCGAAGATGGCGCCGATGGAACGGCTCGGCACGCCGGAAGACATCGCTAATGTCGTGTCGTTCCTCGCCGGCCCCGCAGGCGGCTGGATCAACGGCCAGACGCTGCGCGCCAATGGCGGCATGGTGTGAGCAATTCCCGATTGAATTACCTCACACTCCGCTCGTTCCCGCGAGAGCGGGGACCCAGAACCCGACATGCTGGTTCTGCAATCGTGTTCCTGGACTCCCGCTTGCGCGGGAATGAGCGGAGAAAACTCAACGCGTCTGGAATAGCCGCTAGCCACGCACCGTCAACGCTTCGAGGCGCTTCAGCCGGCGCGCCTTGCGCCGGTGCAGCGCGCGCAAGGTCATCCGTTCGGTCGCGCTTTTGAGCGACGACACGAAGGCAAAGAGCGTGAACAGCGCGCCCAGGATCCATGCGCCGAGATCGAAGGCGGCGAGCGACAGCGCGATCGCGCCACGGCCGACGGTCTTCAGGATTGCCCGCGTCTTGCTGCCTTCCTTCTCGGCCAGTCTGGCAACGCGTGACATCTCACGCGGTGTCTCGGCGATTTTCAATCCATCGAGCGCGGCCTGCGTGCCGGCCTTGGCCTGCACGCGACCGACATCGCGGGCGAGATGCACGAGCCCGCCGGCCTTCTCGACCTTGACCGCCTCGCGCGCGGCGCGGATCGCGACCGCGGGCTCGGTCACGGAGATGCGGGTGACGGCTTTCTTCAGCGCGCTCCAGTCGACCACGCCGCGTAGCGAGCGGCCGACATAACCCGCGAGTTCACCGCTGAGCTTGCCGGTCTTGCGCGCGGCTTTCGCCAGCGACAGACCGACGCGCGCGGGCGCGGCGACCCCGCCGGTGGCATAGGTGCCGGCGGTGATGGCGAGACCGACGGCGGCCAGGCCCAGCACCAGCTCGTCCGCCGGCTGTCCGTTCGCCAGCCGCGTGCCCTCGCGCACCGCGTCGCGGATGTCGCCGAACACGAACAAATCGCCGAGCGCCGTGCCGGCAAGGCCGGTCATGTCGGTCGGCTCGCCGGTGACGAGCCCCATGGCAAAACTCTGCGCCGCGTGCCGCGCCGAGTTCTCCTCGGCCACGGCGACATTGACCTTCTCGGTGAGCGCCGGATCGAGCGCGACGCGCCGCTCATTGGCGAGGTCGATGAAGCTCTTGGCGAGATCGGCATCCTTGGCGGCCAGCGCGGCGTCGATCTCATGCCGGGCGACGTCGGCGTTGAATGTCTCGTCGAGCGCACGCTGCGCGATCTGGGCCGGATCGTCCTCGATCGAGAGCAAATACCGGGCGTCGAGCCCGCGCGGCACGACATAGCAGACCGCCGCCGCCAGCAGAGCGGCGGCGAGCAAAGCCGGACCAAGGCGCGTGCGGCGCGTGAGCATCCGTTCCTGCACGTCCGGCGGCGCAAATCCTTGCGCGTCCCGCATGGCTCATCCTTCAAAAGAATCGGCGGCGGAATTTGAGCCTGCCACTAACCCGAATTCCCGGCATTGGTTTCGGAAAACGCCTTGTGATTCAAAGAGGTTCAGTCCCCCATCCCGACCCGGTTTACGAACCGTGTCAAAGCTAGGCATAAGGGGCCCACCTCGCTATGGTGCGGGCCGCAATTCGCCGCCGTCGCGGCTTCTCACTATCCAAGGGTTCCCCATGGCGGAGCATGTCGTCCCCCATTTCCACAACGATCCGGGCGTGCCGGTGATCGAGGTCGGCGCCAAAGAGTTCATGTGCGTCGGCGCCAAGCCGCCGTTCGACCACCCGCATATCTTCATCGACATGGGCGGCGAGAACGAGGCGATCTGCTCCTATTGCTCGACGCTCTATCGTTACAACGCCAAGCTCGATCCGCACGCGGCGCTGCCCGCGGAATGCGCCCTGCCCGCGACCGCGGACGCCTGATTCTTCATTTGGAGTGCTAGCCGGTGGCGGCTCAGCGTCACGTCATTGTCGCTGGCGCCGGGATCGCCGGACTGACCGCGGCCTTGGCGCTGGCGCGCGCCGGCCTGCGGGTCAGCGTGCTCGAGCAGGCCGAACGGCTGGAAGAGGCCGGCGCCGGGCTGCAACTGTCGCCGAACGCCACCCGTATCCTGATCTCGCTCGGCCTGCGTGAGCGGCTTGAGCCGCTGGCGGTCGCGCCGCGCGCCATCCGCGTCATGGCCGGCGGCTCCGGCCGCGAGATCGTGCGCATGCCGCTCGACGGCGCCGAAGCGCGTTACGGCGCGCCGTTCTGGGTCATGCATCGCGGCGACCTGCAAGCCGCGTTGATCGCGCAGGCGCAAGCGACGGTCGACATCTCGATCAAGCTCGGCACCAAGGTCGAGGACTTCGCCACCCACCGCAAAGGCGTGAGTGTGCTCGGTCGCCAGAGCCGGCAGGTCCTCGACGAACGCGGCATCGCTCTGATCGGCGCCGACGGCATCTGGTCGAGCGTCGCCACGCTGCTCAAGCGCCAGCAGCGACCGACCTTCCGCCACCGTACCGCCTGGCGCACCTTGGTGCCGGTCGAGGCCGTGCCGGAGGAATTCCGCGCGCCCTTCGTGCATTTGTGGCTCGGCCAGGATGCGCATCTGGTGCATTACCCGGTGAAAGCCGGCCGGCTCATCAATATCGTCGGCATCGTCAGCGACGAATGGAGCGAGAAAGGCTGGTCGGCGCCGGGCGACCGCGCCGAGATCCTGCGCCGCTTCGCGCGCTTTGCCTGGAGCGAGAAGGCGCGCGGCTTGATTTCCATTCCCGACCGCTGGCTGAAATGGGCTTTGTTCGACCGCAGCGCGCCGTTCCGCGGCGGCGAAGGCCCCGTCACCTTGATCGGCGACGCCGCCCATCCGGTGCTGCCCTTCATGGCGCAGGGCGCCGGCATGGCGATCGAGGACGCCGCCGTGCTCGCGGGCTTCCTGGGCGCCTCCCGCGACGATCCGGCCGATGCCTTGCGCGCCTATGAAGGCGCCCGCCGGCTGCGCACCGCGCGTGCCCAGAAGACCTCCGCCAAGCAGGGCCGCATCTACGGCATGACCGGGCCGGAGGCGCTCATTCGCAATCTCGTGATGCGCATGAAGGGCGGCGAGACGCTGCTGTCGCGCTATGATTGGATCTACAAGTGGCAGGTGCCTGAGAAATTCTAGCGCAATAACTTCTCGTGCATGAATCAACATGCACGCCGCCGGGGAGTGAACGCCATGTTGTTTCCCGCCACGATCGCCGGAAGTCTGCCGAAGCCATCCTGGCTCGCCGAACCGAACAAGCTCTGGCCGCAGTGGAAGCTCGCCGGCGATGAGCTCGCCGCCGCCAAGCTGGACGCCACGCTGCTGGCGGTGAAGCTGCAAGAGGACGCCGGCATCGACATCGTCTGCGACGGCGAGCAGTCGCGCCAGCATTTCGTGCACGGCTTCCTCGATTATGTCGACGGTATCGATACCAAGACTAAAGTCGAGATGGGCATCCGCGCCGATCGCTACAAAGCCATGGTGCCGGTGGTGCGCGGCGCGCTGACGCTCAAAGGCCGCATGCACCAGAGCGAGGCGCGCTATGCCCGCGCGCATACCAAGAAGAAACTGAAGATTACCCTGCCCGGGCCGATGACCATCGCCGACACGATCGCCGACGCGCATTATGGCGACAAGGTGAAGATGGCCTTCGCCTTCGCCGATCTCCTGAACCAGGAAGCCCGCGCTTTGCAGGCCGACGGCATCGACGTCATCCAGTTCGACGAGCCGGCCTTCAACGTGTTCATGGACGAAGTGCCCGGCTGGGGCATCGACGCGCTGCATCGTGCGATCGATGGGCTAACCTGCACCACCGCCGTGCATATCTGCTACGGCTACGGCATCAAGGCCAATATCGACTGGAAGAACTCGCTTGGGTCTGAGTGGCGGCAGTACGAGTTGATCTTCCCGGCGCTCGCCAACAGCCGCATCAATCAGGTCTCCGTCGAGTGCATCAATTCGCGCGTGCCGCTGAAGCTGTTGTCCCGGCTTGAGGGTAAGGATGTGCTGATCGGCGTCATCGACGTCGCCACCGACGAAGTGGAGACGCCGGAGCGCGTCGCGCAGGTGATCGACGATGTGATGAAGGTCGTACCGAAGGAAAGAATCGTCGCCTGCACCAATTGCGGCATGGCGCCGATGCGGCGCGACATCGCCGAAGCCAAGCTGAAGGCACTCGGCGCCGGCGCCGCGCTGGCGCGGCAGCGCTTCGGCTGAAACAGTCCACAGCCCTGTCGTATTGATCCACATCAAGGCGCCCGGGCCGGCTTCGAAATATTCAATTTTTTATATGTGATCCCGCAAGCCCGCGGACTTGGAGAAGTGCGCCATGCTCACGCAAAAAGCCTGGTCCCCCTATCTGGCCGGCGTCGTCATCGGCCTGCTGCAAATCCCCGCCTTCCTGATCATCGAGACCGCGCTCGGCGCCTCCTCATCTTATGTGACGGTCGGCGCGCTGTTCACCTCCTGGGTCGATCCCTCCATCCTCACCATCAAATACGCCTCCAGCCATGTCGCCACCACCGCCAAGAACTGGTGGCAGGTGGCCCTGGTCGTCGGCGTCGCCATCGGCGCCTTCCTGTCGATGAAATTGTCCGGCGCCAAACGCGCCGCCGTATCCCCGGTCTGGACCCGCGCCCTCGGCACGGCCTCCCCGGCCAAGCGCTACGCCGTCGCCTTCTTCGGCGGTTTCATCATGCTGTTCGGTGCTCGTCTCGCCGACGGCTGCACCAGCGGCCACGGCCTGTCCGGCATGGCGCAACTGTCCGTCGGCTCCACGGTCGCCGTCGCCGCCATGTTCACCGGCGCCATCGCCACCGCCTTCCTGCTCTTGCGCCGTCTCTGAGGGAGGAGTACCATGTCAATCTTCGTTGCCATTCTTGTCGGCGTCGCGATGGGGATCGTGTTCGGCTTCGCCCTGGAAAAATCGCGCGTGTTCGAGCCGGGTATGATCGTCGGCCAGATGCAGATGAAGAACTTCATCATGCTCAAGGTGTTCCTGACCGCGGTCGCCACCGGCGCGGTGGTGCTCGCGGTGCTCAACGGCTTCGGTTACGTGAAGCTCGCGCCCAAGCCCGCACTTTATGCCGCCGATATCATCGGCGGGCTCATCCTGGGCGCCGGCATCACGCTCGCGGGCGCCTGCCCCGGCACGACTTTGGCGCAGATCGGCACCGGCTATCGCGATGCCTTGTTCACGCTGATCGGCGGCCTGCTCGGCGCGGTCGCCTATACCTATGCGCAGCCGATGCTGTCCAAAACCTTTCTCGCGCAAGGCGGTGGCAAAATCATCTTCAGCGACCTGATCGGCCTGCCTTACTGGATGGCGGCGCTTGTCCTCGCCGCGGTATTGGTCGCGGCGTTGTTCGCCTTGGAAGCATGGCGGCCGTGGCGCGGCGAAATGGGCCGCGACGTCGATGGTGATTTGGAATCCACCGGCAACAGCCCGCGCGCAACCGCGCGCGTGCAGCCGGCGGAATAACGGGAGAAAGAAATGACCGTCAACGTGGGGACTATCGACCGCATCGTGCGGGTCGTCGTGGGGCTGGCGCTCATCGCCTTCGCGCTCGGCATGATCGCGCCCGGCACGAGCTGGAGCTGGGTCGGCTGGATCGGCATCGTGCCGATCCTCACCGCCATCTTCAGCACCTGCCCGGCTTACACCCTGCTTGGCCTGTCGACGAAGTAAGCTCGTCGCGAAGGTAACGACACGCGGCGGCGTGGCGACGCGCCGTTGTCCGGATTCAATTGTCAAACAACACTGTCATTCCGGGGCGGCCCGCAGGGCCGAGCCCGGAATCCAGAACATACGCACCGTGCTTGTTTCTGGATTCCGGGTTCGCTCGCTGACGCTCGCGCCCCGGAATGACCGGGGCATAGCTCCGCCGCCCCTGTTCTTTATCGAGGCCCGGGGGAGGCCCGTCGTCGCTCTATCTTTCTCTCCCCTCCAACCATGAGGGGACGGCGTCTTCCAACGGCAGGCCGCGCTTTCGACAACCGCCTGTTTCAGCGGCCCG
>JANLJK010000450.1 GCA_029255525.1 Pseudolabrys sp.
ACCCGGCGCCGCAAAGAATACGGGCGGCGGAGCGTTGGCTTGTAGGCTCGCTCGCTGTGCGTGCGCCCAATTTGCTTGGGCTTCTGCTATGCCTCGCGCGCAGGCCCCCTGAAGCGGGCCGCGCAGAAAAGGAAATGCCCACCATGAAATCCGTGAAAGCTGCCGTCTTGGCGGCGGCTGTTGTCGCCGCCACCATCGTGTCGTCATCCGCCGGCGCGCAGGACGCCGGTGGTTATCCGAACAAACCCGTACGCATCGTGGTTGGTTTCGTGCCGGGCTCGTCGATGGACGCGGTGGCGCGGCTGATGGCCAATGAGTGGAGCCAGCGGCTCAAGGGTCAGTTCGTGGTCGAGAACCGCCCGGGTGCTGCCTCGGCCATCGCCGCCGACATCGTCGCGCGCGCGCCGAAGGACGGCTACACGCTGCTCACCGGCGGCACGGTGAATGTCTCGACCGGCCTCATCAACACCAAGCAGTCGTTCGACATCGTGCGTGACTTCACGCCGGTGATCGCGGTCGCCGGCCAGCCGATGATCCTGGCCGTGCATCCTTCGCTCGGCGTCAACAGCGTGGCCGAGTTCATTGCGCTGGCCAAGAGCAAGCCGGGGGCGTTGTCCTACGGCTCGACCGGCATCGGCGCGACGCCGCATCTGTTCACCGAATTGTTCGCGCAGCGCGCCGGCATCAAGATGACGCATGTGCCGTATCAGGGTTCGCCGCAGGCGATGACCGATCTCATCGCCGGGCGTATCGAATTGATGTTCTCGCCGGCGACCGCCGCGCTGCCGCTCATCCAGGCCGGCAAGTTGAAAGCGCTGGCGGTGTCGTCGGCCAAGCGCACGGCGGCCGCACCCCAGGTGCCGACGCTCAAGGAAGCCGGCGTCGATCTCGATGCCACGGTGTGGTTCGGCATCTGGGCCCCGGCCGGCACGCCGCGCGCGGTGGTCGATCTTCTGTCGCGCACCGGCAATGAGGGGCTCAAGACCCCGGAGGCCCAGGCCATCCTCACCGCGCAGGGCTTCGATCCGATCGGCGGCAGCCCGGACGATTTCGCCAAGCTGCAGGCGGACGAGTTGGCGAAATGGAAGACCGCGGTCGAAGCGGCCGGCATCGGCAAGTAAGCGCGACGCTTAAAACGAACGGCCGGCGCGTGGGGCGCCGGCCGTCCTTATCGCGGGTGAGGCGATCAGTTCGCCGCGGCCATCTTGCCGGTGGCGACGGTCAGAACCTTCCCGGTTTCGAGATCGATGCGGTAGATCTCGCGCAGCACGTTGCCGGCAAAGCCCAGTTCGACGATCGACACGGTTTTGAACGTGACCGGGATGCCCTCGGGCAGGATCTGGTTGAACTCCTTCGCCGTCTGGTTCATCGCCGCCTGAACCTCGGGCGTGAACTTCGCCATGCTGTAGACCAAGGTGTTGTGCGGGTTATACGAGCGCAGCTCCTTGCCGTCCTTGACGATGTTGACGCCGGAAACGCCGACCGTCTTCACCAGGTCCTTGGCGGCGTCGCCCATCGCGGCATAGACCGGGCCGGTGCAACGCGGCAGCGGGCCGTCGCGCAGCGCGGTCAGCGCCGCGGTCGCGGTGGTGTTGAACGCGTGCATGGCCTCGAAGCCCGCGCCTTCCTTGACGATGCCGAGATCGAGCCACCACGGATGGCCGGCGCCCTTGGCGGCTTCGGTTGTGTAGAAGTTCTTCAGCGTCACGTTGAGCACCGGCGGCAGCTTCGGCAGTGCCTTGAGCATCTTCTCCGGCGTCGTCGGGTCGGCGTTATGCACGTGCACGACGGTGACGTGCGGGATGTTGAACATCTGCGCCTCGGTGGCGAGGCCGGCGTTGATGAGCTTCTCCTTCAGCGGGCCGCCGATGGTGGCGGCGAGCGTGGCGTTGACCTCGGCCGGCAGCGTGTAGACGAGGCCGAAGGTGCGGGCATGCGCGCGGAAGGTCGGCGACGACAGCGAGTTGTTGTCGATGGTCTGCGCGTGCGCCGGCGAGAGGGCGGCGGTCGCGAGCAGGAGCGCGGCGCAGGTCTGAAGTGTGGTGCGTCGGGTGAGCATGCGGATGATCCTTCTGTCAGGCATGACAATCGATCAACGTGTCTCGCGCGCCAATGTGACAGCGGTGTAAAACGGCCGCCGGCTGTGGAACATTTTTGGCTGCGTCGTTTGGGCGCGTCGCCGCGTTCGTCAGGGCAGGCCAGGGGCGGCTGGCAGCATCCGCAGCCGCAGGTAGTAATTTACGGCGGGCAACTGTCCGTTAACTACGTTGCCCGCATAAGAGAGGCTGAAAATTCTTGGCGAAGGCCCGTGAAATTTCCCCGTCACAACGGCTGGTACGACCGCCTCGTCATTGCCGTGGCCGCGCTCGCCAGCCTCCTCGCGATGGTGATCCTCATGTTCGCGCCGCGCGATGCGTCGGCCGGTATCGGTGTCGTGTTCGCGCCCTGGGTGTCGCAGGAGGAGGCCTTGACGCGCGCGGCTGGTGCCGGCGCGCGGGTGGTGCGCGAAAGCGGTGTTCCGTTCGTCGTCGTGGTGATCCCCGAAACCGATGATTACGCGGCGCGCGCGGCGGCCGCGGGGGCGCTGTTCCTGGTCGATCCGCGGGCGCTGGATGCTTGTCTGCCGGCAGCGGATGCGACGGGGCGGGCCTTATGATTGCGGCCGATCTCGAGAGCTTCCAGCGCACCATCGCGCGCGGACTGATCGGCCTGGTGATGGCGCAGGCCGTGCTCATCGCGCTGGTTGCCTTCGCGCGCGACGTCGATCCAATCACGGTCAGCGTCCTCGGCCTGGTCTTTGCCGCGTTGCCCGCGCTGCTCGCGCGTCTGCGGCGGCCGATCGAGATGCTCGGCCTGATGCTCGGCGTCAGCCTCGTCGGCCAGACCTCGCTGATGGTCTACGTTCTGCGCGGCCATCCTTGGCAGGTGGAGGCGCATTTTTATTACTTCGCCGTACTCGCGCTGCTGCTTGGCTTCTGCTCCTGGCGCGTGCTCGTTCTCGCCGCTGGGCTCATCGTGGTGCACCACCTCGCGCTCGACATCCTGCTGCCGGCCGCGCTCTATCCCCGCGGCGCCGATCTTGGACGTGCGCTGGTGCATGGCGCGGTGGTCGCGATCGAAACCGGCATGCTGGTGGTGATCGGCTTGGCCTTGCGCGCCGCCCTCGCGCGCGCCGAGGCGACGCGTCACTCGGCGGAGTGCGCTGCCGCGGAATTGGAGCGCGCCGCTTTCCTGCGTGAAACAACGTTGACGGAAACGACTGCCCGCGCCGAGCAGATGCGCGCGCTACTCGAGCGTTTCGAGCGCGAGATGGCGTCGTCCATTGATGCGCTCTATAGCGCCGCCGAAGGCCTGCTCGACAGCGCGGATCTTCTGGGCGCGTCGGTGGCGAGCGCCGATGCGCAAGTGATGACCGTGTCGACGGCCACCGACGATACGGCCCGCAAGGTCGAGTTGGCCGCACATGGCGGCGAGGAATTGGCCGGCACGATCCACGAGATCGGCGCCAGCGCCGCCCAGTCGGCCAAGCTCGCCGCCGCGGTGGTCACGGAAGTCGACAGCACGCACGCAACCATCCAGGAACTGGCGCATGTCGCCGGCGAGATCGGTAAGGTCACCGACCTGATCACCGGTATCGCCGAGCAGCCCAACCTTTTGGCGCTCAACGCCACGATCGCGGCGGCGCGCGCCGGCGAGGCGGGGCGGGGCTTCAGCGTGGTAGCGCAGGAGGTGAAGGCGCTCGCCACCCAGACCGCGCAGGCGACGCAGGAGATCGCCACCCGTATCGGCGCGATGCAGAACACCACCGGCCGTTCGGTTGCGGCCATCGCAGCCATTTCGGGCCGTCTGCGCGAACTCGATGGTCTTGTCGCCGTCATTGCCGAGTCGGTGCGCAACCAGGCGCTCGCGACCGGCGACATCGCCGCCAACGTCGCGTCGGCCGCCTCGAGCGTCGGCCATGTCGAGAAGGCGATCGCCGAGATCGAAACGATCGTCACGACTAACAGCGACTCGGCTCAGTTGATGAGCGCCGCCGCGCTGCAAATCGCCGAGCAGACCAAGACCATCCGCGAGCGCGTGCGCGTCTTTACCGGCGATATCGACCGTATGCGTGCGTGAGGCGTCGCATCGCAACAATGCGATTGCGCTGCAGCAACTGCATAGAGAATGGGCACGCAGCGCGCTGCTCTCGATCCGCCGCCGTAATGGAATCATGGTAGGGTGCGAGACCCAAACGGAATGGCTCACGCGATGGCGCGCTTCCATCGATACCAGTCAACACCGTCTCGCCGCGGCCGAGGTGCGGCGGTCGTCATTTTGGCGGCCGTTGCGATGGCCGCGTTGCAAAGCGCGGCCTGGGCCGCGGACGCGCCGCACGAAGAGCAGTTTGCTGCTGCCGGCAGTGCCAATCATGCCATCGTCATTCGCGAGCACGCCGGCTGGAATGCGAACTGCGATGCCATCGCGCATCCGGCGCTTTACCTCGACGAGCCACCGCGCCACGGCAGCGTCTGCGCGCGGGTCGAGGACATCAAGATCTCATCGATCTATGTCGGCACCGAGTCGCAATGCATCGGCCGCCGCGTGCGCGGCGTGCGGCTGGTCTATCGGCCGGATGCCGGCTTCATCGGCGGCGACGGCCTGCGCTATGCCGTGCAATATCCGTTCCGGCGTCGCAGTGTGGCGGTGAACGTCACCGTCGCGGACGAGGTTCCGGTGGCGCCGGTGCCTTCCAGTATGGCCGCGCCGCCGGCACTTGCGCGGCAGGCATCGGGACCGATGCCGACCTGCACCGAGCTGATGTTCTGAGGAGTCCGGGCCATCTGGTTCGGCCTCGTTGCGCGCTAATCCTCTGGCGGGGCGCCCGCAACCTCGTATACTCGTTGCCGTAAGGCTCAACTCTAGGGGAGGGGATCCTATGGCACCTAAAACACGCAATTTCAGAGCAATGGAAATGCCGGACTTTGCTGGCCGCCGCTATCAGTTGATCGTCAGCGGTGAGGTGTATGTGACGGCCGGTAACCAGACGCCGGAACTGACCTCGCACAGCCCGCAAGGCTTCAATCCGCGCATCAAGTTGCTCGATCTGAGCATCAAGACGACCGGGCCGATCGGCACCGATCCCGTGGAGTGGAGGAAGATCAATCCGCCTTATCGGGAGCCGACCAACGGCCGTCAGTACGACGAGGTCAGTGTGCTTTTCGAAGGTGATGTCATCGAACGGCTCCCGGTTGAACATCCGAAGACCGTCGCCGCCGCGCCGGCGCGCAAAGCGGCCAAGAAGAAGATCGTGAAGAAGAAGGCGGCGAAAAAGAAAAAGGCCAAGAAGGCCGTGAAGAAGAAAGCGGCGAAGAAGACCAAGAAGAAAGCCAAAAAGGCGAAGAAGAAGCGGTTGTAACGTCCGTCTCACGGCGAATGTCATGGGCATATCGGGGCGAGAGGGCCGGTCCCTCTCGCCTCATGCATCAAGCACAGCAATAATAGGGCATGTCACCTTCAAGCCGGAGCCCGCTATGCCTACGCCGCCGCCTGTCGATTATGCCGATGCCTCACCGGAAGTGCGCGCCGTCTATGATGACATCAAGCGTTCGCGCAACGTGCCGGACGTCAATAATTTCTGGAAATATCTCGCGCGCGATCCGGCCACGCTCAAGCGCACGTGGGACAGCATCAAACAAATTATGGCGCAATCGATCTCGGCTTTAGCCGAGATCGGCGATCAAAGGTGCGCAAGTCGGCTATAGCCGACTTGCGTGCGCGCTCGATCCGCTAACGAAGGAGATGATCTATCTCGTGGTTTCGGTGACCAATGGCTGCGGCTATTGCATCGCCTCGCACACGACGGCCGCACGCAAGGCCGGCATGAACGAGGCAATGTTCGCCGAGGTGATGGCCGTCACCGGCATGGCCAACGAGACCAACCGGTTGGCCAACGGCTACCGCGTGCCGATCGATCCGGCCTTTCAGGACTGACCGTCAGCGGTGAAAAGCAAGTGGCCCCGGCGCGGTGATGTGCCGAGGCTGTGCGGACGTGGTCGGTTAGCGAGCGCCGGCCGGCGGCGTGGCCGGTTGCGGCGCGGTCGCGCCGGAGCCCGTGGTGCTCGGCGCATTGCCGGCGGGCGCGCTGCCGGTCGTGCCGGTCACGGCCGGCGGCGAAGCGCTGTTGCTGGCGGTGTCGCCGCGGTTTCCGTTCCAGCCTGCCACCATTACGAAGGCGATCAAGGCAAGCACGGCGATGCCCGCAATCCAGCCCCAGGTGTCCCCGCTGCGGTCGTTACGCCGCAACACGGGATCGCTCAGATGTGGATCGCTGTACCGCGAGTCCGTCAAACGCGGATCAGACATGTCATCCTCCTTGGTTCCCAAATCGTCGTTGCCGAGACGCATGGCCGTCTCGGGAGGAAACCAACGGAGAAAGGTGGTGGTTCCGGCATTGCTGGTGCGCAATGCCGTCAGATGGAACCGGGACAGAATTCAGGCGATGCGGATCGCGGCGCGCCAGGCGACCCAGAACACGATGAAGAAGCAGGCCAGGAACACCGGCAGGCTCGCGGTTGCGGACCAGTGTTCGACAACGCGTCCGATGAAGTAGGAGACGAATTCGCCGATCGCCACCAACAGTGTATAGACAGCCAATAATTTCATGGGCGTCCCCCTTTAGTGTTGTTTTGCCCGCTGGGACACTAGCAGCGTGGGAGGATGACTCGCCTAACTAAAGCGTAAATACGGATGCAGCCAGGACGGGTGCGGGATGCTATAGGCGTCTCGCCCACCTGTTCGGAATCGTTTTCACGCAATGCCGGTCTTCTCATGCGCCTGACCCGTCTGGCGGTCGCCGCGGCGCCCGTTCTGTTCGTGTTTCTCTGGAGCACGGGCTTTGTCGGTGCGCGTCTCGGTATGCCCTATATTGAGCCGCTGACGTTTCTGACGCTGCGTATGGCGCTGGTGGTCGTGATCCTTGCCGGCTTTGCCGTCATCGTGCGCGCCCGCTGGCTGATCGGGCCCGAAATCGGCCACAGCCTGGTGGCCGGCTTCCTGGTGCATGGGCTCTATCTCGGCGGCGTCTTCGTCGCGATCGGGCAGGGCGTGCCGGCCGGCATCTCGGCGCTCATTCCCGGCCTGCAGCCTGTGCTCATCTCCACCATCGCCAACCGCTACATGGGCGAGCCTGTGACCCGCCAGCAATGGCTGGGGCTGGCGCTCGGCCTCGTCGGCGTGCTCGTGGTGCTGCATGATCGCAGCATCATTGCCTCAGGCTCGGTAATCGGCTGGATCGCCAGCTTCCTGTCGCTGGTCGGCATATCGCTCGGCACTTTGTACCAGAAGCGCTTCTGCGGCGGCATCGACTGGCGCACCGGCAACATCGTGCAATATGCCGGCGCCACCGTACTGTTCATGGCGGGCGCCTTCGTCTTCGAGACGCGCGTGATCCACTGGAGCGGCGAATTTGTTTTCGCACTCGCTTATCTCGTGCTGGTGCTGTCGATCGCCACAGTCGGGCTGATGTATTGGTTGATCCGCCGTTCGGCGGCGACCGGTTTCTCCAGTCTGTTCTATCTGGTGCCGGCGGTGACGGCGCTGCTCGCTTTTCTCCTGTTCGGCGAAAAGCTCGATGCCATCTCGATCGCCGGCATGCTCTTGTGCGCGGTCGGCGTGGTGCTCGCCAATCGCGGCACGGCGGGCAAACCGACGGCGGCCAATGTGGCCGCCTCGGTGAACAAAGACTGACGTTACTTCTTGGGGTCGAGCACGAGCTGGGTTTGCGTCACCAGCGCGCACAATCTGCCGTCGCGGCGGGTGATGCGGGTCTGCCAGACCATGGTGGTGCGGCCGCGGTGCAGCGGCGTGCATTCGGCATAGGCCACGTCGCCGATCGGGATGCCGGCGAAGAAGTTGGTCTTGCTCTCGACCGTCGTCGTGCTCTGGCCTTCTTTCAGGTTGGCGCTGGCGGCGGTGCCGCCGAGATTGTCGGCGAGCGCCATGATCGCCCCGCCATGCATGATGTCGAAGCGGTTGTTGAGCTCCTCGCGCGCCGGCAACTCGGCGGTGACGCGCTCGGCCGACAGGTGCGTGATTTTGAGGCCGAGAAGCTCGGCGAAGGGCGGCTGCCGGAAGGCGACCTCGTTGACTTCACTCATTGCGACAGCTCCAACGATTTGGCGGCGCGCACCATCGGGGCAGAGCGGCCGGAATGCAAGAGCGGGCTGGCTAGCCCGAAACGCCAAGGGCGCGGACCTTGCGGCCCGCGCCCTCGTCAAAACCGTGCAGTAAGGCTTAGCCCTGCGGCTGCGGCACGATGCGGATATAGGGCCGCGGCGCCTTGAAACCCTGCGGGTAGATCTTCTTGGCTTCCTCGTCGCTGACCGAGCCGGCGATGATCACGTCCTCGCCCTGCTTCCAGTTGGCCGGGGTGGCGACGCGGTGCTTGGCGGTGAGCTGCAGCGAGTCCAGCACGCGCAGGATCTCGTCGAAGTTGCGGCCGGTGGTCATCGGATAGACCAGGATCAATTTGATCTTCTTGTCCGGGCCGATGATGAAGACGTTGCGAACGGTCTGGTTGTCGGCGGCGGTGCGGCCTTCCGAGGAGCCGCCCGTCGCGGCCGGCAGCATGCCATAGGCCTTGGAGACCTTCAGCTCGGTGTCGCCGATCATCGGATAGTTCGGCGCGAAGCCGACGATTTCCTTGATGTCGGCGCCCCACTTCTTGTGGTTGTCGACCGGATCGACCGACAGGCCGATGATCTTGGTGTTGCGCTTGTCGAATTCCGGCTTCATCCGGGCCACGGTGCCGAGCTCGGTGGTGCAGACCGGGGTGAAGTCCTTGGGGTGCGAGAACAGAAGGCCCCAGGAATTACCCAGCCAGTCGTGGAAGCGGATCTTACCTTCGGTGGTTTCCGCTTCGAAGTCCGGTGCGGTGTCACCAATCGCGAGCGTCATGACAAACTCCTTAAATGCGTTGAGATTTCCGGAACCTAATATAGGTCCCGGCGCCAGGGGGGAATAGGTACAGAATAAAGAGTAATGCTGCACCACGAGACGTCATTGCGATAGGACAAAGCTTCGCTATTCATTGCGCGCCATGAAAGATTTTCGCGAGATGACACGGGGCCCGCGCCGGTAATGGACATCGACAACCTGCTTTACCGCCTCGCGGTCGCCTTCGGCATCGGCCTTCTGTTCGGTCTCGAACGCGGCTGGCGTAGCCGGGATGTGGCCGCCGGCAGCCGCGCGGCCGGCATCCGTACCTTTGCGTTGAGCGGGCTGCTCGGCGGCATTGTTGCCATGTTGGCGCAGGCGACAGGCTCGGCGCTGGGGGCGGGGCTCGTCGTCGGCTTCGGTTTTGCCACCTTCGCGGTGGTGGTCGCGATATTCGAGCGCGAGGCCAATCGAGCGGCAGGTACCTTCTCCGCCACCACGATGATCGCGGCTCTGCTCACTTTCATGCTCGGCGCCTATGCCGTGCTAGGCGACATGCGCGTGGCAGGCGCCGCGGCGGTCGCGGCCACCGGCATCCTTGCCGCGCGCGAGAACATCCACGGCCTTGTCGCGCGCATCACTTGGCCGGAGCTGCGCTCGGCGCTGGTGCTGCTGGCCATGACCGTGATCGTCCTGCCACTGATGCCGGACACGGCCATCGGCCCGGCCGGCGGCGTCAATCCGCGCGAGGTCTGGCTGATCGCTATCGTGCTCGCGGGTGTGTCTTTCGTCGGCTATGGCGCGGTGAAGTTGTTCGGCGCCGAGCGCGGCGTCTTGCTGGCGGCGCTCGCCGGCGGGCTCGTGTCCTCGACCGCCGTGACCCTGAGCAGCGCGCGGCGCGCCGCGATGGGCGAGGGCGATCCCCGTCTGCTGGCGGCTGGTGTCGCAATCGCGACGGCGGTCTCGTTCCTGCGCGTGATCGTCATTGTGGCACTGGTGAAAGTCGAGTTGCTGACCGTTGTCGCGCCAGCCCTCGTCGCCGGCACGCTGGCCGCGGCGGTCTACGCGCTGGTGACCGTCTATTGGCGTGTCGACGGCAACGAGGGCCGGCGTCAGGAGCCCGCCGAGTTCGCCAACCCATTCAGCTTCTGGCCGGTGGTTGGCTTCGCCCTGTTCCTAAGTGTCATTATCGTTCTCGGTCGGCTGGTGGGCGAGAGCTTCGGTACGCAAGGGGCGCTTCTCGGGGCGATCGGCGTCGGCCTGGCCGATGTCGATGCCATCACGATCTCTCTGGCGCGGCTGGTGCCGGCGCCGTTGAGCGCGCTCGGCGCCGCCACCGCCATCATGGCAGCGGTCGCGAGCAACGTGGTTGCCAAGCTGGTCATGGGCGGCGCCGCCGGCAAAGGCGCGTTCGCCGTCGAGCTTGCGATCATGACGGGCCTCTGCGTGGCGGCCGGTCTGGCGGGACTATGGGCGGCGACGGCTTTCTGACGGCCCGTTGACATTTTCGTTGCAACGCCGCAAAGCCATAGCAGCCGGTGGGAGGGTGATGGTCGCGGTATGTTCAAGCGCATTCTGATCGCCAATCGCGGCGAAATCGCCTGCCGGATCATCAAAACCGCCCGCAAGATGGGGATCGAGACGGTCGCCGTCTATTCCGACGCGGACAAGGACGCGCTCCATGTCGAGATGGCGGATACCGCCGTCCATATCGGGCCGCCCCCGGCCGCCGAGAGCTACCTGATCATCGACAAGATCATTGCCGCCTGTCAGGTGACCGGCGCCGAGGCCGTCCACCCCGGCTACGGTTTCCTGTCCGAGCGCGAAGCATTCCCCAAGGCGCTGGAGACAAACGGTATCGTCTTCATCGGCCCGAACCCCAAGGCCATCGCGGCCATGGGCGACAAGATCGAATCCAAGAAGGCCGCGGCCGCCGCCAAGGTCTCGACCGTACCGGGCTATCTCGGCGTCATCGCCGATGAGAAAGAGGCGGTGATCATCGCCAACGAGATCGGCTACCCGGTGATGATCAAGGCCAGTGCCGGCGGTGGCGGCAAGGGCATGCGTATCGCCTGGTCGGAAGCAGAAGTTGCGGAAGGCTTCGCCCGCTCGAAGTCGGAAGCCAAGTCGTCGTTCGGCGACGACCGCATGTTCATCGAGAAATTCATCGTCGATCCGCGCCACATCGAAATCCAGTTGCTTGGCGACAAGCACGGCAATGTCATCTATCTTCACGAGCGGGAATGCTCGATCCAGCGCCGCAACCAGAAAGTCATCGAAGAAGCGCCGTCGCCGCTGCTCGATGAGGCGACGCGCAAGAAGATGGGCGAGCAGGCGGTCGCGCTGGCCAAGGCTGTCGGTTACGACAGCGCCGGTACAGTCGAATTCGTCGCTGGTCAGGACAAGAGCTTCTTCTTCCTCGAAATGAATACGCGGCTGCAGGTCGAGCATCCGGTGACCGAATTGATTACCGGCATCGATCTCGTCGAGCAGATGATCCGCGTTGCGGCCGGCGAGAAGCTCTCGATCAAGCAGAGCGACGTGAAGCTCGACGGCTGGGCGGTCGAAAGCCGCGTCTATGCCGAGGACCCGTATCGCAACTTCCTGCCGTCGACCGGCAGGTTGACGCGTTATCGGCCGCCGGCCGAACGCATCACGCATGGCGTGACCGTGCGCAATGACACCGGCGTCTACGAGGGCGGCGAGATCTCGCTCTATTACGATCCGATGATCGCCAAGCTGGTGACGCATGCGTCGTCGCGGCTGGAGGCGATCGAGGCGCAGTCCGACGCGCTCGATGCCTTCGTCATCGACGGCATCCGCCACAACATTCCGTTTCTGTCGGCCCTGATGGCGCATCCGCGTTGGCGCTCAGGCGCGCTCTCGACCGGCTTCATCGCCGAGGAATTCCGCGAGGGCTTCCATCCGCAGGCGCCGGAAGGCGAGCGGGCGGAAGTCATCGCCGCGGTCGCGGCCGCAATCGATCACGTGCTCGGCGAGCGCAAGCGGCAGATCTCCGGCCAGATGAATGGCCGTAGCGTGACGCGCGAAAGTCAGCGCGCGGTGTGGCTCGGTGCGACCGAGATCAAACTCGAGGTGAAGCGCGAAAACGGCACCATCGCGGTGCTGATGCCGGGCGCGGCCAAGGCTGGTGTGCGCCATCTCGCGTCGGATTGGAAACCGGGTGATCCGATTTGGAATGGCACCATCGATTCCAAGCCGGTCGCCGTGCAGGTCCGCACGATCCCGAACGGCTTCGCGCTGTCCTATCGCGGCGTCGAGACCAAAGCCTATGTCTACACCGCGAGCGAGGCCGCTTAC
>JANLJK010000451.1 GCA_029255525.1 Pseudolabrys sp.
CACCTTATCCATGTTGAAGACGGGGTCGTTCTCGTCGAGCCGGCTCGACAAAGGATAGTCGAAGGGCGAGCCCATGGCCGTCGACGTCATCTCGTAGGACGTGCGGCAGATGAACTTCACGCCGGGCGTATTGGTCGGCACCATGAAGATGGCGGCGAAGGCTTTGTCCTGCACAGGGATCAGGCCGTGATGCGCGACGAAGGTGTAGTTCGTCAGTACCGAGCCGGTCGCCACCACCTTGGCACCGGAGACGATGATGCCGGCGTCGGTCTCGCGCTCGACATGCATGCAGACATCCCCCGCCTCATTCGGCGGTCGGTCGCGGTCGATCGGCGGATGGATGATGGCGTGGTTGATGAAGGGCACGCGCTCCTGGCTGAATTTGTACCAGCGTCGCGCATTGTCCTGGTAGGGCGCGTAGAAATCGGCATTGGCGCCCAAGGTCGCGAGGAAGGCCGCCTTGTAATCGGGGGCGCGACCCATCCAGCCATAGGTGATCCTGGCCCATTCGGCGATGGCGTTACGGCCGGCGACGAGGTCTGCCTGGGTTTTCGGCGCCTTGAAGAACGGATGCGTCATCCCGCCATTGCCGGTGTCGGTCGGCACCAGCAATTTGTCGGCGCGCTTCGGATCATGCAGCGCGTCGTAGAGCCGCGCCACCATGCTCGCGGTGTTGCGGAAGGCCGGGTGTGTCGTGACGTCCTTGACCCGCTCGCCGTAGATGAAAACTTCGCGGCCGTCACGCAGCGAGTCGAGATACTCCGTGCCGTTCTGTGGGCGCGACACGGTAACGGCACCGATTGTGTCGGTGCGCTTGGCGAAATCCTGCTGTTGTTTCTGTAGAGCGTCTGCCGTCGACATCGGACCGTCTCCCAGAGTGTTTCTGTTGTTTGATGAGCGGAATGCGCGGGCTTTGGCCCGCGCATTCCGCTCAGATGGCGACTGAATTCTCCTAAGCGGGATGGCCTGGACAAGCCCGGCCATGACGTTTGTGAGCAGATCGTTCAGCCCAGCGGTTCGAGCTTGCCGCCGACCGGGATTACCGGTGCCGTCTTGTTCTCGGCGATCACCAGCTCGAACTTGTTGTCCTTGCGCTGCCATTGGCCGGCGACGAGCGGCGTCTTGGTGACGTTCTTCACCGGCTGGCCGGCCCAATGGATCGGCCCGACGATCGATTGGTAGTTGGTCGCGGCGATCGACTCGAGGATCGCCTTCGGATCGGTCGACTTCGACCGCTTGAGCACGTCGATCGCGACTTCGAACAGCGCGTGCGAGAAGCCGATCGGCTGCGTCCACGGCCGGTTGGAGGCTTTGGTGTAAGCGTCGGTGAGCTGCTGACAACTTTGGCCGGTGAGGCTGGACTTGAACGGATGATGCGGCGTCCACCAGATTTCGCTGGAGAGCCCGTTGCCGCGTGGTCCAAGAGAGTCGATCACCGAGGGGAACAATAGCGCCTTGCCGATGGTGACGATCTTCGGCCTGAAGCCCTGTTGCGCCGCCTGCGACCAGAAGGTCGCGAAATCCGGCGGGATCATGTTGCCGGTGACGATCTCCGCGCCCGCGGCCTTGAAGGCCGAGATCTGCGAGGTGAAGTCGTTATTCATCAGCTGATAGCGGCCGGGATCGTGCAGCTTGTAGCCGGCGGCGGCGAGCGCCGGCGGCAGGCCGAGCTTGGGATCGCCCCAGGCATTACCATCGGCGTCATTCGGGAACAGGCCTCCGACGATCTTGTTGGTCGGCAGTCCGTCCCACAGTGCCAGGAAAGCGCCGATGACGTCCTCTAGGCCCCAGAAGAAATGATAGGTCCAGGTGAAGCCCTTCTTCGGGTCGCCCTTGCGGCCGAAGAAGTAAGGCTGCCACGGGCAGTTCGTGGTGATGCAGGGTACCTCGTTGACCTCGGCCTGGTCGGCGACCGGATTGGTTGTGTCAGGCGTGGCCTGGCCGAGCAGCAGGTCGACCTTGTCGCCGAGGATCAGTTCGGAGGCGACTTCGGCCGCGCGCGCGCCGTTCGACTGACTGTCCTTGGTGACGATCTCGACCGGATAGGCCTTGCCGCCGATCTGCAGGCCCTTGCCGATGATGCCTTTGACCTGATCGACGATGAAGGGGTCGGCCTCGCCGAAGCCGGCAAGCGGACCGGTGCGCGGGCTGACATAGCCGATCTTGATGCCTTTGCTTTGTGCATTGGCGGGGATCACGCGCAGCACAGCCGGCGCCGCGACTGCGCCGAGGCCGGCCTTCACCAGCGTGCGGCGCGAGAGGCCCGCAGTGTTTCGATTTGTTTCTCTATCCTTGTCGTTTGTCATTGCGACCTCCCTGTCGTTTTATGGTTGCAGCTCGTGGTCTGCTTTTACGGTGGCCCACAATCCGGTTCGGCCCCGCTTTCATTGATTTAAGAGGTTACGCTAGCGGATTGGCTGTCGGTAGTCCCAACTTGAATTGTCCGTGGTTCTCATACGCGGTGTCGCTCATGACCTGATGGATGCCCGCGGTATTGAGGTCGCGCAGGAGCCGGCCGATGACGTTGGGATGGTGCAGTCCCGTATTGCCGGCGAAGTGGAAGGCCATGGTGGCGACGCCGATGGCGACGTCGGTGGCATAGACACAAGCGGCGCGGACGTCGGCGATGTCGGCGCCGTCAGGCAAGTCGCCACCGGCGACCTTGTGGTAGAGCGCGTCGTAGCGCTCGTGCATCAGCGCCCGGGCGGCGCGCAATTTGAGGTCCGCCTCGGCGATGGCCCGGTGCACCACTTGGCGTTCGTCGAGCCTCGATGCGCGGAAGGTGCCACGCGTCGACGTGGCGATCTTGATCAGTTCGTCGAGCGCGCGACGTGCGCCGCCAATGGCCACCGAGCCGTGCTCCTTGGCCACATAAGCAAAGGGTGGCAGCAAGTAAGAGGGGCCGCCCCGCGCCGGCTTAGGCTTCAGCAGGTCCCAGGTGAAGCTCAGTTCCTTTGGTAGAAAATAATTCTCGACCGAGCAGTCGACAGACCCGGTGCCTCTGAGGCCGGTGACGCCACCCCAATTGTCGTAGAGCTTCACGTCCTTAGCCGGAAAGGCCGAAAAGATAACGAGCGGCTGGCCGCCGTTCTCGGCTTCGGTGCCCTCCACAATTGTGCCGCCCAGCACCCATTCTGCGTGCTTGATGCCGCTGTTGAAACGCCAGCGGCCGTTGACGCGATAGCCGTTGCCTTCGCGCACGGCGCGGCCGGCTGGAAAGAACGAGATCGATGCGGTTGGGATCGATCGGTCGTTGAAGATGTGCGCCAAGCCGGCGGGCGTCAGGAACGTGCCGAGGGAAGCAATCGCCGTCGCGCCGACCATGGTGCACCAGCCGCTGGTGAGGTCGTGGTAGGCGAGTTGTTCCAATACCAGCATTTCGGTGACGGGATCGGCTTCGGCGCCGCCCATTTCGTGCGCGAGCTTGAGGCGGAACATGCCGCTGTCGCGGAGCGCCTTGACGGCCTCCGGCGCCAGCGTGCCAAGCTCTTCGCTGCGCGGACCGGACGCCTCGAGCGTCGGACCGATATTGGCTATGGCGTCGAGCAACATTGCACGCTTGCTCGCACGGTCCGCCGGAAACGCTGCGACCATCTTAATCCTCCCTTTGAATGCGCCGATTGCGGCGTCTGTTCTGCAAAATGGAATTATGGCGATAGGTGAATATGAGTCAATTTTAGAACGAAGGGTCCTGAATGAGCCCATTTTGGCACCGCTGATTCATTTTCGAGGTGAGGCGCAAGCTTGAAAAAAGTATCATATTTCGCATATAGTTAGTTCTATTTCAGCGTTGAGTACCGGTCCAATAGATGATCTATATTCATATATGAATCTCATGGGATGCCAGATGACCGAGACGAGAAGCGATCGTCGCAAGCGACGAAACCGCCAAGTTCTGATCGATGCCGGCTATCGTGTGATGGCCGAGAAAGGTATCGACGCCGCGACGATGCTGGAGATTTCCGAACTGGCCGATGTCGGCGCCGGCACGGTCTACAATTACTTCGCGTCCAAGGACGAATTGGCGATGGCGGTGATGGAGCAGGTGATGCACCGCCTCGCCGAACGCATCGAGGCGGTCACCGATACGTTCGCCGATCCCGCCCAGGTCTATGCCTTCGGCATCCGCATGGTCATGACCTCGGCGACGACGGACCATCGCTGGCGCTGGCTTCTGCGGCGTTCCGAGGTCATCGCGGCCGCGATGTTTCAGGTGATGGGGCCTTACGCCATTCGCGACATCAAGAATGCCGTCGGCGCGGGCCGCTATCGCTGCGAGGATCCCGAGCTCGCGTGGCGTCTGGCGACGTCTGCCATTGTCGGCTTTGGTCTGGCTGTGTGCGACGGCAAGATCGCGCCGGAAAAGATCGACGAGGCCGTCGTCAATCTCCTCGGCATGGTCGGTGTGCCGCGCGACGAAGCCTGGGAGCTGGCGCGGCGGCCGAGCCCGGCCTTGCCCGAGGAATGACGCTCAGTTGTCCTGCGCGCGCGCTTTCTTGAGATGCTGCAGCACCGTCGCGCGCAGCGCCGCTTGTTGCTCCGGGCTCCACTTGCGGAAGCCTTCGCCGCTCTTGAAACCGAGCTTGCCGTCGGCCACGAGCTTTTCGAGATAAGGCGAGGGGCCAGGCCTGCTGTCGATCGCCGGCAGTACGGTCTTGTGGATCGCCAATGTCAGGTCGGTGCCGACCATGTCGGCATTCTCCAGCGGCCCGAGCACGGCGAGCCTGCGGCCGAACGCCGCTTTGATGACGGTGTCCACGGTCTCCGCATCGCAAATGCCATGCTCGACGAGAGAGATGGCTTCGCGCCACAGTGCATGCTGCAAGCGGTTGCCGATGAAGCCCGGCACGTCCTTCTTCACATGCGCCGGCTTCTTGCCGGCGTCGGCATGCAGCTTCATGGTGAAGGCGACGACTTCAGGCGACGTCCACTGCGTTTCGATCACTTCCACGAGGGGCACGAGGAAGGGCGGATTCCACCAATGCGTCCCGAGCGCGCGTGCGCGGCGCTCTAGGCCTTGCATGATGTCGGTGATCGGGATGACCGAGGTGTTGCTGGCGAGGATCGTGTCGGGCCGCACATGCGGTTCGATCTCCGCGAACAGCTTCTGCTTCAGCGATAGATCTTCGAGCACGGCTTCGACGACATAATCGGCATCGCGCACAGCCTTGGCGAGATCGCTTTCGGGTGTGATGCGGTGAACGGCGCTCTGGTCGTCGCCGAGGTCCTTCAGGTTGGTGAGGATGCGGTCCTTCGCCGTCGCTAATGTCTTCTCGAAGGAATCGTAGATCGTCACGGCGTGGCCGGCGAGCGCGAAGACTTGCGCGATGCCGTGGCCCATCAGCCCGGCGCCAATGACGGTGATTTTGGGTTTCGCTCCAGGCATAGTTTACGTCCTTTACATGACCCCCTCCCCAATAAGGAGGGGGTCATCTGCAAGCACAGAGACACTGGTTGTTAACCCGCCGTGTAGCCGCCGTCGGCGTAGAGGATGTGGCCGGTGTAGAAGTCGGACGCCTTGGAGGCGAGGAAGAGCAGCGGGCCGGCGAGGTCTTCCGGCTCGCCGAGGCGGCCCTTCGGCACGCGCGCGAGGAAGCCCTTGCGCACCGTCTGCGCGCGCTCGGTGTCCTCGTACATCCAGGCGGTGAGCGGCGAGCGGAACACGGTCGGGCCGATCGCATTCACGGTGATGCCGGTCTCGCCCCATTCGCAGCCGAGCGCCTTGGTGATGCCGTCGACGGCGGACTTCGACGCGCAATAGGCGGTATAGCCGGCCGGATGACCGAGCAGGCCGCGCGCCGAGGAGGTGAGGATCACCTTGCCGCCACGGCCTTGGGCCAGCATCTGCTTGCCGGCGGCGCGCGCCATCAGCCACGACTGGGTGACATTGGCGTCCATGACGTCGAGGAAGTCGCTCGCCTTCTGCTCGACGATCTTCGACACCTTGTTGAGGCCGGAGGCGACCACCAGGATGTCGACGCCGCCGAACTTGTCGACCGCGGCGGCGACGATCTTGTCGCAGTTTTCCTCCGACGATGGCCTGAGCGCGATCACCGCCGCTTTGCCGCCGAGCGCCTCGCATTCGGCGGCGACTTTCTTGAGCTCGTCTTCCTTGCTCGCCGCCAGCACGACATTGGCGCCGGCGCCGGCCAGGACCTTGGCAGCGAGCGAACCGAAAGCGCCCGAGGCGCCGGTGACAATGGCGGTCTTGCCCTTGATGTCGAACAGGCCGAGCGGATTTTTCAGGAAGGCTTCGGACATGGTGTTTCCCTCTCCACTGTCATGCCCGCGAAAGCGGGCATCCAGTAATCACTGCACTCTCGGGGAGTACTGGGTCCCCGCTTTCGCGGGGACGACATTGTGCTTGCTGCTATGGCGTCTTACTTCGCCGCCGGCGGCATCGCCACGGCGACGACGATCGAGCACACCTCGTTGCCGCGGTTGATGATCTCGCGCGTTTCGTTCGGCTCGATCACGCAACTATCGTTGGCCTTCAGCACGGTCTCTTTGCCGTCGACGATGACGGTCAATTCGCCGGACAGGACGAAGTAGACCTTCTCCGGCGGCGAGGCGTCGGGGCCTGCGCCGCCGCCCGGCAGGAAGTGCGAATAGCCGAACACCAGACCCTTGGTGCCGCCGGCTTCCGCCCCGAACAACCGCAGCGACGAGTAGCCGCGATGGTTCGGCGCGTCGTAGGGTTTGGCGTCCTTGAAACGTTTAACGTGCATGATTTTCTCCCAGTCCTTCTGGCTAAGTGGCGCGGCTTAGAACTTCTTGCCGCGTTCGATGCGATACTTGCCTTCCGGATCGGTGATGGCGACGAGACGCACGATGCAGCCGTCGCCGCGGTCCCAGTTCCACGGGAAATAGGCGAAGGTGACGCGCTTGCCGGTGACCTTGTCGAGGTCGCCGCCAACATTCTCGATGCCCATGATGCCGGCCTGAAAGATCTTGCGGTGCACCGGTTCCCACTCCGGGAAGTCGTCCTTCCAGTCGCGGCCGCCGGACCACTCGAAGTATTCCTTTTCGAGATGCGGATGTAAGGGGCCGTTGCGCTGCGGGCCGATGGCGGTGGCGAGCGGATGGTCGTTGGCCTGGGTGTCGTGGCCGATCACTTTGACTTTCTTTTCGATGAACCAATCGGCCGCCGACGGCACGAAGCCGGGCGCGCGGCAGAAATAATCCTCGGAGTCTTCGTAGAGCTTGTGCCAGCCGGTGTTGACGATCACCACGTCGCGCGGGCGCACCACCTTGCCGGCGGCCTTTTCGAGGTCGTCATAGGTGATCGGCTCCCATTGCTTCTTGGGGATCGACACCACGATGCCGGAGCCGAAGAAGTGCGGCAGCGGCACTTCGTCGATGAAGGGCGTGCCTTGGATGACGTGCGCCGGCGCATCGATGTGGGTGGTGTTGTGCATCGACGTGGTGATGCGCTGCGACAGCACGCCCGACTTCGCCATGTAGTGGATGCGCTCGATCTTCACGTCCTCGAAGTAAGGCCAGTTCGGGGACTGATAGCCGAAGCGGTGGGACAGGTTGACGAATTCCAGCCCCATGCCGTTTTTCAGGGTCTCATCACACCTCACGCCGCGAATGTCCTTGGCCACGGCCTCCACCTTGTTTCTGGGCGCGAGTGCGCGTTCTCGGTGGAGAAGACAGGCGGTGCCGCTGCTCAGGCAGCAGACGCGTTCATGCTCGATTCCATCGCCCGCTTGGCCGCAAGCAGGCGCTCGGCGATCTGCGCGGCGCGGTTGGCGAAGCGCAGGCTCGGCACCGGCACCGAGATGGCGACGGAATTGCCGAGCGGGTCCTGCAGCGCGACGCCCGCGGCGCAGATGCCCGCGGTGTGTTCCTCGCGGTCGAAGGCGACGCCGGTGCGGCGCACAGCCTTCAGTTCGTCGAGCAGGACTTCGAGCTTGGTGATGGTGCGTGGCGTGCGTGGTTCGAAGGTGCGGCCGAGCAGCGATTCGACCGCGCTGTCGGAAAGCTGCGCCAGATAGGCCTTGCCGTTGGCCGTGCAGTAGAGCGGGAAGGTCTCGCCCACGGCGGAGACGGTGCGCAGGCGCTGCGAGCCAATGACCTGGTCGATGAACACCAGATGATCTTTCTTCACGGTCGACAGATCGACCGTCTCCTGCAACTCCGCCGACAGCCGTTCCAGGAACGGCCGCGCCAGCGCGATGAAGTCGCTGCGTACGGAGGCGGCGAGCCGCATGATCGTGGGGCCGAGCCGCACGCGCCCGTTCGGCGTGGCGGCGATGACCAGCTTTTCGGTTTCGAGCGCGGCGACGATGCGCTGCACGGTCGAGCGCGCCAAGTTCACCCGCTGGGCGATCTGCCCGAGGCTGAGACCTGCGTTCTCGTCTTCCAGGGCTCGCAGGATGGTCGCCGCGCGGGCGATCACCTGCACCTGTGACTTATCGTTGGTCACGAGCTTGTTCATGGACGCTTCCACCCGTCGTTCGCCGGCGATCTTGGTCGCCTTGCAATGCGGGACATGTTAGCTCAATATCCGATACAGCTTAAAGCGAAAAAATCAGCAATCGTCGCTGCGCTGCGGCAACGACTTGCCAAGAAACGAACGACACCGAGGAAACACATGGTTCAGAAGATCGCGCTCGAAGAGCATTTCCTGTCGCCGGGGCTCGTCGATTATTGGAAGCCGACGGTGACCGAAGTCCCGCCCGCTTTTGCCGAGCACCTCTACAAGCGCTTGACGGACTTCGGTGATTTGCGTCTGGAGGCGATGGACAAAGCGGGCATTGTGCGCAGCGTCTTGTCGATTTCAGGTCCCGGCGTGCAGGCCGAACGCGATCCTGTTGTGGCGACGAAGAAGGCACGCGAAGCGAATGACTTCCTGGCTGTGGAAATCCAGAAGCGGCCGGACAGTTATTCGGGCTTCGCCCACATCGCGGTACAGGATGCGCAAGGCGCCGCCGACGAGATCGAGCGTTGCATGCGCGATCTGAAGTTCGCCGGCGCCATGATCAACGGCCACACCAACGGTCTCTATCTCGATGATCCTTCGCTCGCGCCGTTCTGGGAGCGGGCCGAAGCGCTCGGCGCGATCGTCTATATCCATCCGACCGATCCCTTGGTGCCCGCGCCGGTGCTCAACGGTGTGCCGGCGCTACGCCGTGCCACCTGGGAATGGGGTTTTGAGACCGGCTCGCATGCGCTGCGGCTGGTGTTCAGCGGTCTGTTCGATCGCTATCCGAAGGCGAAGGTCGCGCTTGGCCATATGGGCGAGACGCTGCCTTATCTGCTGTCGCGCTTCGACAGCCGTGCGAAGCTTTACGGCGTGAAACTCGCTAAGGAGCCGTCGCAATACATCAAGGACAACATCGTGGTGACCGTGTCGGGTGTTTATGCGCGCGAACCGCTGATGTGCGCGGTCGACGCGCTCGGCCGCGACAGAGTGATGTTCGCCGCCGATTATCCGTTCGAGGACGTCATGGAGGCCGGCCACTTCATGGACGACGTGTCCATCCCCGAAGACCTGCGCGCCGACGTCGCCTACAACAACGCGGCGAGATTGCTGAAATTGTAAGGCCTCTATCCGCCTCATCCTGAGGAGGCCGCGAAGCGGCCGTCTCGAAGGATGGGGCGGCCTCATGCTTCGAGACGCGCACTTCGTGCGCTCCTCAGCATGAGGCCTCCGTCACTCCCCGATCGTCACCGGACGGCCGAGCACACGACGGGTGAATTTCTGCGCCTCCATCGGCTTGGCGAAGAAGAAGCCCTGGATTTCGTCGAAACCCAATTCGCGGGCGATGAGGAAATCGGCGCGCGTCTCCACGCCTTCCGCCACCGTGCGCGCGCCGACATTGTCGGCGAGCTCGAGGATGCGCCGGCAGGTCGTCTGCTTCAGCCGGTCGTCGGCGCAGCCGGTGACATAAGCGCGATCGACCTTGATCTCGACGAAGGGGAATTCGTCGAGCGTGAGATACATCGGCCATTCGGCGCCGACATCGTCGATCGACAGGCCGATATTGCGCAGTCGCAGCGCGCGGGCAACCTTCGTCGCCATCGGCAAGTGCTGCACGATCTCGTGGCTGTTGATCTCCACGATCATGCCCTCGAAGGCGGAATGCTTGGGCATCGACCGGGTCAGGGTTTCGATGGCGTCCGGCGCGCGGAAGAAGCTTAGCGGCAGATTGATCGCGAGCGTGACCGGACCGTATTCGTCGAAGAAGTACTGCCAATCGCGCACGGCTTGCGTCAGAACATAATCCGACAAGGCGCCGAAATGCGGATCGTCGGCGTCGGGGATGAATTGCGCCGGCGGTAGCGTGCCCCAGGTCGGATGGCGCATGCGCACCAGCGCCTCGGCGCCGCTCATCGACAGCGAGCGAACGTCGAATTTCGGCTGATACCAGAGCTCCAGCCAGTTCGCATGCAGCGCCTCGGCGACATGCACCAGGGGACTTGGCGGCGCATCGGTCGGCAGTAGCGTCGACAGGCGGATGCGCAGGTCGTTGTCGCTGAACGGCGTCGGCAACAGCGGCAACATCGAAAGCCCGAGGTCTTCGCCCAGCGCCAGCACGGCGCCCACCATGGGCGAGGCCGTCTGCCCGAATACCAGGACCTTGCCGTCGAAGGTGTGCGTGGCGAGTGTTTCCATGAATTGGCTGGCCGCGACGCCGCCCGCCGACAGGCCGAGCACGAAGAGATCCGGCACTTTGTCGTTCAGGATGCCGGCGATATCACCGTCCGGATCGCATTCGGTGGCGAGGAAGCCGAGATCCTCCAACGCATCGCGCAGAAATCTGCGGATGTGCGGTTTGCTGTCGGCGATGCACACACGCGGCGCGATCTTGCGCCGTCCGAACGTGGTGATGACGGAAGGTTCTTCACCGAGATCGAGTATGTGCATGAGATGCTCCGTGGTCGATAACGGAGACACTCTGCCGTGTCATTGCGCCGCGACTAGGCCGCGGGTGGTACTTGCACATGCATTTGTGCGTTTATGACTAATCTCGACAATATCAGTAAATTTGCGCGCAGCATCCGGTCGGATGATGCCGTTACGGCGTGATGACCCGCACCGGCTTGCCGTCAAGCCATGCGCGGATGTTCTCCACAATGTCGGGAAAGTACTTGCGGTAATTCTGTTCGCTTACATAGCCGAGATGCGGCGTGAGCACGACATTATCGAGCCTGCGGTAAGGATGATCGGTGGGCAAAGGCTCGGTTTCGAACACGTCGAGACCCGCGCCGCCGATCTGTTTCATCTGCAACGCTTTCAGCAGCGCCGCCTGATCGACGATCGGCGCCCGCGCGGTATTGATGAGATAGGCGCTTTTCTTCATGCGGCCGATATCCTCGGCGGTGATCAGCCCGCGCGAGCGCTCGCCGAGCTGATAATGGATGGTAATAAAGTCCGCCGTGCTGAAGAGCTGTTCCCTTGTCGCGTAGGTAACGCCGGCTTCCTTCGCCTTCTCTTCGGTGAGGTTCTGGCTCCAGGCGATCACCTTCATGCCGAAGGCCTTGGCGATCGCGGCGACGCGCTGGCCGAGCTTGCCGAGGCCGACGACGCCGAGCGTCATCCCTTCGAGGTCCTGGCCGATGGTCACCTGCCACGGCTCGCCCGCCTTCATCCGCGCATTCTCGAAGCCGATCTTGCGCGTGAGTTCCAGCATCAGCCCGAACACGATGCCCGTCGTCGGGTTGCCGACGCTGCCGGTGCCGCAGACGGTGACGCCGCGCTCAGTCGCCGCCTTGATGTCGAAGGAGTTGTTCTTGGCGCCCGTGGTGATCAGGAGCTTCAGGTCGGGCAGGGCCTCGATCACCCGGCGCGGGAAGGGCGTGCGCTCGCGCATGCCGGCGACGATGGCGAAGCCTTGCAGCGCCTGGATCGCCTCCGCCTCGCTGGTGAAGGGCTTGGTGAAGACCTTGATCTCGACGTCTTTGGCGATCGGCGACCAGTCGGCATAGCCGAGCGCCACATTCTGATAATCGTCGAGGATCGCTGCCCGCATCATGCGCCTTACCTGTCGCTTTCCGCCCGGGGAGGTCCGGGCGGCGGCAGATTAGGGCCGCATGCTCGAAAAGAAAGAGGGTTGGCTAGCGGTCGTGCTTGGCGTGCCAGGCGGGGCCGGGCCCGCGCATATAGTGCTGTTCGGGCCGGTAGGGCCGCGTCACGTCGCGGGTCACCTCGGTCCAGAAGGCCGAGAGGTAGCGGCCGATGCTGGCCAG
>JANLJK010000452.1:0-1242 GCA_029255525.1 Pseudolabrys sp.
CGAAAGCGCGGCCTGCCGTTGGAAGACGCCGCGATGGCGCGCCGAGAGGCGCACCCGTGCTTCGGTGACGGAGTGCGGGCATCTACCAAAATCCGCGCCTGCTCGGCGCGCCGTCCCCTCATGGTTTGAGGGGAGAGGAAAAGAGTGGAAGATGGGCCTCCCCCGGGCCTCGATCAAAGAACAGGGGCGGCGAAGCTATGCCCCGGTTATTCCGGGGCGCGAGCGTTAAGCGAGCGAACCCGGAATAACGATGCTGTTTGACAACCAAATCAGAAGCGGCCGCGATTATGCGGCGCGGCGAAATCCAGTTGCGGGCCGACGGGCACGATGCCGGTTGGATTCACCTGCCGCTGGCTGCCGTAATAGTGCCGCTTGATCTGTGCCAAGTTTACCGTCTCGGCGACGCCCGGCACCTGATAAAGCTCGCGCACATAATGCGACAGGTTGGGATATTCGTAGATGTGCCGCCAGTTGCACTTGAAGTGCGCATAATAAACCACGTCGAAGCGGATCAAGGTGCAGAACAGCCGCCAGTCGGCTTCGGTGATCGCGGGGCCAGCGAGATAACGCTGGCGCGACAGGATCTGCTCCATGTCGTCGAGTGTGTCGAACAGATTGCGGAAGGCTTCTTCGTATGCGGCCTGCGATGTGGCAAAGCCCGAGCGATAGACGCCGTTATTGATGTTCGGATAGACGCGCTCGTTGATCTTGTCGATCTCGGCCCGCAAGGCCTGCGGATAGTAATCGGCGTGCTCGGTGGTGAAGGCGTCGAAGGCTGTGTTGAACATGCGGATGATCTCGGACGACTCGTTGTTGACGATCGTCTTCTTCTCCCGGTCCCACAGCACCGGCACGGTGACGCGGCCGGTGTATTTCGGATCGGCGAGCACGTAGATGTCCGAGAGCTTGGTCTTGCCGTTCACCGCGTCGCCGGTCGAGCCTTCGTCCTGATGGAAGGTCCAGCCGTCCCGCAGCATGTCGGGCGAGACGACCGACATGGAGATGACGTTCTCCAGCGCCTTCAACTTGCGGAAGATGATGGTGCGGTGCGCCCACGGGCAGGCGAGCGAGACGTAGAGGTGATAGCGCCCGGGCTCGGCTTTGAAGCCACCTTGACCCGACGGACCGGCGGCACCGTCCGGCGTGACCCAGTTGCGGAAGCTGGTGGACGGGCGCACGAAGGCCCCGTCCTTGGTGCGGATGCCATCCTGCTGCCAGACGCCGTCGACCAGAAGTCCCATG
>JANLJK010000452.1:1342-10621 GCA_029255525.1 Pseudolabrys sp.
GACGACGCGCTGGCCGTCGACCGGCTGAACGAGCGCACCTTCGGCCCCGGCCGGTACGCCCGCAGCGCCTACCGCATTCGCGAGGGTCGCTCTCACGCGCTCGATCTGTCCTTCACCGCGCGCATCGGCACCTTGCTGGTCGGCTCGGTGCGGCTGACCCCGATCTGCATCGGCGACACGCCGGCGCTGCTCTTGGGGCCGCTGACGGTGGAGCCGCCGTTCCGCTCGCGCGGCATTGGCAAGGCGCTGATCGAGCGCGCCTTCAAGGACGCCACCGCCAAGGGCCACAAGCTTGTCGTGCTGGTCGGCGACGAGCCGTTTTACGGCAAGATCGGCTTCAAGCGCGTGCCCAAGGGACAGATGAAGATGCCGGGGCCGGTCGACCCCGCCCGCCTCCTGGTCGCTGAACTTGCGCCTGGCGCCGCCGAAGGCGTCAAAGGACTCATCAGGCCGGACTGGGAAGCAGTCCCGTCACCCTGAGGTGCCCGCCGAAGGCGGGCCTCGAAGGGCGACGGCCGGTGATCAAGTGGCCGCCATCCTTCGAGGCTCGCTTCGCTCGCACCTCAGGATGACGGATCGAGGTTTAGCGGCCTTCTCTCGCCCATGTGAGCGCCAGCGAGCCGACCAGCAGTAACAGGCCGAGGAGGCCGGCGAACACCGGCAGCACGCCGATGCCGCGCACGACGGACACGTCGCGCATCTTCAGGCCGATCCAGTCCTCGCCCTTGAAGGTCGACGACGAGCGTACCGGCACGACGCGCGGCACATTGATGCCGCTGCCGTCCTCGATGCGGCGGGCATCGCCCCCGGTGGCGGCCGCGAGCTTTTCCAGTACGTCGGTGGTCGATGTGACTTCCTGGAATTCGCGCGGATTGGCCGGCCCGACATTGATCAGGGCCGTGAGCTTGCCGTCGGTGGCGCGCCACAATCCGAGTTCGTTGGCCGCCACGGTCGAGCGCCACACACCGGGCCCCGATGCCGTCAGTTGCAGCGTGCGCTTCTGCCCCGTCGGTGAGGTGAGCGTCACGTCCGCGACGCTGTCGGCCATGGTCTGGCGCTGCACGGTGATATCGCGGCCCTGCACGATCAGCCGCAACGCTTCCTCCTCGAGATCGGGCTGCTTCATCAGCCAGTGCGACAAGCGCCGCAGCAAGTCGAGATGCGGTCCGCCGCCTTCATAGCCGCGCGCCCACAGCCAGATGTGGTCGGACAGAAGCAGCGCCACGCGGCCTTCGCCCTCGCGCGCCAGCACCAAGAGCGGCTTGCCATCCGGTCCTTGCATCACCGAGGTGCCGGTCGTGCGCTTGGTGTTCACCAGCCGGAACCAGCGGCTCCAATGCGGCGGTTCGGTCTCCGAGCCTTCCAGCGCGCGCGTCACCGGATGGCGTTGGCCTGCTTGCGTGAGCTGCGCGAAGAAGGGCTGCTCGGTGACGTCGCCGGATGGCTCGGCGGGAAGAATGACGTCGAGCGGCGTGCGCCACAGGCTGGTCGGGCTCGCATAATCGGGGCCTGCCGCGATCAGCACGGCGCCGCCATCGCGCACGAAGCGCGCGATGTTGTCGAAATAGATCAGCGGTAGCACGCCCTGTCGCGCGTAGCGGTCGAAGATGATGAGCTGGAATTCCGAGATCTTCTGCTGGAACAGCTCGCGCGTCGGAAAGGCGATCAGCGACAATTCGTTGATCGGCGTGCCGTCCTGCTTCTCCGGCGGCCGCAAAATCGTGAAGTGCACGAGATCGACCGAGGCGTCCGACTTCAACAGATTGCGCCAGGTGCGCTCGCCGGCATGCGGCTCGCCCGACACCAAGAGCACGCGCAGCTTGTCGCGCACGCCGTCGATCGAGATCACCGCGCGGTTGTTCACGTCGGTGAGTTCGTTCGGCACCACGGCGGCGTCGATCTCGATGATGTTCTGGCCCGCATGCGGGATCGGCACGTTGAGGCGGACCACGGTGCCGACCGCGACAGCGCGCTGCTCGATCACCTCGCCGTCGTGCCGCACGGTCACCTGCGCGCTGGTCGCGCGGGTGCCCTGGTCGTCGATGCGGAAGCCGATGGTCTGCGACTGGCCGACGATGCCGAAGCGCGGCGTCTGCGTCAGCACCACGCGGCGGTCAATTTCATCTTTGTGGCCGGTGATCAGCGCATGTAAAGGCGCGGAGAAGCCGAGCGCGCCCATGTCGGCCGGCACGTCGTGCACGCGGCCATCGGTGATCATGATCGCGCCGGCGATGCGATCGGGCGGCACATCGGCGAGCGTGGAGGACAAAGCCGAGAACAGCCGCGTGCCGTCGTTCTCGCCGTCGGCCTGGGCTGCTTCGGCGACGCGCACTTCAAGGCCGGGCACGGCCTTGAGCTTCTCGGTCAGCGCCGCGCGCACCGCTTCGGTCTGCGCGTTGCGATCGCCGAAATTCTGGCTCGGGCTCTTGTCGACGATGACGGCGGCGACCGAGGGGATCGGGTCGCGGTCCTCGCGGGTGAGAGACGGATTGGCCAGCGCCAGCACCATCAGCGCCAGCGCGATCGTGCGCCACAGCGCGCCGCGGCTGCGTGCCAGGAGCAGCAGGATCGAGATCAGCACGGCCACGCCGAAGGCGGTCCAGACCACATAGTCCGGCACCAGGGGCGCGAAGGAGATGCCGAGGTTCAATTCATGCTCCTAATTTTGTCCTCATGGTTCGAGACGCGCAGCTTCGCCGCGCTCCTCACCATGAGGACTAACCTCTCTCCTCATCCTGAGGAGCCCGCGTAGCGGGCGTCTCGAAGGATGAGGCCACTTTACTGTCCCAGCCGTTCCAAGAGCGCCGGGATGTGCACCTGGTCGGCCTTGTAGTTGCCGGTCAGCGCGTACATCACGATGTTGACGCCGACGCGGAAGGCGAATTCGCGCTGGCGCGGCTCGCCCGGCACCAGTGGCAGCATCGGTTGGCCGTCGGGCCGCATCGCCCAGGCGCCGGCCAGATCGTTCGACGTGATCAGGATCGACGACACGCCGTCGCCGCCGCGCGCCGGACGGTTGTTGGTTTCTTCTTCGGAGTCGGCCGGCTGCGCTTCGACCCACAATTGGCCGTTGGTGAAGCGGCCGGGGAAGTCGCGCAGCAGGAAGAACGTCTTGGCGAGCACGTGATCGCGCGGCAGCGGCTCAAGCTCGGGCACGTCGAGCGACGACAGGATCGAGCGCAGCGCGACCATGCCCGGACCCTGCATATCGTTGCCGGGCGGCGCGTCGATGGCGTCGCGCGTGTCGAACACCACGGTGCCGCCGCGTTTCATGTAGGCATCGATCTTCTCCAGCGCGGCCTGCGGCGGCTTGGGCGCGCCCGGCGCGATCGGCCAATAGATAACGGGGAAGAACGACAACTCGTCGCGCGCGGGATCGAGGCCCATCGGCTCGCCGGCTTCCAGCGCGGTGCGCTGAGCCAGGAACAGCGTCAGGCTCTGCAGGCCGGCTTTGCTGATCTCATCGACCGCGGCATCGCCGGTGATGATGTAAGCGAGATGCGTCTGCTGCGTCGCCTTCAGCGCGAAGTCGCGTTGCTGTTGCGTGAGTTGCGGCGTCTGCTGCGCCGGAGCCGGCGTTTGCGCGTGCACGGGATTGTGCCACGCGAGCGCGGTCAGCAAAGCGCCAATCATCAATGTTGCGGCGGCGCGGCGGCGCTGCCGCATCGCGGCCAAGCCGCCGGACAGCATGATGACGACCAGCGCATCGAGCAGCAACAGGCCGAGCGCACCGATGAGGATCGGACCGCGCAGATCGAGTGGTTCGCCATGGCGATAGACATCGACGCGCGCATTGAGCGGCGCGACGTCGAGCGGCAGAGGCCGGTCGGCGGGAGCGAGCGTGTTCACGGCGACCAGGCCTTCCGGTGGGCCGTAGAAGCCGGGCGGATGATCGAAGGTGGCGCGGCTGTTGAAATTGGTCGGGATCGGTCGCGCGGTCGGCGGCGGCGCGGAGAAGGCGCCGAAGCCGTCGAGAACGCGCGTCGGCGGTACAGCGGGCACGGCGCGGGTGCCGGTCGCGCTGGCCGCAGGCGTATCGGTCGCGGCGATGGCGCCGGACAACGTGACGATGCGGCGGAGCATGTCGACGAAGGCGCCCGACAGCGGCAGGTCGGACCAGCGCGTGTCGGCGGTCACATGGAACAGCACGATCAATCCTTTGCCGCGGCGCTGCGCGGTGACGAGGGGCGTACCGTCGGCGAGCGTGGCCCAGGTCCGATCGGTGAGGGTGGCGTCGGGCTCGGCCAGCACTTGCCGCGAGACGGTGACGTCCTTCGGCACCGGCATGCCGTTGAAGGGGCCTTCGCGCGAGAAGGCGGATAGTGGCTGCGGCTTGTCCCAGCTCAGGCTGCCGCCAAGCGTGCGGCCGCCACGGCGCAGACGCACCGGCACGAGGTTGTCATCGGCCGCCGCGAGATGCGGACCGGCGAAGCGCACCAGCACGCCGCCGTCGTCGACCCATTTGTTCAAGGGATCGAGCGCTTCGGCGACATTGCCGACATCGGCGAGGATCAGCATCGGCAGGCGCTGATCGAGGAAGCGCTGCGTGGCTTCCGCCGGCGATACGCCTTCGGCGAGCCGCACGTCGGCGAAGGGATTGAGCGCGCGCGACAGATAATAGGTGGCGCCCAAGAGCGGCTGCGAGCGGTCGGCGGCCGAGCCGGAGATGATGCCGATGGTGCGGCGGCGCCAGCGCTTGTCGAGCAACTGTACCGCGCCGGCGGATCGTTCGCCGATGATCTCCAGCCGCGCCACGTCGTTTCTGATTTCGACCGGCAGGTCGATCCTGGCTTCGGTCTCGCGGTCGCCCGCCTTGAAGGCGAAGGGCGCTTCGCCGAGCGGCAGGCCCTTCAAATCGATGGCGTTGATCAGGCCGTTCTCGGAGGCGCCGGTCTGCGCGCGTAACACCTTCACCGTCAGCGCGCCGGCGGCATTGTCGGCGGCGGCCAGCGCATGCGCCGCGCTAAGCCCGCCTTGCACGACCGTGAGCGGATGATCGCCGATGATCTGCTTCAGGCCGGTGATGAAAGCCTCGCCCTTGCCGAGATCGACGCCGTCCGAGAGCCAGACCACCTCGACATTCGGCGCGCCTCTGAGGAAGCGCTCGATCACCGGCAGCGCTTCGGCGCGATCGACCGCATGCGGCTTCGGCTTGATCTGCTTGACCTGCACGCGCGCCGCGCCGGCGATCTGCAGCGAGATGTCACGCGTGGTGTCCGACAGCGGCAACAGCGCGACTCCGCGGTCGTCGGCTTCGGCGCGCGCGATCATTTCGTCGGCGGTGCGCAGACGTGCATCCCACGACGCCGCGGCCGACCAGCCGTCGTCGAGCAGGATCAGAAGCGGTGCCGCGCGTGTCGACGAGGCGATGGGCGGGTTCCACAAAGGCCCGGCGGCGGCGATGATGACGAGCGCGGCGAGCAGAAGCCGCAGCAAGGTCAGCCACCACGGCGTACGCGCGGGCGTCTCTTCCTTCGGCGCGATCTCGAACAGGATGCGTGTCGGCGGGAAATTGATCTGGCGCGGGCGCGGCGGCACCAGCCGCAACAGCCACCACAGGAGCGGCAGGCTCAGGAGGCCGAGCAGCACCAGCGGTTGGGCGAAGCCGAGCGGCAATCCTCCCATCACGCGGTCCTCCCCGCTTGCGGCGCGTGACGCGTGGCAATCGACGCCGAGAGCCCGTTGGCGCCCATGCGCGCATGCAGCACCAGCAGCAATTCGCTGGCCGGTCTATCGGTGCGATGGACCGCGAAGCTCCAGCCGCGTTGATCGGTCTCGGCGCGAATGGCGGCGCGATGCTGCGCGATCAGGCCTTGATAGTCGTCACGCCATGTCTCGGCGCGGCCGGCGGTGACGCTGCCCGCGCCTTCCGGTTCGATGAACTCGACGCGGCCGGAATAAGGGAACGACTCTTCGGCCGGATCGACGATCTGCATGACATGGCCATGCGCGCCGGTGCCGGACAATTGCGCGATCGTGCCGCGCACGTCGGCGATTGGGCTCCACAGATCGGACAGCATCACGACTTCGGACAGCGGCGAGGGTGCGAAAGACGGCGGCAGGCTCGCGCGCGCCGCCGTGTCGTGCAGGATCACCTCGGCCATCTTTTCGATGACATTGCGGCTCGCGGTCGGGCGCAACAGGCCCGGCACGCCGACGCGTTCGCCGCCCTGCACGAGCACTTCAGCGAGCGCGAAGGCGATCACCAGCGCGCGCTCGACTTTGCTGTCGGTGGCGAGCGCCGAGGCAAAGGCCATCGACGGCGAACGGTCGGGCCAGATCCAGACGGTGTGCGAGGCTTCCCATTCGCGCTCGCGCACATACAGATGATCGTCGCGCGCCGAGCGGCGCCAGTCGACATTTTGCGACGGCTCGCCCGACACGAAGCGGCGATACTGCCAGAAGTTCTCCCCGGCGCCGGCGCGGCGGCGGCCATGCAGACCGTGGATGACGGTGGCGGCAACACGGCGCGCTTCGAGCACCAGACGCGGCATCGCATCGGCAAGCGCGCGTGCGCCGACCGATGCCGTCTTGACCGCTGTCGTTTCGATGTCGCTGAGCCGCGGCTCTGCCATTCTGGTTATCCGATGCGCGCTTTCAGGCGCCGGATCACGTTCGGGATGGTTTCGCCTTCGGCGCGCGCGGCGAAGGTCAGCGCCATACGATGCTTGAGCACGGGCTCGGCCAGTTCGAGCACGTCGTCGACCGACGGCGCGAGCCGCCCGTCGAGCAGTGCGCGGGCGCGGACGGCGAGCATCAAGGCTTGGCTCGCGCGCGGGCCGGGGCCCCAGGCGATCAGCTTGCTGAATTCGCCGGCCTCATCGCCCGGACGCGCCGAGCGCACCAGTTGCAGGATCGCCTCGACCACGGTTTCGCCGACCGGCAAGCGGCGCACTAAGCGCTGCGCCGACAACAAATCTTCCGAGGTCATCGCCGCTTTGGCGCGCGTCTCGTCGGCGCCGGTGGTGTCGAACAGGATGCGGCGCTCGGCCGCGATGTCCGGATAGTCGACGTCGATCTCCATCAGGAAGCGGTCGAGCTGGGCTTCCGGCAGAGGGTAAGTGCCTTCCTGCTCGAGCGGGTTCTGCGTCGCCAGCACATGGAACGGCTTGGGCAGGTCATGGCGCGCGCCGGCGACCGTCACATGTTGTTCCTGCATCGCCTGCAAGAGGGCCGATTGCGTGCGTGGGCTCGCGCGGTTGATTTCGTCGGCCATCAGAAGCTGCGCGAAGACCGGGCCGGGGATGAAGCGGAACGAACGCTTGCCGCCCTGGCCTTCCTCCAGCACTTCGGTGCCGAGGATGTCGGAGGGCATCAGATCGGGGGTGAACTGCACGCGGCGCGCGTCCAGGCCGAGCGCCACGCCCATGGTTTCCACGAGCTTGGTCTTGGCGAGGCCGGGCACGCCGACCAGCAGCGCATGTCCGCCGGACAGCACTGTCACAATCGCCCGTTCGACCACGATCTCCTGGCCGAAAATGACGGAACCGATGGCGTCCTTCGCGGCGCGCACACTGGCGGCGGTGGTTTCCGCCGCGCGCACGATCATGTCTTCCAGCTTTTCCAGGCTTTCGCCGCTTGCCGACGCCATGACAGTCCTTTCTTTGGGCCTTTCTTCGGGGCCTTGCACAGGGCTTGTCCCATGCAGCAAATCCCATGCAACAAACACACCAAGCCGATTTAGATGCGCGCTGCGCGTCGAATCTGCCTCATTCCGAGATCGACTCTACGCTATCTTCCGCAGCCTGAGCGTCCCATCACGAAGATGCGAACAGGCGCCGCGATCTAGGATTATCGAAGGGTAACAATGGCGAAGACAGGGCGGCAGGGTGGTCTGGAGGCGATTGCGGCATCGCTGCCCCGCGAAAAAGACGGGCTGCCGCCGGTCGAACGCTGGAATCCGCCCTTCTGCGGCGATATCGACATGAAGATCGCGGCCGATGGTACCTGGTTCTATCAGAAGACGCCGATCGGCCGGCCGGCGCTGGTCAAGCTCTTTGCCTCGGTGCTCAAGCGGGAGGGCGACAAGTATTTCCTCGTCACGCCGGCCGAGAAGGTCGGGATCGCGGTCGAGGACGCGCCGTTCCTGGCGGTCGAATTGGCTGTCACGGGTGAGGGGCAGGAGCGGGTGCTCCGCTTCCGCACCAATGTGGATGACTTTGTCGCGGCAGGCCCCGGCCACGCGCTGCGCTTCGAGCCGGAACCTGGGACGGATGGCCTCAAGCCCTATCTGCACGTCCGCAGCGATCTGTGGGCCAAAGTGACGCGGGCCTTGTTTTATGACTTGGTCGCGTTAGGCGAGGAGCGTGACATCGGCGGCAAGGCCATGTTCGGCGTCGCCTCTAACGGCGAGTTCTTCCCCATGGCGGAAGCAAGCGCCTTGCGGGAGTTCGTATGATGCAGGAGAGCGTGGCGACGGCGGCGCTGACGGCGGCGGAGTTCTTCGAGCGTACGCGCAAGCGGCTCGATCTCGTGGTGCCGCCAGGCCTCACCGATCCCGATATCGTGCCGAAGCGTGGCGACCACGATCTCGATCCGGTGAGCGCGAAGGTCGCGCAAGTGCGTCCGATCCGGCCGGCGGCGGTGCTGGTGCCGGTGGTGGATCATAAGGAGCCGACGGTGCTGTTGACGCAGCGGGCGCAGCATCTGCCCGACCATCCGGGGCAGATCTCGTTTCCCGGCGGCAAGATCGACAAGGGCGACGAAAGCCCGCTGCACTCCGCGCTGCGTGAAGCCGAGGAGGAGATCGGGCTCGACCGTGGGCATGTCGAGCCGCTCGGCTATCTCGATCTCTATATGACGACGCTCGGCTATCGCATCGTGCCGCTGATCGCGCGGGTGAAGCCGGGCTTCGCGCTGACGCTCAATACCGGCGAAGTCGACAATGTATTCGAGGTGCCGCTCGCCTTCCTGATGGACGTCGCCAATCACCAGCGCCATTCGCGCGAATGGCAGGGCCTGACGCGATATTACTATGCCATCACCTTCGAGGAGCGCTACATCTGGGGTGTGACCGCGGGTATCCTGCGGAACCTTTACGACCGGATTTATCGGGATTGATGACGATGACGCGCGTGGGCGCTCACTTTCCTTATCCCTCCCCTGAAAGGGGAGGGTGGACGCGAGCGCAGCGAGCGGACGGGTGGGGGCAAACTCTTGAAGCCGCCCCTACCCGGTCAGCTTCGCTGACCACCCTCCCCCTGCGGGGGAGGGATGGGGCAAGCCCATGATCCGCCCTGTCGCCACCGAGATCGTCCTCTTCGTCGCGCCCTTTGTGCT
>JANLJK010000452.1:10721-12198 GCA_029255525.1 Pseudolabrys sp.
CCATGATCCGCCCTGTCGCCACCGAGATCGTCCTCTTCGTCGCGCCCTTTGTGCTCTACGCTGTATTCCTGTGGGCGACGAAAGCAGGCGTGTTGCATCCGGATTCTTGGCCGCTGGCGCGCATCGCCTGGCTCACCATGGCCGCTTTGGTGCTGGTGCTCGGCAGCTTCCTCTATTTCGCGCATTTCGCCGGCGCGCCGGTCGGCTCGACGTATGTGCCGGCGCATATCGAGGACGGCAAGTTCGTGCCGGGAGCGATGAAGTGAAGATGTCCTTACCAGCCGTCATTCCGGGACGCGTGCGCAGTACGCAACCCCGGAATGATGAAAAGTGATGACGGCGATGTCCGGCCGCACCGACCGCAAGCTTGATGCCGCGTGGCTGAAGGAAGGCCCGCTGCCGCGACTCTTGGATGTGCTCGACCGCGACGGCGAGGAGGCGCGCGTCGTCGGCGGCGCCGTGCGGAACGAGTTGCTGCATGTCGACGTGCACGAGATCGATGTGGCGACCACGGCGCTGCCGGACGAGGTCGCCAGGCGCGTCACGGCGGCCGGCTTCAAGGCGGTGCCGACCGGCATCGATCACGGCACCATCACGGTGGTGATCGGCAAGCACCCGTATGAAGTCACGACCTTGCGCAAGGACGTCGAGACCTATGGCCGCCACGCCAAGGTCGAGTTCGGCCGCGACTGGGCGGGCGACGCGCATCGCCGCGACTTCACCATCAACGCGCTGTCGGTGACGCGAAACGGTGCGGTCTACGACTATGCCGGTGGCCTCGACGATCTCGAAGCGCGCCGCGTGCGCTTCATCGGCGACGCGCGCCAGCGCATCGAGGAGGACTATCTGCGCATTTTGCGCTTCTTCCGGTTTCACGCCGCGTACGGTCATAATTCGCCGGATGCCGACGGGCTCGCCGCCTGCATCGCGCTGCGCGAGGGCCTGGAGCAATTATCGCGCGAGCGCGTGCGCATGGAGTTGATGAAGTTGCTCGTCGCACCGCGCGCCGGGCCGACTTTGGCGGTGATGGCGCATGCCGGCCTGCTGCTGCGCGTCCTCGGCGGCGTGCCTTATCTCGCGAGCTTCGAGAACATGGCCAAGGTGGAAGCGGCGTTGGATGTCGCGCCCGATGCGGCGCGGCGGCTGGCGGCGCTCGGCGTTGCCATCGTGGAAGACGCCGAACGGCTGTGGCAGAAACTGCGGCTGACCAATGCCGAGCATGCGCGCCTTTCCGCGATGGCGGAAAGCTGGCGGACGTTTTCGAGCGCAATGGATGAGGTCGCGGCGCGCGTGCTGCTGTATCGGCTGAAGGAGCAGGCCTTCACCGACAGTGTACGGCTCGCCTGGGCGCGGTCGGATGCGCCGGCGCATGATGAAGCGTGGCGCTCGCTCGCCAGTGTGCCGAAGCGCTGGACGCCGCCTGTCTTCCCATTGAAAGGCGCCGACTTCATCGCGCGCGGTGTGGCGCAGGGGCCGG
>JANLJK010000453.1 GCA_029255525.1 Pseudolabrys sp.
GACCGAGAGAATAGAGGCTCGCGCCGGCATGGGCTAGTTGCGGTTCCTGTCAGGCAGGCCGTTCCGCACGAAAAAGGGCCGGCATTTTTGTGCCGGCCCCGCAACATTTTCGTCCTCTCGAAGAAGTCTATTTCTTCTCGATGCCCGCCTTGGCGATGACGGCGTCCCACTTCTTGATATCGGCGGTCAGCCGCGCCATCAGCTCGTCCGGCGTGCTGCCCTGCGCCACCACGCCGAGCGCTGCGAACTTCTCCTTCACGTCCGGCAGCGCCACGACCTCGTTGATCGCCTTGTTGAGCGTATCGACGACTTCCTTCGGCGTGCCTTTCGGCCCGAAGATACCGTTCCACGACGTCGCTTCGTAGCCGGGAATGCCGGCTTCGGCCACGGTCGGCACGTCCGGCAGGAACGGCGAACGCTTCAGCGCCGAGGTCGCCAGGATGCGGATCTTCTTGTCGTTGACCTGCCCCTGGATGGACGGCGTGAATTCGACCATCAACTGCACGTCGTTGCGCAGAAGCGCCACCACGATATCCGGCGAGTTCTTGTAGGGCACGATCTGGATCTTGGCATCGGCCATCGACTTGAACAATTCGGCGCCGAGATTCTGCGTCGAGCCGACCGCGATGGTGCCGAGGTTCAGCTTGCCGGGCTCGGCCTTGGCCGCCTTGATGAGATCGCCCAACGTCTTGTAGGGCGAGTTCGCGTCGACCGCGAAGACCAGATCGAAGGTGCCGACCAGCGACACCATCTGGAACTGAGTGACCGGATCGAACGGTAGCTTGTTGAACAGGCCGACGCTGATCGCCGTGCCGTTGCTCAAGAGACCGAGCGTATAGCCATCGGGCTGTGCGTTCACGACCGCGCGCGCGGCATTGATGCCGCCGGGCCCCGGTTGGTTCTCGATCACCACGCGCTGACCGAGCTTGTCGGACAACTTCTCGGCCACGATACGGGCCGTGACGTCGGCGACGCCGCCGGCGCCGAACGGCAACACCAGCCGGATCGGCCGCTCCGGCCAAGCCGCCTGCGCCGCGCTGAACGGGGCGGCGGCGACGATAAGAGAGCCGGCGAGCGATGCCAGCAGCGTCCGGCGCGCGATGCTGCCGGCCTTCTTCAAACCAAAATCCATGACGTTTCCCTTTTTCACTTTACGCAGATTGTTCAGACGAAGCCGTAGAGCCGGGCTGGATTGTCGACCAGCAGCTTCTGCTGCATCGCCGCATCCGGAACGATCTTCGGCACCAGATCGACCAGATCGCCCTCGTCCGCCTCATGGGTCGGATTGGGATGCGGGAAATCGGTTCCCCACAGGACTCGGTCGGGGATCGTCTCGACGATCTTGCGCGCGATTGGCACCGCCTTGTCGTAAGGCGGAAAATCGATGCGCTCGGAGCCGCACACTTTGATCCAGCACTTGTCGAGCTTGGCGAGTTCCAGCAGCGTCTTGAACGGCGCCTGATCGAGGCCGTCCTTGGCCGGTACGCGGCCCATATGATCGATGACGAAGGTCATTGGCAGACCGCGGATCATGCCGGACAGCTCGTCGATGTCCTTGGCATCGAGGTGCAGCACGACGTGCCAGCCACGGCCCTTCACCCGGTCGACGACGCGGTTGAAGACGTCCATGTCCGGCGCGCCGCCGAGATGCTTGACGAAGTTGAAACGCACGCCGCGCACGCCGCCCGCATGCAGGTCGTCGAACTGCTTGTCGGTGAAAGTGTCATCGACGATGGCAACGCCACGATAGCGTTTCGGATCCCAGGCCAGGCAATCCATCATCGCGGCGTTGTCTTTGCCGTGGCAGCTCGCCTGCACGATCACCGCGCGCGAAATACCGAGATAATCGTGCAGCGCCCGCAGCATTTCCTTCGGCGCGTCTTCCGGCGTGTAGCGGCGGTTCGGCGCATAAGGGAACTTATCGCCGGGACCGAACACGTGGCAGTGCGCGTCGGTCGCGCCCGGCGGCAGCGTGAAGGCCGGCTTGCGGCGCTTCTTGAGAAAGTTCGGATCGACGGTCATACGGGCGGGTTCCTCACTGACGTGCATTCGCATTGCGCAATTCCATCGCGGAAACAAAACCCCGCCGTCAGAGGAGGATATCGGCGGCGTGGGAACGCGCATGGCGTCCCTCTGGAGCCGCAAACTTGCAGGAAACGCCCTCTAAGCCCGGCGGCTGTTCCGCGTTGTGCGGCGGGAAAATAGCGAATGCCGTGATGCGACGACAATGCTAATTGGTGATATAGGTATATCAGTATTGCAATAGGTTCCCATCATGCAATTGAGCGATCGTATCGGCCGCCGGATCAAGCTGCAGGACCTTCACATCCTGATGACCGTTGTGCAGGCCGGCAGCATGCGAAAGGCGGCCGCGCTTCTCAACACGACGCAGCCCGCCGTTTCCAGATCGATCGCGGAGTTGGAAGGTGCCGTTGGCGTGCGCCTGCTCGATCGCACGCCGCATGGCATCGAGCTGACCCCCTCCGGTCGCGCCCTCCTCGACGGCGGCGAGGCCGCGTTCGATGAATTGTATCAGGCGGTCAAGAACATCGAGTTTCTTGCCGACCCTACGGCGGGCGAAGTGCGTATTGGCAGCATCACGCCGCTTGCGGCGGGCTTCATTTCCACCGTCATCGATCGGCTCTCTCAGCGCTATCCGCGCATGGTGTTCCATGTGGTGGCAACCCAGGTGGAAACGCTGCACCGCGAACTGTCCGAGCGTAATCTCGACCTCTTGATCGTTCCCAGATTGGATCTCTTCAAAGACGATCAATTCGGGTTCGAAGTTCTCTACGACACTTCATACGTCGTCGTGGCAGGCGCGCAGAACCCACTGACCCGGCGGCGCAGGATCGATCTCGCCGACTTGATGAATGAATTGTGGGTGCTGCCGCCGCCGGAGCACGCGCTGGGGCCGATTTATTCGGAAGCCTTCCGCAAGAGCGGACTCGATTATCCGCACACGACCGTGGTGACGATGTCTCCCGAGGTGCGGATCAGCCTGTTGGCGACCGGGCGTTTTCTCACGATTTTTCATGATGACGCCTTGAAAATTCCGCCGCAGCGCCCGGAGCTCAGAGCGCTGCCTGTCCGATTGCCAATAGCCCCCGTGGCAAACGGGATCGTCACCCTCCGGAACCGCACGCTGAGTCCGGTCGCACAGCTTTTCATCGACTGCGCCCGCGACGTTGCGAAACCGATGGCGAAGCGGAAATGACGAGCCCTCCGGCGGGCCACGCTGCGCTTTATAAGGCGGGAATGTCGCCTTGCGCCCAGCCGGTCATGGTAGCGGCGTAGAATTCCGCGAACCGGCCCTCTTCGATCGCCGTGCGCATGCCGGCCATCAACGCCTGGTAATAGGCGATGTTGATGGTCGACAAGAGCACCTGGCCGAGGATCTCATTGGCCTTGGTGAGGTGATGCAGATAAGCGCGCGAATAAGTGCGCGCCGCGGCGTGCGGGCTCTCGGCGTCGAGGGGACGCGGGTCGTTGGCGTGGCGCGCATTGGCCAGGTTGATCGAGCCGAAGCGGGTAAAGGCGGTGCCGTGGCGGCCGTTGCGGGTCGGCATCACGCAGTCGAACATGTCGACGCCGCGCTTGACCGCTTCCAGGATGTCGTGCGGCGTGCCGACGCCCATCAGATAACGCGGCCGGTCGGCCGGCAGCGAAGGCGTCGTCTCCTCGACCACCTTGAGCATGACGTCCTGCGGCTCGCCGACGGCCAGCCCGCCGATGGCGTAACCCTCGAAGCCGATATCGGTGAGCTCGCGCGCGCTCTCCTGGCGCAGCGGGATGTCGTCGCCGCCCTGAACGATGCCGAACAGCGCATAGCCCGGCGCGTGGCGCGCCTCGAAGGCCCGACGCGAGCGCTCGGCCCAGCGCAGCGACAGCGCCATGGCGCGTTGGATCTCGTCGCGCGTCGCCGGCAGCTTGAGGCATTCGTCGAGCTGCATCGAGATGTCGGCGCCCAAGAGCGCCTGGATCTCGATCGAGCGCTCCGGGGAAAGCTCGAACATCGTGCCGTCGAGATGCGAGCGGAAGGTCACCGCCTGCTCGGTCAGCTTGCGCAAGCCCGCCAGCGACATGACCTGGAAGCCGCCGGAATCCGTGAGGATCGGCTTGGACCAATTCATGAAGGTGTGCAGCCCGCCCAGCGCGGCAACGCGCTCCGGGCCCGGCCTGAGCATCAGGTGGTACGTGTTGCCGAGCAGGATCTCGGCGCCGGTTTCGGCCACCGCTTCGGGATAGAGCCCCTTCACCGTGCCTTGCGTGCCGACCGGCATGAAGGCCGGCGTCTGCACAATGCCGTGCGGCGTCGTGAACGCGCCCCTGCGGGCGGCGCCGTCGGTTTTCTTAAGATGGAAAGAGAAGGGCTCAGCCATCGGTTCTTTCGTCATGGCCGGGCTTGTCCCGGCCATCCACGCCTTGCTTAGCGGAATCGCCGTTTAGAAGACGCGGATGCCCGGGACAAGCCCGGGCATGACGGTGTGACGGTCTCGTCACGGCTTCGCCGGATACAGCAAGCACGCATCCCCGTACGAGTAAAACCGATACCCGCTGTCGATCGCGTGCCGGTACGCCCGCTGCATCGTCTCGAGCCCCGAGAAGGCCGAGACCAGCATGAACAAGGTCGAGCGCGGCAGGTGGAAATTGGTCAGCATCAGGTCGACCGCCTTGAAGCGATAGCCCGGCGTGATGAAGATCGCCGTGTCGCCCGAGAACGGCTTGAGCCGGCCATCCTCGCCAGCCGCGCTTTCCAGGGTCCGCAGCGCCGTCGAGCCGACCGCCACGATACGCCCGCCCTTGGCGCGGGCGGCGTTGAGCGCCTCGGCCACCTCGGCCGGCAGCGTGGCGAACTCGGCGTGCATCTTGTGCTCGGCCGTGTCCTCCGCCTTCACCGGCAGGAAGGTGCCGGCGCCGACATGCAGGGTCACCTTGTGGACGGTGACGCCACGGTCCCTGAGACGCCCCAGGAGAGCGTCCGTGAAATGCAGACCAGCCGTGGGCGCGGCCACCGAGCCTTCCTCGTGGGCAAAGACGGTCTGGTAGTCGGCCTTGTCCTGGTCGTCCGGCTTGCGCTTGGAGGCGATGTAGGGCGGCAGCGGCAGCTCGCCACGCTCGGCGATCGCCTGGTCGAGTACTGGGCCATGGAAGGAAAATGAAAGGGTTACGTCACCCCCCTCATCTTTATGTGAAACTTGAGCATCGAGCTGGCCGAGGAAGCAGACCTTCCCCTCGTCGCCGAAGCGGACCACGTCTCCAACCTGGAGCTTCTTGGCCGGCCGCACGAAGGCCTTCCAGGTCGAGCCGTCGAGCCGCTTGTGCAGCGTGGCCTCGATCGCCGGCTCGGTGCCGGCGCGGCCGATCCGCCGCCCTTTCAGCCGCGCGGCGATCACCTTGCTGTCGTTGACCACCAGGCAGTCGCCGGGCTGCAGCAGGTCCGGCAGATCGCCGATGGCGCGGTCGTCGAAACTGTCCCCGTTCGTCCCCGCGCAAGCGGGGCCCCAGGAGCCGTTCGTTCCGCCATCATCGCCGCGCTGGGCCCCCGCTTGCGCGGGGGCGAACGGAGTTTGGGCAGCACTCTGCCCTTGAGCCCCCGGCCGCACCACGAGCAGCCGCGCCGCCTCGCGCGGGTGCACCGGCCGCAAGGCGATGCGGTCGGCCGGCAGGTCGAAATCGAAGAGATCGGTGCGCATGGCCTGTCATGGCCGATCACGGTGGGGGCATTCAAGGCCCGTGACCGCGCCCCCGGCCTGCGTCGATTGCGACCGCTGACCGCGCTAAGTGTCTGACACAATTTAGGCGTTTATCAATGTCGCTGCTGTGAGCTTGGCGAGTTGGCCGCTGGCAGGAGCGAAGACGTTGGACGAACCCACAGCCAGAATAACGATGGCGCTGATCGGCCCGGGCATCTTGTGCGTGTTCGGGCTGTCTTTCCTGTGGGCCTGGGTCATCGAAAAGAAGCGCCATTATCTGCTCGGGCTCGCCGCCGCTCCCGGCCTATTCGCGCTCGGCGTCCTGGTGCAGGTGTTCGGCTGGCCGCCGCAGACCCAGCCAAATGCCATCGTCTCCGGTTTGTTCTACACGACGGCGATGTTGCTGGCGGCCGAAGGCATCCTACGGCGTAGCGGCCAGCGTTTTGGACTCGCGCTCGACGTGGCGATCCTGGCCGCGATCATGGGCGGGCTGTGGTACTTCGCCTATGTCGCGCCGAACCTGCTCGCGCGGGTCTACATCCAGAACTTTGGCTATGGCTTCATCCTGCTGGCGGCGGCGCTACATCTGACGCCCCTGATGAAGGGCCGGCTGATCGACCGCATCCTGTTCTGGACCCTGTTCGTCTTTGCGCTGCACTTCTTCCCGCGAACCGTGATGACCATCGGCGCGCAGGCACCGGCCACCGCGCCGGCCTTTGCCGCCTCGCTGTTCTGGCACGCCCTCCAGCTTTCGCTGGCCGTGCTGGGCGCGGCACTGGCAGCGGCCCTGCTCGCCGCCGCACTGTCCGACATGATCGATGATCTGCGGCACGAACGCGATATCGACGGACTGACGGGTGTCCTCAACCGCCGCGCCTTCGAGAGCCGCGCCGAGGCGATCCTCGCGCAGGATTGGCGGTCTCCGTGCGCCCTTGTCGCTTGCGATCTCGATGGCTTCAAGCAGATCAACGACCGTCACGGTCATGCGGCCGGCGACAGCGTGCTTACCGCATTCGGTGAGATCCTGCGCCGGACCAGCCGCACGGCCGATCTCGCGGCGCGCCTCGGTGGTGAGGAGTTTGCGATCCTGTTGCCCGGATCGACCAGCAACGGCGCCTATCTGTTCGCCGAACGGCTGCGCGTCGGTCTGTCAGGCACACGATTCCCGTTCCTGCCGGCGGCCGGGCGCATCACGGCGAGTTTCGGTATTGCCCAGCACCAGCCGGGCGAAACGTTTCACCAGCTTCTCGCGCGCGCGGACCGTGGCCTCTACCAGGCCAAGGCCGCGGGTCGAAACCAAACCATCGCGGCGGAGGGTGATGTCGTCTCGCCTGCGCCGGCGTAGCAGCCCCGCCGGCGCCGTTCAGCAAAGCTTACGCGCCCATCGTCGCCTTGACGATCTTGTCGGGGTTGGAGACCGGCTCGCCGCGCTTGATCTTGTCGACGTTCTCCATGCCCGAGATCACCTTGCCCCAGACCGTGTACTGGTTGTCGAGGAAGCGGGCGTCGTCGAAGCAGATGAAGAACTGGCTGTCGCCGGAATCCGGGTTGGCGGCGCGCGCCATTGACACGGTGCCGCGCACATGCGGCTCCTTGTTGAACTCGGCCTTGAGCTTCTGGCCCGAGCCGCCGGTGCCGGTGCCCTGCGGGCAGCCGGTCTGCGCCATGAAGCCGTCGATCACGCGGTGGAAGACGATGCCGTCGTAGAAGCCTTCCTTCACCAGTTCCTTGATGCGGGCGACATGACCGGGGGCCAGGTCTGGGCGCATTTCAATGACCACAGGACCTTGCGTGGTTTCGAGCGTCAAAGTGTCTTCCGGCTTGGCCATTTTAATCTCCTCAATGAACGGGGTCTCGAATTGTCATGGCCGGCTTCATGCCGGCCATCTCGCTTAGGAAAGGCACTGTGCCCGCCTCAGCGGGATCACCGGGGCACGCCGCTGCGCGTCGGCCCGGTGATGACAGTTACTGAACGATCGTCGCCTTCTTGATGTAATCGAGGCGCGAGAATTCCTTGCTGAGATAGGCGTTACCCTCGCGCTGCATGCGACTCTGGTCGGGACCGCGGCCGCGCGGCGCGCCCTCGCCGTATTCGGCGTTGAGCTTGTCGACCACTTCCATGCCGGAGATCACGCGGCCGAACGGCGCGAAGCCCATCTGGTCGAGATTGGTGTTGTCGACGAAGTTGATGAACACTTGGCTGGTGCGCGTGTTCGGGCCGGCCATGGCGAAGGTGATAAACCCGCGCTTGTTGCTCTGCTTGACCGCGTCGTCCTTCACCGGCTTGTCGCGCCAGCCGGCCATCACGCTCGGATTGCCGTTGATGCCGAACTGCACCATGAAGCCCGACACGACGCGGAAGAAGCGGACGTCGTCATAGAAGCCGCTCTTGACCAAGTTATAGAAGCGGTCGGCGCCGAGCGGGGCCCAGTCGCGCGTGACCTGCACCACGAAGGGGCCTTTGGTAGTGTCGAACTTGACTTTGTAGCTGGCCGGCGCGGTCTCGGCGGTTTGCGCCAGAGCCGGCGCTACGGCGAGCGAGCCAGTCAAAAGCGACAAAGCGAGCGTCAGGATCAAGCGGCGGCTTTGCATGCACGTCCTCGTGTTGGCTGAAGTCAAGCGCCGGCGCGGCCAGCGAATTTTTGGGCAAGGCGCGCGGCGACGGGCGCCGGCACGAAGGCGGAGACGTCCCCGCCCATGCCGGCGATCTGGCGTACCAATGTGGCGGTGATCGGGCGCACCATCGGCGAGGCCGGCAGGAAGACGGTCAGCACCTCCGGCGCCATCACCTCGTTCATGCCCGCCATCTGCATCTCGTAATCGAGGTCGGTGCCGTCGCGCAGGCCCCGGATCAGCATGTCGGCCTTCTGCCGCCGTGCCGCCTCGATCACCAAATCGGAAAAGGTCATGCAGGAAAGCTCGCAACGAGCCTCGCGGGCGAGCGGCCCGCAGGTCTCATCCAGCATGGCGAGGCGCTCGTCGGCCGAGAACAGCGGCGCCTTGCCCGGGTGGACCCCGATGGCGATCACAAGCCTGTCAGCGAGCCGGACGGCGTGGCGGACCACGTCGAGATGGCCGTTGGTGACGGGATCGAAAGAGCCTGCGTAAAGGGCGGTTCTCGGCATGCGCGCGGGTCTAACCCGGCCTTTTGCGCCCCGCAAGGCACCCCTTAGCCCCGATCCGAACTTTTACGCCTGTTCGCCGTTGAACCTGCTGCCCGGGCGCCGCGACCAATGATCGGGAAACACGCGCACCAGGGGCACCGCCATGCTGAAGACCATCTCCGCCATCGTCACCGCCGCCGCCATCGCCGGCTTTGCGACGCTCATTTCCGCGCCCACGTCCAGCCCGGTCACGGCCGGCCCGCTGGCCAAGCCGGTCGAGGACACGCTCAAGAGCTGCACCCAGCGCGCCTGGCCCTACAACAACTGCGTCGGCACCGCGGTCGGCAATCCGAAGATCCGCCTGGTGACGACGGATAGGCTCGTCAACGAGTAAAGTGTCAGACCCGTCACCCTTCGAGGGCTTCGCTTCGCGAAGCCACCTCAGGATAACGGGTCAGACGTTGTGCCGTGACGACGCCTCGCTACCCCGGCCTTCTTGCCAGCGACAGCCAGACGCCGCCGCCGATCAGCGCCAGACCGGAAATCCGCCCCAGCCACTTGGCGTTGGCCTTGCGCAGGAAGAAATTGCGCCCCGCCGCCGCCGTCATGGCCCAGATGCTGTCGGTCACGCCGGCGAGCAGCACCGACACCGCGCACATCACAAACAACTGGTACCCGGCCGGCAACGTCGGATCGATGAACTGCGGCAGGAAGGCCGTGAAGAAAGCGATGGTCTTCGGATTCGACAGCGCGACAAACATCCCGCGGCGGAAATAGACGCCGTGGCCGGGCACGGTGACGTGCGCGGCCGGATCGCCGGCATGCCGCCACGCCTGGATGCCGAGCCAGATCAGATAGGCGGCACCGACCCAGCGCAGCAGCTCGAATATCTCGGCGGTGTATTTGATGACGACGTTGAGTCCGAGCGCGATGCCGCCGATCAGCAGCGCATTGCCGAGCGTACTGCCGGCGACCGTCATGAGGCCCGCGCGGGAGCCCCGCGTCGCCCCGGTCGAGATCACCAAGGTGACGATCGGCCCCGGCGTGAGCATCAGGATCAAAGTGATCAGCAGGAAGGCGGAGAAGAGCTGGAAGTTCATTTTGTTCTGCTCCGAACGTGCCGCGAACTCTCTTCACCTCTCCCATAGGGAGAGGGTAAAGCCGTGCTGGCGGCCCGGCCCCGTAGACAACCTACTCGCTCTCTTCCTCGCTCAAGCGCTCCACCGACACGACGCGCTCGTCCTCGGCCGTGTTGAGCACGATCACCCCTTGCGTCGAGCGGCCGGCGATGCGGATGCCATCCACCGGCGTGCGGATGAGCTTGCCGGCGTCGGTGACCAGCATGACCTGGTCGTCCTCTTCGATCGGGAAGGAGGCGACCAGCCGGCCGATCTTCGGCTTGAGCACGAACTCGCCGCCCTTCTTCTCCCAGATATCCATGGCGACGATGCCTTTGCCGCCGCGGCCAGTGATCCGGTACTCGTAAGACGAGGTGCGCTTGCCGAAGCCGCGCTCCGACAAGGTCAGTACAAACTGCTCGGCCGCCGACAGCTCGACATAGCGCTGCTCGCCGAGTTCGATCGCCGCCACGCTCTCCTCGCCGTCGGTGGGGGCTTCCTCCTCGGCGCCGCCGCGGCGCACCGCGTTGGCGCGCTTGAGATAGGCCGCGCGCTCTTCCGAGGTCGCATCGACATGGCGCAGGATCGACATCGAAATGAGCTTGTCGTCGTTATCGAGCGCGATGCCGCGCACGCCCATCGAGGTGCGGCCGGTGAAGACGCGCACATCGGTGACCGGGAAGCGGATGCACTGGCCGCCCGACGACGTCAGCAGCACGTCGTCGTTCTCGGTGCAGATCTGCACGCTGAGGATGCCCTCGCCTTCCGGTAGCTTCATCGCGATGATGCCGGAGCGGCGCACATCGACGAAGTCCGACAGCTTGTTGCGGCGGACGGTGCCCTTGGTCGAGGCGAACATGACGTCGAGTTGCCCCCACGTCTTTTCGTCCTCGGGCAACGGCATGATCTCGGTGATGGTCTCGCCCGGATCGAGCGGCAATATGTTGATCAGCGCCTTGCCGCGCGCCTGCGGCGCCGCGAGCGGCAACCGCCAGACCTTTTCCTTGTAGACTTGGCCGGCGGAGGAGAAGAACAGCACCGGCGTATGCGTGTTGGCCACGAACAGCCGCGAGACGAAATCCTCCTCGCGCGTCTGCATGCCGGAGCGGCCTTTGCCGCCGCGCTTCTGCGCGCGGTAGGTCGAGAGTGGCACGCGCTTGATGTAGCCGAGATGCGAGACGGTAACGACCATGTCCTCGCGCTGGATCAGGTCCTCGTCTTCCATGTCGCCGACCGCTTCGGCGATTTCGGTGCGGCGCGGCGTGGCGAATTCCGCCTTCACCTTCGCCAGTTCGTCCTTGATGATCGACTGGATGCGCGCGCGGGATCGAAGGATGTCGAGGTAATCGGCGATCTGCGCGGCGAGCTTGTCCAACTCTTCCTTGATTTCGTCGCGACCCAGCGCCGTGAGGCGCTGCAGGCGCAGATCGAGGATGGCCTGGGCCTGTTCGGCCGACAGCCGCGTGGTGCCCTCGTCCGATACGCGGTGGCGCGGATCGTCGATCAACAGCACCATGTTGATCATGTCCTTGGCCGGCCAGTCGCGCGCCATCAAGGCTTCGCGGGCTTCCTTGGCGTCGCGCGAGGCGCGGATCAGCTTGATCACCTCGTCGATATTGGCGACGGCGATGGCGAGACCGACCAACACGTGAGCGCGGTCGCGCGCCTTGCCGAGCAGGAACTTGGTGCGCCGCGACACGACCTCTTCGCGGAACGCGACGAAGGCCGTGAGCATATCGCGCAGGTTCATCGTCAGCGGCCGGCCGCCGTCGAGCGCCACCATGTTGCAGCCGAACGAGGTCTGCAGCGGCGTGAAGCGGTAGAGCTGGTTCAAGACGACATCGCGCTCGGCATCGCGCTTGAGCTCGATGACGACCCGGTAGCCGTCGCGATCGCTTTCATCGCGCAAATCGGCGATGCCTTCGATCTTCTTCTCGCGCACCAGCTCGGCGATACGCTCGACCATATTGGCCTTGTTCACCTGATACGGAATCTCGGTGACGATGATCGCCTCGCGCTCCTTGCGGATCGTCTCGAAACCGACCTTGCCGCGCATCACGACCGAGCCGCGGCCGGTGTGATAGGCGCTGTGGATGCCGCTACGGCCGAGGATGATGCCGCCGGTCGGAAAATCCGGGCCCGGCACGATAGCGATCAGGTCGTCGATCGAGATCGCCGGATCGTCGATCAGCGCGACGCAGGCGTCGATGACCTCGCCGAGATTGTGCGGCGGGATGTTGGTCGCCATGCCGACGGCGATGCCG
>JANLJK010000454.1 GCA_029255525.1 Pseudolabrys sp.
GGTGCATGCCCACGGCGGCCAGGTGTACATGGACGGCGCGAACATGAACGCGCAGCTCGGCCTGAAAGTGGGCGTCGTCGAAAAGCGCGGCACCCACGGCGGCACCTGCCTCAACGTCGGCTGCATCCCGTCGAAGGCGCTGCTGCACGCGTCCGAGCTTTTTGAAGAAGCCGGACACTCGTTCGCCAAGATGGGCATCGGCGTCTCGACGCCGAAGCTCGATCTCAAGGCCATGCTGAGCTTCAAGCAGGAAGCCATCGACGGCAACGTCAAGGGCGTCGACTTCCTGTTCAAGAAGAACAAGATCGACAGCGTGTTCGGCACCGGCCGCATCGTCGCCCCCGGCAAGGTCGAGGTGAAGGGCAACGACGGCAAGACGCAGACGCTGGAAGCCAAGTCGATCGTCATCGCCACCGGCTCCGATGTCGCCAAGCTCAAGGGCATCGACGTCGACGAGAAGCGCATCGTGTCGTCGACCGGCGCGCTGTCGCTGCCGCAGGTGCCGGAGCATCTCCTGGTCATCGGCGCCGGCGTGATCGGCCTCGAACTCGGCTCGGTGTGGCGTCGTCTCGGCGCCAAGGTCACCGTCGTTGAATTCGTCGACGGCGTGCTGCCCGGCATGGACGGCGAAGTGCGCCGTCAGGCGCAGCGCCTGTTCGAGAAGCAGGGCATGACCTTCAAGCTGTCGTCGAAGGTCACCGGCGTCGATGCGTCGGGCAAGAAATTGAAGGCGACCGTCGAGCCGGCGAAGGGCGAAGGCAAGGCCGAGGTCATCGAGGCCGATGTCGTACTCGTGTCGACCGGCCGCGTGCCTTACACCGAAGGCCTCGGCCTGAAGGAAGTCGGCGTGGCGATGGATGAGCGCGGCCGTGTCGCCGTCGATCATCATTATGCCACCAACGTGCCGGGCATCTACGCCATCGGCGACGTGATCGTCGGGCCGATGCTGGCGCACAAGGCCGAGGATGAAGGCGTCGCCATTGCCGAGCTTCTCGCCGGTCAGGCCGGTCATGTGAACTATGACGTCATTCCGGCCGTCGTTTACACGATGCCGGAGATCGCCTCGGTCGGTAAGGGCGAAGAGGATTTGAAGGCGGCGGGCATTGCTTACAACGCCGGCAAATTCCCGTTCACCGCCAATGGCCGCGCCAAGGCCAACCAGCAGACCGACGGCTTCGTGAAGATTCTGGCCGACGCCAAGACCGATCGCGTGCTCGGCGTGCACATCGTCGGCTCGGACGCCGGCAACATGATCGCGGAAGCCGCGGTGCTCATGGAATTCGGCGGCTCGGCCGAGGACCTTGCCCGCACCTGCCACGCTCACCCGACCTTGCCCGAGGCGGTCAAGGAAGCGGCGATGGCCGTGGCCAAGCGCGCGATCCATATGTAACTCGCTGTCATTCCGGGGCGTCTGCCGTAAGCGCGTTTCCGCGCGTCTTCGACGCGCTATGGGCGGGCGAGCCCGGAATCCATAATCCTCAACGCTGCGGCGTATGGATTCCGGGCTCGGCCCTGCGGGC
>JANLJK010000455.1 GCA_029255525.1 Pseudolabrys sp.
GATCCCGGCGCGTTTGGAATCGAGCGCCGCGGTCGGTTCGTCCGCGAGGATGATACGGGGCTGGTTGGCGAGCGCGCGGGCGATCGCCACGCGCTGCGCCTCGCCGCCCGACAGTTTTGCCGGCATAGAGTTCTTCCGGTGGCCGACTTCGAGATAGTCGAGGAGCTCGTGGGCGCGCCGCTTCGCAGGCGTGGCGTCCATTCCGGTCAGTTGCAGCACCAGGGCAACGTTGTCGGTCGCATCAAGGAACGGGATGAGGTTGTGGAACTGGAAGATGAAGCCGATCTTGTCGAGGCGCAATTGCCGCAGATTGGAGCGCAGCCAGCGACCGTTGTCGACGACGCGTTCACCATCGAGCTCCATCGACCCCGAGGACGGATTGATGATGCAGCCGATGACGTTGAGGAGCGTCGTCTTGCCCGATCCGGAGGGACCGAGAAGCGCGACGACCTCGCCGGGGTGAATATCGATTGAAACGTTGCGCAAGGCGTCGACGCGGGTTTCCCCCTCGCCAAAGTGCTTGGAGATGCCTTCGAGCCGCACGAGGGGGGCGATGTCGGTCACATTCGTCATGTCAGCCTCCGAGCGCCGTCGCCGGATCCACCTTGAGCGCCACGCGAACGCCCAGCGCGCTCGACAGCAAGCAGACGGCAAAAACGATCGCTCCGAGCGTCAGGATGTTGTCTGGCTCGAGCACGACGCGGCGCGGAAAGTAATCCTTGATGTTGAGGATCAGCGTGGCGCCGATCGTGAAGCCGATGACGCCGAGCGCCAGCGCCTGCTGGACGATCATGCCGACGATGGTGCTGTCCGGTGCGCCAATCAGCTTGAGCGTGGCGATCTGCTTCAACTTCTCCATCGTCATCGTATAGATGATGAGCGCGATGATTACCGCCGAAACGATAAGCAGGAGCGAGGTGAAGAGACCGATCTGGCGTCGGGCCCGGTCAACGAGCGAACGTGTCAGAATGGTCTCCTGCGCCTCCTGTGTGATGGCCGAGAGATGTTTCCAGCGCCGGACCGATTCTGCAACGGCATCGGGCGACGCATTGGGCTGGAGGCGGGCCACGACGGCGTTGACATTATCACTGCTGGCGCCGCCGCTACCGCGCGCAAGCTGTATGCGCGCTGCGGGAGGGGAAAGGTCGAATTGCAGTTTCTGCGCATCCGAGAGCGTGATGTAGGTCGCCGGGTCGCCGCCCGAATTGACCTGATGCCGGGTCAGGCCGACGATGGTGAACGTGTGACGGCCGAGCGCGATACGGTCTCCGACAGCGAGCCCGCTGGATATATCGGCCACCATTTCGTAGTGACTGCGTCCGATCCCGCGACCGACAGCGATTTCCGGTGGTCCGCCGGGGCGCGTCGGCTCGTAGCCGATCACATAGAGCCTGAGCTTGCCGCCGCGATACTCCGCCTCGACGGTCTGGTAGGTGATGCTGCCTGCCGTCGCGACACCGGCCATACGGGCAACGGTCTCGCGAACATCGCCGGGGATGCGCGAAGCCTCCGCGAAGG
>JANLJK010000456.1 GCA_029255525.1 Pseudolabrys sp.
CTTCAGCTTGCGGCGCGGATCGGGCTTGCGCCGCTCCGGCACCGGCACGCCCAGCTCGCCGGAGAGATATTTGCCGGTCCATGATTTCGGCGCGGCGATGAGGTCTTCCACGGTGCCTTCGGCGATGATGTGGCCGCCATGGATGCCGGCGCCGGGGCCGATGTCGAGCACGTAATCGGCCAGCCGGATGGCGTCCTCGTCGTGCTCGACGACGATGACGGTGTTGCCGAGATCGCGAAGCCTTTTCAGCGTTTCCAGCAGCATGGCATTGTCACGCTGGTGCAGGCCGATCGACGGCTCGTCGAGCACGTACAAGACGCCGGTCAAACCTGAGCCGATCTGCGAGGCGAGGCGAATGCGCTGGCTCTCGCCGCCGGACAAGGTGCCGGAAGCGCGGGCGAGGGTGAGATAATCGAGGCCGACATCGACCAGGAATTTCAGGCGCTCGCGGATCTCTTTAAGGATGCGCGCGCCGATTTCCATCTGCTTCGGCGTGAGCTGCTTGGGCAGGTCGGCGACCCAGTCGCCGGCCTTGCGGATGGAGAGCTCGGAGACGTCGGCGATGTTCTTGCCGTCGATCTTGACGCACAAGGCTTCGGGCTTGAGCCGTGCGCCGGCGCAGGCCTTGCAGGGCACGTCGGTGAAATACTTCTGCAGCTCCTCGCGCGCCCACTCGCTCTCGGTTTCCTTGAAGCGGCGTTCGAGATTGGTGATGACGCCTTCGAAGGCTTTCTTCGTGGTGTAGCCGCGCATGCCGTCGTCGTAGACGAATTTGATCTCGTCCTCGCCGGAGCCGTAGAGGATCGCTTCCTGCGTCTTCTTGCCGAGGTCTTTCCACTTGGTGTCGAGCGTGAAGCGGTAGTGCTTGCCGAGCGCTTCGAGCGTCTGCGTGTAATAAGGCGACGACGACTTCGACCACGGCGCGATGGCGCCCTTGCGCAAGGTCGCGTCCTTGTCGGGGATGATGAGGTCGGCGTCGATGTGCTGCTCGAGGCCGAGGCCGCCGCATTCCGGGCAGGCGCCGAACGGGTTGTTGAACGAGAACAGGCGCGGCTCGATCTCCGGAATGGTGAAGCCGGAGACGGGGCAGGCGAACTTCTCGGAGAAGATCAGGCGCTCGGCATTGGCGTTGCGGCCGCGATTGGCGGTGGCGCCGGAGGCCTTGGAGTCGGCCAGCTCCACCACGGCGAGGCCGTCGGCGAGCTTGAGGCACTGCTCCAGCGAGTCGGCGAGCCGCGTGGCGATATCGCTTTTAACAACAAGACGGTCGACCACCACGTCGATGTCGTGCGTGAACTTCTTGTCGAGCGGCTTGACGTCGGCGATCTCGTGGAAGGCGCCGTCGATCTTCACGCGCTGATAGCCCTTGCGCATGAAGTCGGCGAGTTCCTTCTTGTACTCGCCCTTGCGGCCGCGCACGACGGGGGCCAGCACATAGATGCGCGTGCCCTCGGGCAGCGCCAGGACGCGGTCGACCATCTGTGACACGGTCTGGCTTTCGATCGGCAGGCCGGTCGCCGGCGAGTAGGGCACGCCGACGCGCGCCCAGAGGAGGCGCATGTAATCGTAGATCTCGGTGACGGTGCCGACGGTCGAGCGCGGGTTCTTCGAGGTGGTCTTCTGCTCGATGGAGATGGCCGGCGACAGGCCGTCGATCTGGTCGACGTCCGGCTTCTGCATCATCTCCAGGAACTGGCGGGCGTAAGCCGACAGCGACTCGACGTAGCGGCGTTGGCCCTCGGCGTAGATGGTGTCGAAGGCGAGCGAGGATTTGCCCGAGCCGGACAGGCCGGTGAACACGACGAGTTGGTCGCGTGGGATGGTGACGTCGACGTTCTTGAGATTGTGCTCGCGGGCGCCACGGATGGTGATGGCACGGGCGTCGCGGGCGGCTTTGGCGGCCTTCTCGTTAGCCTTGGCGTTTTTGTCGAAAAGGTCGTTCATGAATATGTCGGTCGCGAGAAGGGGGTGGGCCGGCGCAGCAATAGGCCGCCGCCCGGCGACGGCCGGCACGGCAAAAGACGATCAGTCAGGCACTAGAACATAGGAAGAACCGGCTGGCTTCGCCAGCCCGCTGCCCGCGCTATTTCGCTGCTGGGGACAAGTCGGCGTTGAGCGTGACGACCGCTATCGCGCCGCGCGGCGTAGAAGCAAAGAGCCAAAAGAAAAAGGCCGGCGCGAGCCGGCCTTTTCCGATGTGCGACGTGGCTTCGACTTAGAAGCGATAGTTCAGGCCGAGGCGGGCCACGTTGTAGTGATAGTCGCCAGTGCTGACCGTAACGCCAGCCAGCGTCAGGTCGACGCTGTTGGCACTTACGTAGAGATACTCAGCCTTGACGCTCCACGGACCCGCGAAGGCCCATTCCAGACCGCCACCGACGGTGTAGCCCGAACCCCACTTCTCGTCGGAAACCGAGCCGCCGGGGCCCGAAAGCGAGGTCTTGGTGTTGCTGAAAGCCCAGCCACCGGTGCCGTAGACCATGAAGCGATCCCAGGCGTAGCCGATGCGGCCACGCAAGGTGCCGAAGGCCGGAACCTTGGATTCACCGGTGAGGGCGCCGTCGGTGGCGCTGCTCTTGAGCGAGGTGCCCTGGATGTCGGCCTCGATGCCGAGCACCAGCGGGGTACCAACAGGCTGCCAGTTGTAGCCGATCTGGCCGCCACCGATGATACCGCTGGCATCTCCGAAGTTCGAGCTGGCCGACGACCAGCCGCCGCCGACGTTCACGCCAGCGTAGAGACCGGTCCAATTATAGACCACCACCATCGGCGGCGGCGCCTTGGTGTAGGTGCGCGCGGGCAGATCGGCCGCCGAGGCGGCAGTGGCGAAGCCCAACACCGCGACAGCGGCGCCGAGTACAGTCAAAGAACGCATGAAAGTCTCCCGGGTATTGCAAACGACGGCCATATAGCACCGCCCTGGCCACACCCATACGCCGTTTTCGCTAAAAAGCTGTAACATTTAAGCCACTGAAAGAACTGGAGTTAAGTGGAGTCTTTGAGGCTTAATGAAACCTTACTGAATTTTGCAATCCTAAGTTGTTATGGTTGCCTCGTATTATTTTACCGTTGTAAAATTGGGTTCCGCTGCATCGCTTGCGAGCGGACGGGACGCATCAATCGGAAGGCGCCGCATGAAAGCCGACGGGCCTTACCACGCGTAGCGCACCGTGCCTTTGCCGGCGTAGGTCTGCGTCGTGTTGGAGAACTCACCTTCGAACGTGCCGGCGAGCGAGAAGCCGTTCCACCATTTCATCTCGGCGCCGGCCGAAACCAGCGCGGCATCGGCCGCCGGCTGCGCCCCGTTCACGGTGAAGCTTGAACCCGGCAGCGTCTGGAACGCTGCCGTCACTGGCCGGTCGGTGTTGGAGTCGTGTGCCCAGGCTAGGCGGCCATGCAACGTGAAGAGGCCATCGTCGCGCATGAAGAGCTTATCGACGCGCGCACCGAGCTCGCTGCGCACATTGGTCGTCGTCTGCGCCGAGTAGGACAGGGCAAACGTTCCGCTGCCGGACGTGGAGGTCTCGCTGTAGCTCGGCAGGTGGATGCTGGTGACCTGCGCAGCGGCGTAAGGTGTCACGCCGACGCCGAACGCCGGCCACGGCGCGAAGCGCCAGCCCGCTTCGGCGCGCGCGGCGAAGGTGCTGGCCTTGTAGTTTGCGGTCAGTCTGTCGGAGCCCGACACCGTCACGGTGCGGTCGGTGGTGACGTCTTGCCAGCCATAGGAAAGCGACGCGGAGAGATAGGCCGCTCCCATCGTGTGCCGTCCATAGAGTCCGGCCTGGAACAGGTCGGCGCGGCCGCCGCCCAGGCCGTCCGACAGCGAGAAGTTGAAGCCCGCGCCGCCAAAGGCGAAGCCGAGCACGGTGTCTGGCGAGACGCGATAATCGGCGCCGATCACGGTGCCATAGACACGGCTGGTCGTGGTGCTGGTGCCCGACGACGGGCTGCCGTTCACGGTGCTGGTGCCGCCATAGCCGGTGGCCCAGACGCCCCAGCGCCGCTCGAACGACATGGCGCGCCGGTCGCGCGGCGTCACCGCGGCATAGGCCTCGCGCGCTTTGGCGTTGCGACCCGAATAGGCCAACGCTTCGCTTTCCTCGGCAAACGAAGTCACGGCACCCGCACCGCCACGGCCCGAGGACGGATCGAGCATGGACATGAATTGCTGGTTGGCGCCGAACGAGGCCTGCGTGCCGCTGGCGCCGGGCTGGCCGGAGACCTGATTGAGTGCGTTGGTCTGCTGCGCGCCGCTCATGTTGAGCAGCGTATCGAAGGCGGCCGGCGGCGTGCCGCCGTTCAGCACCGCGCTGTTGATGCCGTCCGCGACACTGCTCTGGTTGCCGCTCGTGCCAGCGGGCAGCTGGATCGTGCCGGGATCGAGCACCAGATAGGCGTTGTTGGCATCGTAAGTCAGGTGCGGATTGCGCGCGCCGGGGCTGATGCTGCTGCCGCTGAAGGTCAACCCGGCGAATTGCGTGCCGCCCAATCCACCGGTGGCGTTGATGATGGTGTAGGTTTGGCCGCGGAAGCTGCCCGGCAACGCAACGGCCTGCACGGTGGCGCCGGTCAAGGTCGCGGTGCCGGTGACATTGGTGCGGTCGGCCGCCGTCGGCAAGACTTCGATGCTGTAGGTCGTGCCGCTGTTGAAGGTCAGGTTGCCATTGACGGTCAGCGTGCCGATGGAATTGCCCGGCGCCAGCGTCGCACCACTATTGATGACGGTCGTCGGCAATTGGCCGGTGCCGCCGAGCGTCGTGCCGCTACCCATCGTCAGGCTGCTGGATGCCGCGATCGAGCCGTTCACCACGAGCGCACCGTCATTGATGATGGTCGCGCCGGTATAGGTGTTGGTGCCCGACAGAGTCAGCGTGCCGGTGCCGGTCTTGACCACCGACGTTCCGGTCACGAGTCCGTCGCCAGTCAGTACGCCGGTCACCTCGGTCGATAGATTGTTGCTGCCGAACGTCAATTCGATGCTGTTGAGGTCGAAGCGTCCGCTCCCGGCAAGCGAGCCGGCGGTGATCCGGCCGTCGCTGGCCGGGCCGGGAGTCCAGAAGTTGACGACGGCGTTGCTTCCGCTGTTGATCAGTTGCGCGCTGTCGGCCGTCGAGTTGCCGTCGAACAGCACGGTGCCGCTGTTGGTGATGGTGGCGCTGCCGGCAGTGGTGTTACCGTAGAACGTCAACTGGCTATTGTTGGTGATCGATGCGGTGCCAGCCGTGGCGTTGGTGGAATAGATCAGTGTGGCGTTGTTGGTGATCGTGCTCGACGCGATACTGCCCTGGATGGTCAGCGTGCCGGCGCTAACCGTGGTGGCCCCGGTATAGGTGCTGGCGCCCGACAGCGTCAGCGTGCCGGCGCCGAGCTTCTCCAGCGTGCCGCTGCCGCTGATGATGCCGCCGTAAGTGACGTTGTCCGATCGGTTGAAGATGAGCGCCGCGTTGTCGGCGATGCCCCCGGCGACCGAGCCAGTCGTGCCGCCGTTTCCGATTTGCAACGTGCCGCCATTGATGGTGGTGCCGCCAGTGTAGCTGTTGGTGCCCGACAGCGTCAGTGTGCCTGTACCGACCTTCACTAGCGAGGCGCCGGTGCCGCCACCGGTGCCGCCATCCGCGATCACGCCGGTGACTTCGGTCGACAGGTTGTCGGTGCCCACCGTCAGTTCGTTGGCACCGAGACTGAAAGTTCCGCCGCCGGCGATCGAGCCGGCGCTGATCTTCTTGTCGTTGTTCGGTCCGGCGGTGTTGGAGAAATCAACGGAGGCGTAGCTGGTATTATTGACCAAATGCGCGTTGCCGGCCGTGCTATTGTTGTGAAAATACAGGCCGATGTTGTTGTTAATCGTCGCCGTGCCGGCGCTGCTGGTGCCGTAGAAATACAGTTCGTTGTCGTTGGTGATCGTTGCCGTGCCGGCGGTGCTGGCGTTCATGAAAAACATGTAAGCACGGTTGTAAATGCCCGCGCTGCCGGCCGTGCTCGTGTTCGCGAAATACAGGAACGCATTGTTGGTAATGGCCGCACTGCCACCGTTGATGACGATGCCGGCGCCGGTAAAGGTCTGGTCGGCGGTGAAGGCGAAGCTGTAGGTCGACGCTCCTGCATTGAGCGTCCAGCCGCCGATGCTGCCGGCGGTGCCAAGCGTCAGCGCCGTCGTCGCCGACGTGCCAAAGAAGGCGGTGCCGGTCGGCACGCTGGCCGGGCTCCAGTTGTTGGCGTCGTAGTAATTGCCCGAACCCGGAGTGGCGAGCCAGGTCGCGTCCTGCGCCCGGGCGGGGCCGGTCGCCGGGAGCAGCAAGGCGGCGGCGAGCGCCGTGGAGGCCAGCAAGGCGGCGCGCAGCCGGAGCGGCAAACCATTCTGAATTGTGACGCTGCGCAAGACTTCAATCCCCCACCGACGGACGCCGTCAGCCGCCGGCACGTCCCGATGCCGGACACCTCTGGCCGTTGCAGGCCCGAGTCCGACACGCTCACCGTGTCATGGCGCCTCGCAGGGGTCCTGAAAGGGCCATGGGAGCGTTCTGAAGTTTTTCTGAAATCTGTGCTGCCGGTCTGACCAAGATTTGCTGCGCTTGATGGCGCGGCGGTCCAGGTTGCTCTGCGGCAGAAATCCACGAGCCGGAACGGCGTTTAAGCCGCTTCTTTATAATCATTCTAAGCTATTGATCTGATTTGCAATTTACTTGACCCTCGCGCTTGATTTGCCGCAAAGACACACAACGTTGTTCTTGCGAAAGACGTTCACCATGGCCTGCAACGGGCACGACACCTCAAAGCTGACGGACGGCTCGCTTCTCGGTGAAGCGCCGCGGGGATTCCGTGGCCATATCGAGGCGATCGAGGTCAACGGACACTCCGGCCTGCCGGTTGGGGAGCTCGAGCGTCGGCTGATCGAACTCGGTTTCACCGAGGGCGCGCATGTCGAGATCCTGCATGAGGGGGCTATCGGACGCGACCCCATCGCGGTCCGCGTCAACGACGCCACCGTGGCCTTGCGTCGCCGCGAGGCGATGGCGATCCGGGTGGTGTAAGCGGACATACGTACAATGACTGTCGTGGCCGACACGGGCACCCGACGTTTCGCCCTGATCGGGACGCCGAATAGCGGAAAAACCGCACTGTTCAACGCGCTGACGGGCAGCCGGCAGAAGGTCGCCAATTATCCCGGCGTCACCGTCGAGCGCAAAAGCGGCGCGTTGAAAACGCCGTCGGGCCTCACCGTCAATCTGCTGGATCTGCCCGGCACCTATTCGTTGCGTGCGCGCTCGCCCGACGAGGAAGTCACCCGTGACGTCGTGCTCGGCCGGTTCGACGAAACGCCGGACCTTTTGGTCTGCGTGGCGGATGCCACCAACCTGCGCCTGGCGCTGCGGCTGGTGCTGGAGCTGAAGCGGGTCGGGCGGCCGCTGCTGCTCGTCCTCAACATGATCGATATCGCCAAAAGACGTGGCGTCGAGATCGACCTCGCCAAGCTGTCGGCTGAACTGGGCGTGCCGGTCATCACCGCGGCCGCGGTGCGCCGTGGCGGCGTCGACGATCTGATGGCGCGGCTCGACGAACTCGCCGGCCACGAAGCACTGCCGGCGGCGGCACCGGCGAACTGGCAGGCACCGACCACCAGCGAACTGCGCGCCGGCCAGCGCGAGGCCGACCGCATCATCAAGGCCACCGTGCATATGCCGGCCAAGCCGGACACGCTGACGACGCGCATCGATGCCGTGCTGCTGCATCCGGTGTTCGGTCTGATTTTCCTGCTGGTGCTGCTGTTCGTGATGTTCCAGGCGGTGTTCACCTGGGCCAAGCCGCTGATGGATCTGATCACCGGCGGCTTCGAGGGCCTGGGTGTGCTGGCGGCGGCCTATCTGCCGGACGGGCTGCTCCTGTCGTTCATCAAGGACGGCGTCCTGTCCGGCGTCGGCAGCGTCATTGTCTTCCTGCCGCAGATCCTGATCCTGTTCCTGTTCATCCTGCTGCTCGAAGACCTCGGCTACATGGCGCGCGCGGCCTTCCTGATGGATCGCATCATGGGCGGCGCCGGCCTGCATGGCCGCGCCTTCATTCCGCTGCTGTCGAGTTTTGCCTGCGCCATTCCCGGCATCATGGCGACGCGGGTGATCGACAATCCGCGCGACCGGCTGACCACCATCATGGTGGCGCCCTTGATGACGTGCTCGGCGCGCATCCCGGTCTATACGCTGATCATCGCCGCCTTCATTCCGGACAAAGAAGTGTTCGGCTTCTTCGGCTTGCAGGGCCTGGTGATGTTCGGGCTCTATGCCGCCGGCATCATCAGCGCGCTCGCCGTGTCGGCCGTTTTCAAATACGTGTTCTGGCGCGACACGCCGACGCCACCCTTTATGCTGGAACTGCCGGACTACAAGCTGCCGCAGCCGCGCAGTGTCGTCATCGGCCTCTATACGCGCGCCAAGATGTTCCTGACGCGCGCCGGCACCACGATCTTCTCGATGATGGTGCTGATCTGGTTCCTCGCCTCGTTCCCGCGTCCGCCGGAAGGCGCGACCGAACCGGCGATCGATTTCAGCCTGGCATCGATCATCGGCCACGCCATCGAGCCCTTGCTCGCGCCGGTCGGCTTCAACTGGCAGATCGCCGTGGCGCTCATTCCCGGCATGGCGGCGCGCGAAGTCGCGGTCGCCGCGCTCGGCACCGTCTATGCGATCGAAGGCGGCAAGGAAGCGGCCGAGCAGATCGGCCAAGCGCTGGCGAACAAGTGGTCGCTGGCGACGGCTTTGGCGATGCTCGCTTGGTACGTGTTTGCGCCGCAATGCGCCTCGACACTGGCGGTGATCAAGCGCGAGACCGGCGGCTGGAAGTGGATGTGGATCACCTTCTTCTACATGCTGGCGCTCGCTTATATCGCCGCTTTCGCCACCTACAACATCGCCGTCGCGCTCGGCGCGGGCTGAGCCGAAACTGCATTCATTGGTGCGTTATTCGGCCGGGACGGCGGCAGGCTCACGCAACTCGTTGAGCGCGTGGCGCACGACCGTAACGGCACCCTGCAAGGCCAACGCGGCCATGATGGCGGCGACGATCACGTCCGGCCACCCGGTGCCGGTGCCGAAGACGCCGAGGGCGGCCAGCAACACAGCGAGATTGCCGAGCACGTCGTTGCGCGTGCAGATCCAGGCCGAACGCATGTTGGCGTCGCCCTCACGGTAACGCCACAGCACCGCGAATGAAGCGGCGTTGGCGGCCAAGGCGGCGATGCCGACCGTGCCCATCGCGACAGCGCTGGGTAGGGTGCCATGCAAAGCGTGCCAGATGACGGTCGCGATCACCCACAGGCCGAACAGGCCCATGGTCGCGCCTTTCGCCAGCGCCGCCGTCGCGCGGTAGCGCAGGGCCATGCCGACGACGATAAGGCTGATGGCGTAGTTCGCGGCGTCGCCGAGGAAGTCGAGCGCGTCAGCCTGCAGCGACGCGGAGCCGGCGGCGACACCGGCGCCGATCTCGACCAGGAACATCACCGTGTTGATGATGAGCACAACCCACAGAACGCGACGATAGCTGGAACTGCCGCGGTGCGGATCGAGATTGAGCGGTGGAGGTGCGCAACAGCAATCGGCCATGCACGAAAAATAGGGGTACGACGCGGCGTAATACAATCACTTTTACGTCGCACGCACCGGCACGAAAAAAGGCCGGCATTCGCGCCGGCCTCTCTTCATCATGCGATCGGCGCGGCTGCATCGCCGCGCCAAAGGCTGTGTCACTTAGAAGCGATAGTTCACGCCGCCCCGGACCATGTTGGTCTTGAGAGAGACCGTGGTGTCGGAGCCGCAGGTCGCGGCATCGCAAGTGACGTTGCCGAGGTTGGCATAGAGATATTCGAGCTTCGCCGACCACGGGCCGGAGAAAGCCCACTCCACACCGGCACCGGCCGTCCAGCCGAGCTTGGTCTTGTCGACCGAAGCGCCGCCGTTGTCCGTTGCTTTGATGTTGCCGCCGATCGCGCCGCCGGTGATGTAGGGCATGAAGCGGTCCCAGGCGAAGCCGATGCGGCCACGACCGGTCGCGAGCCAGCTGTTCTTGGTCGTGCAGCCATTGGGGCCGGAGCAGGAGGTGCCGGCGGCACCGCCTTGGCTCGAGCCGTTGATCCAGGAGGCGTCGACGTCGCCTTCCAGACCAAAGACCCACGTGCCGGTCTGCCAATTATAGCCGAAGGTGCCGCCGACCATCGCGCCTTTGGCGTTCAGGGCGACATTGCCCATGGGGCCGTTATTCCAATCGCTGTGGCCCCAGCCGTAACCACCGTTGATGCCGAGGTAGAAACCCGTCCAGCTGAACACCGGCGCGACGTAGACCGGTGCCTTGTAGGACGGACGGGGCAAGTCAGCCGCGAACGATGGCGCTGCCATCGTCGCCGCGGCCAAAAAGCCCGCGCACGCCGAAAGTATGTAACGCTTCATTGTCGTGACCTCCTATTGAGTTTCGGCCGAAAAAACAACTCACGCTGGTACGCAACAAAAGTTCCGATGAATGATTCGGTCTGTGCTTCGAGCGCGTACGAGCGTCAAAATGGCAGGCGAATCAATCGATTAGTGCCAATGTAGTTGGCACCAGTATGGTAAATTTTCGGTTTCACAGGTTGAGTGCTGTATAAAAATAGTTGTGCTGGGGTGAGCAGCGGGCCCGAATTGGCAGCCGGTCGGCGCCGGCGATGCGGACCTGCGTCGTCACGCAGCCCTTGACGATCGCGTAGAACAAAAATAGAACATCATGTCGGCGCCCAACGCACCGACAAGCAGGCACCGGGCGGGCAAGCCGCTGTGGATTAGGACCAAACCCGCTTGATGGACGGTCGGCGAGGTCTAGGGTGAAAAATCAACGGCAGCGCGCGCATCGCGGCAGCCCCCATAACCGGCGACTGGAACCGAGGCCCGTGACAGCGGGCTCAAGGTCGCCTCTCGGAGAGCATCATGGCTGGTAGCGTCAACAAGGTCATTCTGGTCGGCAATCTGGGCGCCGATCCGGAAGTTCGCCGGACCCAGGACGGCCGGCCGATCGTCAATCTGCGCATCGCGACGTCGGACACTTGGCGCGACAAGGCCACCGGCGAGCGCAAGGAAAAGACCGAGTGGCACCGCGTGGTGATCTTCAGCGAAGGCCTCGCCAAGGTGGCCGAGCAGTACCTGAAGAAGGGCGCGAAGGTTTACATCGAAGGTGCGCTGCAGACGCGCAAATGGCAGGACAAGGACGGCCAGGATCGTTACTCGACCGAGATCGTCCTGCAGGGCTTCAACTCGACGCTGACGATGCTGGACGGCCGCGGCGGTGCGGGCGCCGGCGCGGGCGGTGGCGAGAGCGGCGGCGACTTCGGCTCACCCGGGCCGACCGCGTCGCGGCGTCCGGCGATGGCCGGCGCGGGCGGCGGTGGCCGCGGCAACGACATGGACGACGAAATCCCGTTCTGAGCGATCGGCCGCGCGACGGCCGACGACGATCAAACCCAAGCGCGCGCGGGAAACCGCGCGCGTTTTTGTTTTGACCATTTGGCGTCATGAGGACCGTGCTAGACTGCGCCGCAAGAACAAGAACACAGCCATCAGGGAGACGTCCGATGCCGCGCGTCATGCGGATTGCGCTTGCGTTCTGTCTGCTGTGGCCGCTCTCGGCCATCGCGCAAACGAGCGATCTCATCGTCGAGAAGAAGACCTTCGAACTGCCGAGCTACACGACCGTCGCCGGCGCGACGATCAAGAACGTGAAGATCGGCTGGGAGGCGGCGGGCACGCTCAATGCCGACAAGTCGAACGCCATCCTGATCGCGCATTTCTTTTCCGGCACTAGCCACGCCTTCGGCAAATACTCAAAGAACGACAAGGTCGCTGGCTATTGGGATTATCTCGTCGGTCCCGGCAAGGCGATACTTCGACATCGACTGGCAGCCGCTCAACGTCGAGCTGCACGGCAAGGTGCTGCT